>JBQTHP010000063.1:0-49912 GCA_052389755.1 Gammaproteobacteria bacterium
ATAGCGCTCCCCGGCTGCGAAGCCCCCCGGCTCATCGTGCGCGTAGCGATAGCCGTGGCCGTATCCGAGATCCTTCATGAGCGGCGTCGGTGCGTTCCGGAAGCGCAGCGGCACGTCGAGAGTGCCGAAGCGCTCGACATCCTCCTGCGCCTCCCCCATCGCGACGTACACGGCGTTGCTCTTGGGCGCGCACGCCAGATAGACGACTGCTTCGGCGATCGCGAGCTCACCCTCGGGGCTGCCAAGCCGATCGTAGGTTTCCCATGCATCGAGCGTGATCGCGAGCGCACGAGGGTCCGCGAGACCGATGTCCTCCACTGCCATGCGCACGATGCGACGCGCGACGTAGAGCGGGTCGCAGCCGCCGTCGAGCATGCGAGCCAACCAGTAGAGCCCTCCGTCGGGATCCGTTCCGCGAACCGACTTATGCAGTGCGGAGATCTGGTCGTAGAACTGCTCGCCGCCCTTGTCGAAGCGCCGGCGACCGCCGCTCGCGACTTCCTGCGCGATCGCCACGGTGATCGTACGGGCCGCATCGTCGACGAGGCTCGCCGCAAGCTCGAGCATGTTCAGTGCGCGACGCGCGTCGCCGTCGCCGGCGCGCGCAATGAGCTCGAGCGCGGCCGCTTCGCTCGACAGACGCTCGGACCCGAGACCGCGCTCCTCGTCCGCAAGAGCGCGCTGCTGCAGCTTGACGAGATCTTCCACGGACAACGCACGCAGCACGTACACGCGCGCGCGGGAGAGCAATGGGCTCACGATCTCGAACGATGGATTTTCGGTGGTCGCACCGATGAACGTGAGCGTGCCGTCCTCGAGGAACGGCAGGAAAGTGTCCTGCTGCGCTTTGTTGAAGCGGTGCACCTCGTCGAGAAACAGGACGGTAGGCCGTGCGTACGCGGCGCGCGCCGCCTTCGCGTGCTCGACTGCGGTGCGAATGTCCTTGACGCCCGCCATGACGGCGGAGAGCGCGATGAATTCCGCGTCGGCCCGCGATGCGATGAGCCGCGCGAGCGTCGTCTTTCCGGTGCCCGGCGGGCCCCAGAGAATCAGCGAGTGGAGCTGGCCGCCTTCTATGGCCTGCCGAAGCGGTTTGCCGGGAGCGAGGATGTGCTGCTGTCCGACGATCTCATCGGGGGATCGAGGGCGCATCCGATCGGCGAGCGGCCGCGCCGTCGCGCGGGTGTTCACGAGAGTCCGAGCCGGCGTTCGACCTGCACCATCCACATGCCAAGCCCTGCGTACGCGAGCGCGAGCGCGGTCGCGATTCCGAGCGAGTTTGCGACGACGTCGCGCCAGTCGGCGGTCCGCCCCAGGCCCATCGCGTACTGTGCCAGCTCGACGAGAACGCCGAACGCGAGCAACAGAGCCGCGAGAACGGGATACCGCCGTCGCTGCAGAATCCCCGCGAACCAGAAGCTCAGTACTCCGTAGCCGGCGAAGTGCGCGAGCTTGTCGTTGCCCAACGGGGGCATCGATACGGTGGGCGCCAGGCTCTCGAAGACTACGACGAGAGCGAGAACGATCCCGGCAACCCACCAGAACGGTGCCAATCGCAACTTGTTCGCGCCATTCATGCGCGAGGCGTTCCGATGACGTCAGCGGTGCGGGGCGGCGTGAAGCTCACTTCGGACGGGGAGACCTGCCCGTTGCGCCGCGCACGCTCGAACACAACGGTAGCGGTCTGGCCGAGTTTGTCCTTGAGGACCATGCGCCGCATGTCGCCGCGCGCGAAGCCGATCTCCGCTTCGCGAAAATCGGCGTCCGATCGTCGCGGCACGACGCGCACCCAGTCGAGCCCGTCGCGCCGCCCCGTTGATTCGACCTTGAATGCATCCCGCACATCGGCGGTTCCCGAGAGCAGCATCGCCGGCGTGGCGGTGAGGGCTGCGTCCATCGGACGCACGGTTACCTGCTCGAGATCGCGATCGAAGAACCAGAGATTGCGACCATCGGCCACCAGCAACTGCCCTTCGCCGTCGGCTCCGGTCGGCTGAATCTCCCATCGGAACTTCCCGGGCCGCGACACGACGAGCGTGCCGCTCGCGCGATCGAGCGTGCGGCCGCGCGCATCGACCAGCGTCTGCGTGAACGAAGCCCGCAGCGTTCTGAGGTCCTTCAGAAAGCGATCGAGCGGCGTCGCAGCCGAGGTCGCAGCGAGTATCGGCGGCGGGCAGACGACCAGCGCCGCGACGAGCGCTGCGGCGAGGCGCCGGACGATCACGTCAATCCTCCGGCGGCGCGGCCGCGAACACTTCGCGTGCGCCGTTCGCCTGCAGCGGCCCGACGATTCCCACCGCTTCCATCTGCTCGAGCAGACGCGCCGCGCGGTTGTAGCCGATCTTGAGGCGTCGCTGCACGTACGAGATCGACGGCTTCCTTTCGTGCGTGACGATTCTCACGGCTTCGTCGTAGAGCGGATCCTGCTCGATATCTCCGGCGTCCCCGCCCTCCTCGCCTTCTTCCGACGACAGCCCGGGGATCGGCGTCTTCGGGCCCGACAGCACTTCCTCGACGAAGATCGGCCGAGCCGACGCCCTCAGCGCCTCGACGACGCGGTGGACCTCGGCATCCGAGACGAACGCACCGTGCACGCGCGTCGGCACTGACGTACCCGCCGGCAGGTACAGCATGTCGCCATGGCCGAGCAGCGCTTCCGCCCCGCCCTGGTCCAGGATGGTGCGCGAGTCGACCTTGGCCGAAACCTGAAATGCGATCCGGCACGGAATGTTCGCCTTGATGAGCCCGGTGATCACGTCCACCGAAGGCCTTTGAGTGGCGAGCACGAGATGAATTCCCGAGGCGCGCGCTTTCTGTGCGAGCCGCGTGATCAGCTCCTCGACCTTCTTGCCGACCATGAGCATGAGATCGGCGAGCTCGTCGATCACGACGACGACGTACGGCAGCGGCGCGAGGTCCTCGATCTGGCGCTGATCGATCGACGGATCGTTCGCGGCGCGCGCGAGCATCACCGGATCCCTGATGGGCCGGCCCTCGTCGATCGCATCCCTCACGCGGCGGTTGAACCCGGGGATGTTGCGCACGCTCAGCGCCGCCATGAGCTGGTAGCGCCGCTCCATCTCCACGACACACCAGCGCAGCGCGTTCGCGGCCTGCTTCATGTCGGTGACGACGGGCGCGAGCAGATGCGGGATGCCCTCGTACACCGAAAGCTCGAGCATCTTCGGGTCGATCATGATGAGCCGGACGTGCTCGGCCGTGCTCTTGTAAAGGAGCGAGAGGACCATCGCGTTGATGGCGACGGACTTGCCCGAGCCGGTGGTGCCGGCGATCAGCAGGTGGGGCATGCGCGACAGATCCGCGACGACCGGCTGCCCGCTGATGTCCTTTCCGAGGCCAAGCGTAAGCGGGGAAGCCATCTCGTCGTATGCACGCGAGCGCACGATCTCCCCCAGCCTCACGATCTCGCGCTTCTCGTTCGGGATCTCGAGACCCATTACGGACTTGCCGGGAATCACCTCAACGACGCGCACGCTGGTGGCGGACAGCGCACGCGCGAGATCCTTGGCCAGCCCGGAGATCTGACTGACCTTCACGCCGGGAGCCGGGCGCAGCTCGAACCGCGTGACGACCGGACCCGGCTGCACCGCGACGACCTCCGCCTCGACGTCGAAATCCTTGAGCTTCAGCTCGACGAGCCGCGACATGGCCTCGAGCGCCTCGGCGGAGTACGAGGCCTCGCGCGACGGCGGGTCATCCAGCAGCTTCAGAGGCGGCAATTGGTTCGCCTTCGGCGCCTCGAAGAGCGGGACCTGGCGCTCCTTCTCGATCCGCTCGCTCTTTTCGAACGCCGGCGCGGGCGTCTCGATGCGGGGCCTCGTCTTCCCGACCGCCTTCTTCACTTCGAGCTCCGCGGCCGCGAGGCGCTGCTGTCTGCGCTCGCGACCCTCGGCCACATCGCGTGCGCTCGATGCGCGCGTGCGCGCCCAGTCGATCACGCGCCATGTCCACGCACCGAGGCGATCCATGACCTCGAGCCAGGAGACACCGAAGGAAAGCGACAGGCCGGCCATCCACGCGGCGATCAGAAGCAGAGTCGCGCCGAGGAACTCGAGCCCCGAGGCGAGCCCCTGTCCGACGAGGCTTCCCACGACACCGCCCGCGCCCTGGTGCAACGAGCCGGCTTCCCAGTGGAGCGCCGCAAGGCCGCAGCTTGCGATGAGCAGCAGCACGAAGCCGCCCGCGCGGATCGCGGTGTTCGCCCGCGATGGCGAATCCTCGCGGCCACGCCGGCGGAACAGCGTCCAGCACGCGACCGCGAGCATGCACGGGAAGAGAAATGCCGGCTGTCCGAACAGGAAGAACGCCACGTCGGCGATCCACGCGCCGACCGGACCGATGCGATTGCGCACCGCCGTGGACTCGCTCGCGAGCGAGAATCCCGGATCCTCGGGACTATAGGTGGCGAGCGCCGTCAGCAGCACGAGCGCGGCGACGGCGAGCGCAATGATCGCGCTCTCGCGCAAGCCGCGAGCGACGGCATTCGAGAGGCGCAATGGCGTCCGCGTCTGAGCAGTGGTGTCGGCCAAATGCTAAAGTCTCGCTTGCAAAAATCGCCCGAAGTATACATGCCGCCTCGTCACAGCCGACTCATCATCCTCGGCTCCGGACCCGCCGGTTACAGCGCCGCCGTGTACGCGGCGCGCGCGAATCGCGCCCCGCTCCTCGTTACCGGCATCGAACAGGGCGGCCAGCTCATGACGACGACGGACGTGGACAACTGGCCGGGGGATCCCGAGGGTCTTCAGGGTCCGGCGCTCATGGAGCGCATGCTTCGGCACGCGGCGCGTTTCGGCACGGTGCTCGTCAACGATCACATCCAGAGCGTGAACCTCAGGGCCCGACCCTTCGAGCTCGAGGGGGATGCCGGCGCCTACACCGCGGATGCGCTCATCATCGCGACCGGCGCCGCCGCGAAATATCTCGGCATCGCGTCCGAAGAGAAATACCGCGGCAAAGGCGTGTCCGCCTGCGCGACCTGCGACGGATTCTTCTTCAAGGCGCAGCGCGTCGCCGTGATCGGCGGCGGCAACACGGCCGTCGAAGAGGCGCTGTATCTGTCCAATATCGCCTCGCACGTCACGCTCGTGCACCGACGCGACAAGCTGCGCGCGGAGAAGATCCTGCAGGATCGACTGTTCGCGCGTGCGGGAGAGGGAAAGATCGCGCTCGTCTGGAATCACACCGTCGACGAAGTGCTCGGCGACGCGAGCGGGGTCAAGGGCGTGCGCATCCGTTCGACCGAAACTTCCGGGAAGCGCGAGCTCGATGTCACCGGCCTCTTCGTCGCGATCGGCCACACCCCGAACACCGGCATCTTCGAAGGCCAGCTCGCGATGCGCGAGGGGTACATCAAGGTGCGCAGCGGCGCCGAAGGCGATGCCACGGCCACGAGCGTCCCCGGTGTCTTCGCCGCCGGCGACGTAGCGGATCCCGTCTACCGGCAGGCGATCACGTCAGCGGGATCGGGCTGCATGGCCGCGCTCGACGCGGACAAATACCTGGAGCGCACCGACGTCAGCGCGCGCTGATCCGTTGCCGGCGATGGAGGGCCGGGTTCATCGCAGCATCGACGAGCTCGATGCGCGGCAGTGGAACCGGCTGGGCGGCACCGACGTGCCGTTCCTGCGCCACGAGTTCCTCGCCGCTCTCGAGCACGCGGACTGCGTCGGCGCTGGCACCGGTTGGGAGCCGTATTACATCGCGCTCACGGATCGCAAGGGGCTTGCCGCGGCGGTGCCCGCGTTTCTCAAGCGACATTCCTACGGCGAGTTCGTGTTCGATTTCAGCTGGGCGCAGGCCTACGCACGCTTGGGCAGAAACTACTACCCGAAGCTCGCCATCGCGGTTCCGTTCACGCCCGCTACCGGCCCCCGCCTTCTGATCCGCCCGGACCTCGATCGCGCGGCGACCGCTCGCCGACTCATCGAAGCGGTGCGCGAGCAGGCAGCGGCCGAGGACCTGTCATCGGCGCACGCGCTGTTCCTGGACGCTGCGGATCACGCAGCGTTCGCCGCCGCCGGCTGGCTGTCGCGTCGCGACTGTCAGTTCTACTGGAGCAACCGCGGCTATCGGAGCTTCGAGGATTTCCTCGCGACTTTCACCGCAGAGAAGCGCAAGAAGGCACGCCGCGACCGCCGGCGGGTCGAGGAGGCCGGAATCCGCTTCGAGACACGATTCGGCAGCGAGATCGAGCCGGCGCTGCTCGACACCGTCTACGGCTTTCACCGCGACACGTTCCTGCGGCACGGCCACGAGCCGTATCTCACGCGCGAGTTCTTCGCCGAGATCGCCCGCACGCTCGGCGACGCGCTCATGATCAAGCTCGCGCGGCACGGCAAGGCGGCGGTCGCCGCCGCGGTATTCTTCTGGTGCCCTCAGGTGCTCTACGGACGCTACTGGGGCGCAGCAGCGGATCATCACAGCCTGCATTTCGAGGCGTGCTACCACCAGGGGATCGAGTTCTGCATCGAGCGGGGCATCGCCCGGTTCGAACCCGGCACCCAGGGCGAGCACAAGGTGAGCCGGGGCTTCGAGCCGACCATGAGCTGGTCCGCGCACGCGGTGCTCGATGCGCGGTTCCGCGCCGCGATCCGGGACTATCTCGTGCGAGAAGGCGCCGCGATCGACGCGTACGCGGACGAAGTGCGCCGCCACGTCCCCTACCGCACGTGAAGACGATCACGTGGCTCACACCCGATGGCGACCCCGAGTGGCTGCCGCCGATCGAGCAGGCGCTCGATGAACCGAACGGCCTGCTGGCCGCGGGCGGCGATCTCACGCCGCGTCGCCTCATCGCCGCTTACCGCCGCGGAGTGTTTCCGTGGTTTGCCGCGGGTCAGCCGATTCTCTGGTGGGCGCCCGATCCGCGCGCCGTGCTCGTGCCGGCGGAGTTTCGCTGCTCGCGCAGTCTCGCGAAGACGATGCGCAACCGTGGATTCGAGCTCGTGGTGAATCGGGCATTCGAGGCCGTGATCGCCGCCTGCGCAGCACCGCGGGACGGCCATTTCGGCACGTGGATCACACCCGAGATGCAGTCCGCGTACACCGAGCTGCACCGCCAGGGATTCGCCCACAGCATCGAGACGTGGCTCGACGGCACGCTCGTCGGCGGCCTCTACGGCCTGCGCCTCGGCGGCATCTTCTTCGGTGAATCGATGTTCAGCCACGAGCGCGATGCGTCAAAGGCCGCGCTCGCCCACCTCGTCTCGCTCTCCGTCCGCGGCGGAATCGCGCTCATCGACTGTCAGCTCGCCTCGCGGCACCTCGCGAGCCTGGGCAGCCGCGGCATCCCCCGCGCCCGCTTCCAGGCGCTGTTGCGCGAGCACGTTTCAACGGCGCCCTTGCCGCTGTAACCGCTGCTCGTGCAGAATTCCGCGCCCCGTGCGCTGGCCAAGCGCACTCAGGAAGGATTGTGTGGCGAAAGAAGACGCGATTCAGATGGAAGGCGAGGTCGTCGAGACCCTGCCGAATACGACCTTCCGCGTGAAGCTGAAGAACGGGCACGTCGTCACCGCGCATATCTCGGGGAAGATGCGCAAGAACTACATCCGGATCCTGACGGGCGACCAGGTCACGGTCGAGATGACGCCGTACGACCTCACCAAGGGGCGCATCGTCTACCGAGGCCGCTGATAAGACCGGCTGCGCCCTGAAGACGCTTGCAGAGGCGTCAGGCGACGGTCGAAGGTACCTGCCGCGCATGAGTCGAGCGTTCGCTGACGCGATACCCTCGCCGCTCTTCTCTCTTCGTTCCTTCATCTTCTTGACCCGTCAGGCCGTGACCTCCGGCAGCGTCGTAGGCCTGCATTCGAGATCGAGCTTCGAGCCATCCTTCGCCACGGTGACCTTCACCTGGCCACCGGCGGCGAGCTTGCCGAACAGCAGCTCCTCGGCGAGGGGGCGCTTGATGTGCTCCTGGATGACCCTCGCCATCGGCCGCGCGCCCATCTTCGGGTCGTAGCCCTTCTCCGCGATCCAGCGGCGGGCGGCGTCGTCGAGCGTGAGGTAGACGCCCTTCTGCTCGAGCTGCGCCTCGACCTCCATGATGATCTTGTCGACGACACGCTCGATCGTCGCGACATCGAGCGACGCGAACTGGATGATCGCGTCGATGCGGTTGCGGAACTCCGGCGAGAAGAGACGACGGATCGCCTCCATGCCGTCGCTCGTATTGTCCGACTGCGTGAAGCCGATCGACGCGCGCGCCATCTCCTGCGCGCCGGCGTTCGTCGTCATGACGATCATCACGTGCCGGAAGTCGGCCTTGCGGCCGTTGTTGTCCGTGAGCGTGCCGTGGTCCATCACCTGCAGCAGGAGATTGAACACATCGGGGTGTGCTTTCTCGATCTCATCGAGCAGCAGCACGCAATGTGGGTGTTTCGAGACCGCCTCCGTCAGGAGGCCGCCCTGGTCGAAGCCGACATAGCCGGGAGGCGCGCCGATCAGCCGTGAAACGGTGTGGCGCTCCATGTATTCCGACATGTCGAAGCGCAGGAACTCGATGCCCATGGCGATCGCGAGCTGCCGCGTGACCTCGGTCTTGCCGACACCCGTGGGACCCGCGAACAGGAAGCTGCCGACCGGCTTTCTCTGATCGCCCAGGCCCGAACGCGCCATTTTGATCGCGGAGCCGAGCGACTCGATCGCCTTGTCCTGCCCGAAGATCACGAGCTTCAGGTTGCGCTCGAGGTTCTTGAGCAGATCACGGTCCGACGTGGACACGCTCTTCGGCGGAATGCGCGCCATGCGCGCGACCACGTCCTCGATGTGATGCACTTCGACCGTCTGCTGGCGCTCGGCGATCGGCTTCAGGCGCAACCGCGCGCCGGCCTCGTCGACCACGTCGATCGCCTTGTCGGGAAGATGTCGCTCGTAGATGTGGCGCGATGCCAGCTCGGCAGCGGCCTTCAGCGCGTCGTCGGCGTATTTCACGCCGTGATGCTCCTCGAAGCGGCTCTTCAGGCCGAACAGGATCTCGATGGTCTCCGCAACGCTCGGCTCGGACACGTCGATCTTCTGGAAGCGTCGCGCGAGCGCGTGGTCCTTCTCGAAGATGCCGCGATATTCCTGGTAGGTGGTCGAGCCGATACAGCGGATCTCGCCGTTCGTCAGCACGGGCTTGATGAGATTCGATGCGTCCATGACGCCGCCCGATGCCGCGCCGGCGCCGATCACGGTGTGAATCTCGTCGATGAACAAAATCGCGCCGGGCTGTTTCTTGAGCTCGGTGATCACGCCCTTCAGGCGCTTCTCGAAATCGCCGCGGTACTTCGTCCCGGCGATGAGCGCCCCCATGTCGAGCGCATAGACCGTGCAGTCGGACAGGACCTCCGGCACCTTGCCTTCGATGATGAGACGCGCGAGGCCTTCCGCGATCGCGGTCTTGCCGACTCCCGCCTCGCCCACGTAGAGCGGGTTGTTCTTGCGCCGCCGGCAGAGGATCTCGATGGTGCGCTCGATCTCCAGCTTGCGCCCGATGAGCGGATCGATCTTGCCGTCCTGAGCCAGGCGATTCAGATTCGTCGCGTACTTCTCCAGTGCGCTCGAGCCTTCGGTCTCGCGCTCGCCCTCCGTCGAAACCTCTTCCTTGTCGGTCTTTTCGTCCGGCAGCTTCGACAGGCCGTGCGAGATGTAATTGACCACGTCGAGGCGCGTGACGTGCTGGCGGTTGAGGAGATACACGGCGTGGCTCTGCTTCTCGCTGAAGATCGCCACGAGCACGTTCGGCACGCCCACCTCTTTCTTGCCGCTCGACTGCACGTGGAACACGGCGCGCTGCAGCACGCGCTGGAAGCCGAGCGTGGGCTGAACCTCGCGCTCCTCGCCCTCTTCCAGTCGAGGCGTCGTCTGCTCGAGATGTTCCTTCAGCTCCTGCTTCAGGCGCGGCAGCTCCGCGCCGCAGCCGCGCAGCACTTCGCGCACCTTGGGCGTGTCGAGGATCGCGAGCAGCAGGTGCTCGACCGTCAGATACTCGTGACGGGCTTCTCGCGCCTGGTGAAAGGCGTCGTTCAGGCAGTATTCGAGCTCGTTCGACAGCACGTTAGGCCTCTTCGAGAGTGCACATGAGTGGATGCTGGTGGTCGCGGGCATACGTCGTGACCTGCGCGACCTTGGTCTCGGCAATTTCGTAAGTGAACACCCCGCAGATACCCTTACCCTTGGTATGAACCTCGAGCATGATCCGAGTTGCCGTCGGACGGTTCATCGCGAAGAACTTCTCGAGCACGTCCACCACGAACTCCATCGGGGTGTAGTCGTCGTTTAATAGAACGACCTGATAGAGCGGTGGTTGCTTGACTTGAGGTCGCGCTTCCTCGACTACGACGCCCGTGTCGGGCCGAGTCACCTGCGGATCCGGCATTGTGTCTTTATAGGGGGCACCTGAAGGCAACACAAGCGGACCGCGTCACACCCGGGTTTACCAAAGGAAAACAGTTGCTTGAGAGCGTCAGCAGCAGCCCCGTATCATTACCTGCAAAGCATGGCCACGATACTCGTGCGATGAACGCCGCCGCCTGGCTGCCAACACTGCCGCCGACCGATCGCTGGCGCAGCGCGCTGCTCGCGCGGGCGCCGCAGATCGCGACGTGGGTGCTGGCGCTCGCGATCGCGGTGCAGGCGGCGCTCATCGTGACCAATCTCGCGGGGGTCGACGGCGAATCCGGCCTGGGCGCGCCGGCGGCACCTCCTCCGGCCGCGCGTCCGCGAGTGGACGTGGCAGCGATCGCAAACAGCCACCTGTTCGGCGAGCCACGCGTGGATCCGTCGAGCGCCGAAGATGCTCCGCAGACGAACATGCCGCTCGTGCTGACCGGCATCATCGCGGCGGATGATCCGCAGAACGGGCTTGCGATCGTCGGCGAGAGTGCCGTCGCTGCGCGCGTGAGAGCCGTGGGCGACAGCCTTCCCGGCGGCGCGCGTCTGCACGCCGTATACAGTGATCGCGTGCTGCTCGAGCGCGGCGGGAGGGTCGAAGCGCTCGTGCTGCCTCGCCAGTCCACCGGCGGCGCGGGCGCCGCGCCTCCCGCTCGTGCACCGCCGGTCGCGGCGGTGCCTTCCGAGAATCCTGCCGTGGAGCGCATGCGCCAGCTCATCACGGAGGAGCCCGGAGTAATCTCGGACATCATGCGCCAGCAGCCGGTGTTCGCTCAGGGCAAGCAGCGCGGCTACCGGGTGTACCCTGGGCGCAACCGCCAGGCGTTCATGCGTCTGGGCCTTCGGCCCGGCGATCTCGTGACGGCGATCAACGGCACACCGCTCGATGATCCGGCGCGGGGCGCAGAGATTTTCAGGACGATCGGCTCATCGAGCGAGGCGCGCGTCACGGTGATGCGCAACGGCCGGGCGCAGGAGCTGACCCTGAACATGGCGCAGATCGCATCCGAGGCGGATCAGCTCATCGGTGCGCCCGGCGTTGCGCCTGTCGAACAACCGGCGCCGGTTTCGCCGGACTCACCGATCGACGAATAATGCCGGCTTGCGCCGGCTTCAGGGGACCCGATTCATGACAGCCCGCCCGTTCGACCGCCTGCCGCTTCTCTGCGCGACGGCGCTGCTCGCATTCACGTCGGCGTCGGCACAGGAGGCTCCCCTCTCGAACGGCCAGCGCATCACGCCCAATTTCAAGGACGCGAACATCTCGACGATCATCGAGGCGGTGAGCGAGGCGACGGGGAAGAACTTCATCGTCGATCCGCGCGTGAACGCCCAGGTGACGATGTTCTCGCGTACCCCGATGTCGCCGGAGGCCTTCTACGAAGCGTTCCTCGCGATCCTGCAGGTGCACGGCTTCGTGGCCGTTCCGGCCGGCAACGTCGTCAAGATCGTGCCGGACGCCAACGCGCGCCAGCTGCCGGCGAACGATCTGCCGAGCCGCGTCAGCGGCTCATCCGACGAGATCGTCACGCAGGTGATCGCGGTGAGGAACGTGAGCGCGGCGCAGCTCGTGCCGATCCTGCGCCCGCTCATTCCGCAGTATGGTCACCTGGCCGCATACCCGGCCTCGAACATTCTCATCATCTCGGACCGCGCGGCGAACGTGAATCGCATCGTTCGCATCATCGGCCGCATCGATCAGGAGGGGGATGCCGACGTCGAAGTCGTGCCGCTGCAGAACGCCTCCGCCGCCGAAGTGGTGCGCATCGTCACGTCGCTCTACCAGGCGCAGGCGGCAGCCGAAGGCGGCGGTGCGAGCCCGCTGAGACTCGTCGCCGACGATCGGTCGAACTCGGTCCTCGTGAGCGGCGACAGCGCCCAGCGCCTGCGCATCAAGGCGCTGATCGCACATCTCGATACACCGCTCGAGGCCGGCGGGGACACTCAGGTGCGGTACCTGAACTACGCGGATGCGGAGAAGATCGCCACGAAACTCAAAGAGCAGGTCACCGGCATCGCTCAGGCGGCGCAGCCCACAGGCGCACAAGGCGCCGCTCCAGCTGGCGCCGCCGCCGCGGATCGCAGCACGACGATCTGGGCCGATGCGGAAACCAATGCCCTCGTCGTCACGGCGCAGCCAAAGATAATGCGGCAGCTGATGGCGGTGGTGGACAAGCTCGACATCCGCCGCGCACAGGTGCTCGTCGAGGCGATCATCGTGGAGGTCGGGGAGAACAGCAACGCCGAGCTCGGCGTGAACTGGGCGGTCTTCTCGAACGAGGACGACACACGGATTCCGGCCGGCGCGTTCCTCAACCCCGTCGGCGGGGTGACGCTCGCCGACCTTGCCCGCGCCGTCGACAATCCGTCGGGTACGGTCAACCCGAACCTTGCCAGCGGTACGACCATCGGAATCGGTCGCATCACCGATACCGGGGTGAACTTCGCAGCGATGCTGCGTGCGATTCGCGGGGACGCGAACACCAACGTTCTCGCCACCCCGTCCGCCGTCACGATGGACAACCAGGAAGCGGAGCTCAAGGTCGCACAGGAAGTGCCGTTCGTCACCGGCCAGTTCACCGCCACCGGCCAGACCACCGACGGATCCGTGAATCCCTTCCAGACGATTCAGCGCGAAGAGGTCGGCACGATTCTGAAGGTGACCCCGCAGATCAACGAGGGCGACTCGGTGATGCTCAAGATCGAGCTCGAGAGCTCGAGCCTCGCGACGAGCTCACAGGGTGCGGTCGACCTCATCACGAACAAGCGCACGATCACGACGCATGTGCTGGTAGAGGACGGTGGGGTGGTCGTGCTCGGCGGCTTGATCTCCAATGAAGCGAGGCGCGAGGAGCAGCGAGTACCGTTCCTCGGGCGGATTCCGCTCATCGGGCTCGCGTTCAAGACGCGCACCGCGGCCTCTCAGAGGACCAATCTGATGGTCTTCATTCGGCCGAAGATCCTCCGCGACGGAGTTCAGACCACCATCGAGACGAACCAGAAGTACAACTACATGCGCGAAGAGCAGCGCAAGGCGAGAGGTTTCGAGCTGGTGCCGCTGCTGCCGCGCACCGACAAACCCGAGCTGCCGCCTGCGCCGCCGCCGAAAGAGGGCGAAGCTGATTCAACCTCGCAGAAGCCGACCGAACCGGCCGACACGCCCGCGCCGACAACGCCGCCCGAAGGGGACCAACGGTGAACGATGCCGTCACAACGGCGCCCGGCGCCGCGCCGCGGCGGCTGTCGTTCGCGTTCGCGAAGCGCCACGGCATTCTCGTCAAACAGATCGTCGACGGCGTCGCCGAATGCACGTGCCGCGGTGTCGCCACGCCGCTCGCCATTGCCGAGGTGCGGCGCTATCTGCGGATGCCGCTGCGTCTCGAGCGCGTGGATGAGACCGTGTTCGATGAGGTGCTGCGCCGGGCGTACGAAGGCGGCTCAGGCACGATGCAGGCCGTCGAAGGTCTCGATGAGACGACCGACCTTGCGCATCTCGCGCAGGAGCTCCCCGAGCAGGCCGACCTCCTCGAAAGCGAGGACGACGCGCCGATCATCCGGCTCATCAACGCCGTGCTCACGCAGGCCGTCAAGGAGAACGCCTCCGACATTCACGTCGAGCCGTTCGAGAACCGGCTCGTCGTGCGCTTCCGCGTCGACGGCATTCTGCGCGAGGTGCTGCAGTCGAAGCGGGCCGTCGCGCCGCTGGTCGTATCGCGCATCAAGGTCATGTCGAGGCTCGACATCGCCGAGAAGCGCCTGCCGCAGGACGGACGCATCAGCTTGCGCATCGCCGGACGCGCGGTCGACGTGCGCGTCTCGACGATTCCGTCCGGACACGGTGAGCGCGTCGTGCTGCGTATTCTCGACAAGCAGGCCGGGCGGCTCGATCTCGATTCGCTCGGCATGGATCCGCAGACGCAGAAGCTCATCGACGAGACCATCCACAAGCCGCACGGCATCCTGCTCGTGACCGGACCCACCGGTTCGGGAAAGACGACGACGCTCTATGCGGCGCTCGAGCGCCTGAACGACAACACCAGCAACATCATGACGGTCGAGGATCCGATCGAGTATTACATCGACGGCATCGGCCAGACGCAGGTGAACACGAAAGTCGAGATGACGTTCGCGCGCGGCCTGCGCGCGATCCTGCGCCAGGATCCCGACGTCGTGATGGTGGGGGAGATCCGCGATCTCGAGACGGCGCAGATCGCCGTACAGGCGAGCCTCACCGGCCATCTCGTACTCTCGACCCTGCACACGAACACGGCGGTCGGCGCGGTCACGCGCCTGCGCGACATGGGCATCGAGCCGTTCCTCCTCTCCTCGAGCCTGGTCGGCGTGCTCGCGCAGCGGCTCGTGCGGGTGCTGAATCCGGAGACGCGGCAGTCGTTTCAGGCCGGCGAATACGAACGTCGGCTTCTGAATCTGAAAGCGGACGAGCCGTCACCCGTGCTGTATCGTCCCGGACGCGATCCGTCCGGCGGCTACCGCGGCCGCACCGGCATCTACGAGCTCGTCGTCGCGAACGATCAGATGCGCACGATGATCCACGACGGCGTCGCCGAGCACGAGCTCGAGCGCTACGCCCGCACGATGACGCCCTCGATTCGCGACGACGGCCGCGCGAAGGTGCTCAAGGGTGAAACTACCATTGAAGAAGTCCTCCGCGTTACCCGTGAGGACTGACGGGCTTACAGCTTACAGCCTACAGCTTACAGCCCGGAGGAAGAGCCTGGTGCCGCCCGCGCCTCGCACTCTTCTCCGGGCTGTGAGCTGTGAGCTGTAGGCTGTAGGCTTCCGGCGTGGGCGCCTTCGAATACACCGCCCTCGATCCCGGCGGGCGCGAACGCAAGGGCGTGCTCGAGGGCGACACCGCGCGGCAGGTGCGGCAGCTTTTGCGCGAGCGGCAGCTGCTGCCCGTCTCGGTCGCGGAAGTCGCGCAGAAGGAAGCAAAGCGCCAGCGCGCCTTCAGCCTCGTGCGGCGCGTGTCGTCCGGGGATCTTTCGCTCTTCACACGCCAGCTGGCCACGCTCGTGCGCGCCGGTCTGCCGCTGGAGGAATCGCTCCTCGCAGTGTCGCAGCAAACGGAGCGGCCTCGCGTGCAGAGCATCATTCTGGGCGTCCGCTCCCGAGTGATGGAGGGACACACGCTCGCCGACGGGTTCGCCGAGTTCCCGCGCGTGTTTCCGGAGATCTATCGCGCCACGGTCGCCGCGGGCGAACAGTCCGGCCATCTCGATACGGTGCTCGAGCGCCTTGCCGACTACACCGAGAGCCGCGAGGAGATCCGACAGAAGGTGCTGGGCGCGATGCTCTATCCGATCGTGCTCACGGTGATGTGCTTCTCCATCGTCACCGGCCTTCTCGTTTACGTGGTGCCGAAGGTCGTCGACGTGTTCGAGACCAGCCACGCTCAGCTGCCGCTCATCACCCGGGCGCTGATCGGAACGAGCGATTTCTTCCGGATGTACGGCATCTGGGTCGCGGCCGCCCTCATCATCGGGGCCGTGCTGCTCGTGCGGTGGTTGCGTGATCCGGCGGCGCGGCGCGCCTATCACCGGCTGCAGCTGCGCCTGCCCCTCGTGGGCCGCCTCACCCGCGGGTTCAACACGGCGCGCTTCACCCGCACGCTGTCGATTCTTTCCGCTAGCGCGGTGCCAGTGCTCGAGGCGTTGCGGATCGCCAGCGAAGTGGTCACGAACCTTCCGATGCGCGATGCCGTCGTCGAGGCGGCGCAGCGCGTGCGGGAAGGCGCGCCGATCGGCCGTTCGCTCGCGGCCAGCCGCCTTTTCCCGCCCATGACCATCCACCTCATCTCGAGCGGCGAGTCGAGCGGCGAGCTCGAAGGCATGCTCGAACGGGCGGCGCAGAGCCAGGAGCGCGAGCTCGATGGGCTGCTCGCCGCGCTGGTCGGGCTGCTCGGGCCGTTGCTCATTGTGTTCATGGGCCTTTTCGTCATGGGCATCGTTTTTGCAATGCTCCTCCCGATTTTCGAGATGAATTCGCTCATTCGCTGATATCGCCGTTGCGCCGCCACGCGAACCGAATTAACTTCCGCGCCGAAGGGGTCAGCGAATGCCGCGTCGGCACACAGGCGACCCGCGGGGGTATGAGCGAGAAACCTGAATCGGACGAGTTCGAGGAAGAGGACGACATCGAGTCGGCGGCCTCCGATGAGGACGTGGACCTCGATCAGATTTCGAAAGACCTCGACCTCGCCAAGAAGCGCGGGCAGAAGCTGGGTGATCCGGCGTGGCGCCGCCTCGAGCGGCTGCGAGAAGAGAAAAACACTGCCGAGCTCACGAGCGATTTCGACGACTACGAGGTCGGCGAAGGCGATAAGGCTGCCGGCGGTCCGGGCAAAATCCCGAAGATCCGCTGACGGATCCGGCTCCCGGCGTCCGGCTTCCGCCTTCCGGTCGGAGGGTCGCCGCCAGCGTCGAGGTTTGCGCTCTTACTCCGGCCGGGAGACGAAAGGCGGAAGTCGGCAGCCGGCTTGCCTCAGTGGTAATCCCGTGATCGGGTCAGCAGTGACCCGAGCAGCACCGAGCGGTCGATCAGGCGCCGCGCGATGAGATGCGTCACGAGCCCCTGGCGCTGCAGCTCGCCGTGCACTTCGAGCAGGCGCGATTCGATGAGCGGCCGACGCTGCGCGCGCGCGATGCTGTCCCACACGATCACGTTGACGTGGCCGGTTTCGTCCTCGATGGTCACGAAATTGACCCCGCTTGCGCTCGCGGGTCGCTGCCGCAGCAGCACGATTCCGACCGTGCGCACGCGCGCACCGTGCTCGAGACGGTGCAGATCCGCAGCGCAGAGGATCTGTGAGCGCGCGAAGCGCTCGCGCAGCAGTGCCATCGGATGGCGGCCGAGCGTAACCCCGGTCGAACGATAATCCGCGACGATGCTTTGCCCCTCCGTGGGCGCTTCCAGCAGCGGCCGCCCCTCGTCAAGGTCGGCCGCACGCGAGCTGCGCGGCGCGAGCGGCGCGGGCCGCTCGGACCCGGCGACTTCCCAGAATGCGAGATGCCGATTGCCGCTCGAGGCGGCGAGCGCGCCGGCGGCAGCAAGCGCCTCGAGATCGCCGCGATCGAGCGCGGCACGCACGGCGAGGTCCTGCACGCTCGCGAACGGCCGCTCGGTGCGCGCGGCGACGACGCGCTGCGCGCCGGCCTCGGACAGGGATTTCACGAGTCGCAGGCCGAGGCGCAGCGCGGGCTCGCCGTCCTCGCGGCGCTCGAGCGTGCAGTCGTAATCGCTCGATTCGATGCGCACCGGACGCACTTCCACGCCGTGCTCGCGCGCATCGCGCACGAGCTGCGCGGGAGCGTAGAAGCCCATGGGCTGGCTGTTGAGCAGCGCGCACGTGAAGGCCGCCGGTTCGTGGCATTTGAGCCAGGCCGAGTCGTAGGCGATGAGGGCGAAGCTCGCCGCATGAGAGTTGTGAACAACGAGATTATTGGCTAGAAAATTATGAGCGCCGTCGATCTGCAGGTCGTACGTCGCCTGATGCCCCGCCGCCTCGATAGCCACGACTTCATCCCAGTAAACCTCGGACCTTGCAAGACACGAGAGCTGGCGTGAGCGAAGAACGGCAGCCAGACGATCGATCTGATAGCGCAACCATCGATGGCGACCTGGCACCGGTATCGAACGAGCCGCTGCTATGCGATCACCCACCCGCAGCTTTCCGAGCTGACGCCATCCGTTCAGAGTCATGAATGGATGCTCCGCCGTCGCAACGATCGTGTGGCCTAAAGCTGTACGCAGACGCCACACAGGCTTCACGCCGCTCGACACTGCGGCGACTACCTTGCGCTTGCACAAGCGCAGGTCGTCATCGCAAGCGAGCGTGTTCTTAAGACGAGCACGTCCTGACACGATTTCCTCGATGGTCAGCCATCGTCCGGTATCGGCATCCACCACTCGTGTCTCGCCCACGACACATTCCGGGAAGCCGTATTCGCCGAAGCCCATCACCTGCTTGAAGATGCGCTGCGCGAACTCGTCGGGATAGCCGCGCTCGCGCATGCCGTCGATCAGCTTGCGCTCGTAGTGCCCGAGGCCGCCCTTTCTCTTCCACGCCGCCATCGCACGCCTCAAGCCGTCCGCCTCGCCGGCTGTGAAGCCTGCCGCGACCATCGCGAGCTGCATCACCTGCTCCTGGAAGATCGGCACACCGAGGGTGCGCTCGAGCACCTTCTTCACCTCGGGCTTCGGATACTCGATCTTCTCGTTGCCTTCGCGCCGGCGCAGGTACGGATGCACCATGTCGCCCTGGATCGGCCCGGGACGTACGATCGCGACTTCGATGACGAGGTCGTAGTACGAGCGTGGCGCAAGGCGCGGCAGCATCGCCATCTGCGCGCGCGATTCGATCTGAAAGACGCCCACCGTATCCGCGCGACAGATCATGTCGTACACGCGCGGATCGTCGCGCGCGTCGCCGAGCTCCACCGGCCTGCCGCGATAGGCACTCACGAGCGCGAACGCGCGACGCAGCGCCGTGAGCATACCGAGCCCGAGAAGATCGACCTTGATGAGACCGAGCGCATCGAGATCGTCCTTGTCCCATTGCACCACGGTGCGCTCGGGCATCGTCGCGTTCTCGATCGGCACGAGCTCCTCGAGCAGCCCTTCGGCGATGACGAACCCACCGACGTGCTGTGACAGGTGCCGCGGAAACCCCATGAGCTCGGTCGCAAGCGACAGCAGCCGCTCGAGCATCGGGTCCTTCGGATCGAGGCCGGCATCGCGCACGCGCTCGGCATCGACGCGTCCGCCGTCCCACCACTGCACGGTGCTCGCGAGGCGCGCCATATTTTTTCTGTCCAATCCGAGCGCCTTGCCGAGATCGCGCAGCGCGCTGCGCGGGCGATACATCACGACCGTCGCGGCGAGCGCGGTGCGCTCGCGGCCGTACTTGCGATAGACGTACTGGATGACCTCTTCGCGCCGCTCGTGCTCGAAGTCGATGTCGATGTCGGGCGGCTCGTCGCGCTCGCGGGAAATGAAGCGCTCGACGAGCAGCACTGCGCGGTCGGGATCGACGGCCGTTACGCCGAGGCAATAGCAGACGACCGAGTTCGCCGCCGAGCCGCGCCCCTGGCAGAGGATGCGCTGGCTGCGCGCGTACGCCACGATGTCCTGCACGGTGAGGAAATACGGCTCGTACCGAAGATCGGAGATGAGCGAAAGCTCGTGTTCGATCCTCGCGCGCACATGGGGCGGCACGCCCTGCGGCCAGCGGCGGCGCGCGCCCTCCTCCGTGAGCTTGCGCAGATGGCTTGCGGCAGTCTCGCCCGGCGGCACGAGCTCGCGCGGATACTGATAGCGCAGCTCGTCGAGCGAGAACGTGCAGCGCTCGGCGACGGCGAGAGTCTCGGCGGTGAGCTCGGCGGGATACAGCCGCGCAAGGCGCGCGGGCTCGCGCAGATGACGCTCGCCGTTCGGATACAGGCGCCAGCCGGCCTCCGCGATCGGCACGCCGAAGCGTATCGCCGTCACCGCATCCTGCAGCGCGCGCCGCGCGCGCACGTGCATGTGCACGTCCCCGCTCGCCACGAGCGGCACACCAAGCGTGCGACCGGCGTGCGTGAGGGCCGCGAGGTAGTCCCGGTCCTTGCCCCCGCGCAGGAGCTCCGCGCCGATCCACAAACGTCCCGGAAAACGATCGGCGAGCCAGCGTCCTTGCTCCGCATCGACCTGCTGCGACGGCAGCCACAGCACGAGGCACTCATCGAGCGCGTCTTCGATGTCGGCGCGCTGCAGACGGTATTCGCCCTTCTCCGCCGCGCGTCTGCCGCGCGTGATGAGCCTCGTGAGGCAACCGTAGCCGTGCCGATTCGTCGCGAGCGTGACGAGCTTCAGACCGCATTCGAGGCGCAGCTCCGTGCCGATGACGAGCTTGAGCCTGCTTTCCTTCGCGGCCACGTGTGCGCGCACGGTCCCGGCGACGGAGCACTCGTCGGTGATCGCAAGCGCCGAATAGCCGAGGGTGTGCGCCTGTGCGACGAGCTCCTCGGGGCGCGAGGCGCCGCGCAGGAACGTAAAGTTCGAGATCGCGTGAAGTTCGGCGTAGGCGATGTTCATGCGGGTCGCGTAATCGAAACAGGGCTCAGACGACTCAGACGTCTGAGTCGTCTGAGTCGTCTTGGCCGGCTTCAGCCGAAGATGCCGTGGAGAAACCAGCCATGCGGTGGCGCCCGCTCCCGGTAGATCCAGACCCGCGCACCGCGCGCGTCCAGGGCTACGTAGTAGTCGCGCGCGACGTCGCCGCCGTCCCACCAGCCGGTCTCGATGCGCTCGGGCTCGCCCAGCAGCTGCAGCGGTCCGCGATGTCGCGGCTGGCCGTCGCTTTCGGGCAGCGGCTGCGGCGTGGGCAGCAGCCACAGCGGCCGGCGTTCGCAAGACCAGGGCACTGCAGCGGCCTCATGCGCACCGGCGCGGCCGCGCGCATGCCTGTCGCGTCGCGCGAGAGCGGCATCGGACGCGGCGATGCGCCACGCGACTTCGGGACGATGCTCGGGAAAGAGCTCCAGACCATAAACCGCGTCGGCACCGAGGCGCGTGCGCAGGCGCTCGAGGAATGCAGGGGACTCGGCGCCTGCGCCGCCGCCATGCTCACCGGGTTGCCACAACGAGCACGAGGGCGACGCCCGCGGTGCGAGCGGTCCGGAGCGCAGCTCGCAGACGCGCACCGGCTCCGGCAGGAGGAGTGATGCCAGCTTTTCCGTGAGCAGCCCGGCGAGGTGACTCGCATCCGCTTCGGGCGCTGCGAGCGACAGCACGCAGCGCGTCGCCGGCGCCTGCCGATGATGCAGGCGGATCAGAAGCTCGGTGACGCCGCACTGACGAGCGCGCAGAAAGCGCTCGAGATCCGCGAGCGGCGCTGCGAGCGCATCGAGAATGGCCTCGTGGCGGTCGAGCTCGTACGACGGCTCGCAGCGGGCGCGAAAGCGTTCGCGCGGCTGGAAGTCCTGCTGCGGATCGGCGCGGCGGCCGGTCAGTCGGTCGAGCGTCTCGAGCTGCGCGGCGCCGAAGCGGCGCGCGAACCCCGTGCGGGGCAGACGCAGTGCCTGGCCGATGGTGCGTACGCCGATCTGCACCAGCCGATCGAGCGTTTCCGTCGGCCAGCGCAGCACGGTGAGCGGCAACGACGCGAGATGCCCGACGAGCCGCGCCGCATCGGTGACGACGAAAGACATGCCGGCGCGCGCTCCGGCGAGCGCAGCGAGAGCGGTGGGCGCAAGCGCAACGCGTGCGGAGAGCACCGCGCACTCCGCTTCCACGGCGCGACACAGATTTTGCGCGCCGCCGAACAGGTGCAGACTGCCGCGCACTTCCAGCAGCAGCCCGTCGGGCGGCGCGAGACTCACGCGGGGCGTGAAGCGCTGTGCATGCGCCGCGAGCCGCTCGAGCACCGCGGGCGCGCACTGCGGCACATGCACGCCGATCCACAGCTCGCGCGCATCGGCACCCCTCACCCAACCCTCTCCCCCGCGAACGGGGGAGAGGGTGCCGAAGGCGGGTGAGGGGGCCTCTCCCCTGCTTGCGGGGGAGAGGGTGCCGGAGGCGGGTGAGGGGCTGACGATGCGGGGCTTCATCGGTGCCTCCAGTGAAGCTCGATCGAGCCACGCAGGCCGCCGCGACTCTTGACCAGCGTGACGAGCACGCCGTTTCTGGAGGGCGCGAGCGCCAGGCGCAGCGCCGCACAGGTGGAACCCCGGGCGCTGCCCGGCTCGCGGAACAGTACGCCGAGCGTGCGGCCCTTTTCGGTGGCGAGCTGCAACCGCCGCACATCGCGCGGATGTGCGCGCTCGACCCAGGCGAGCACGACCGCGCATGCGCCGGAGCCGAGCGCCTGCTCGAGCGCCCACAGGGGCTTGCCGGCGCGCGCGACGAGCACGCGCTCGAGTGCCACTCCATGCGCAGCGAGCGCCGGCGCAAAAGGCTCGAACGGCGGCGAGACCCACGCGCACCAGCGTGCAACGGGTTCGCGGCTCAGCGCGGCGAGTGCCGGCATGAGCAGCGCAAGCTCACCGATGCCGGCGTGCGGGAGAAGAATCTCTACGAGCCCTGATCGTGGCCAACCGCCACCGGGCAGCGCCTCATCGAGCGAAAGAAATCCCGAAGAAACCGTTTCGACATGACCCGCACTGCGCCCGCGCCAGACGGCCGGGTGCTCGAGGAGCCGAGCGATGGCGTCGGATGGGGCGTTCTGCGACGCCTCTGTGGGGAATGCTGGCATTGGCGTCCGCCTTCCGCCTTCCGCCTTCCGCCTTTCGGCCGGAGAAGAACGCGAATCGGCGTTCTCCTCTTCAGGCGGAAGACGGAGGACGGAAGGCGGAAGGCGATCCTCTCCGCACGACGCCGACGACGACGCCTTCGATGATCATCGGCTGCTCCTTGAGATCGACGCGGATCGGTTCGAATTCGCTGTTCTCGGGAAGCAGCCACACGATCGAACCTTCCTGGCGATAGCGCTTCACGGTGACCTCGTTCTCGAGGCGCGCTACGACGATCTGCCGGCTGCGCACTTCGGAGGTGCGATGCACGGCGACGAGGTCGCCGTCGAGGATGCCGGCGTCCTTCATGGACATGCCGGTGACCTTCAGCAGGTAGTGCGGTTTCGGCTGGAAGATCGCCGGGTCGATCTGGAGGCGCGCTTCGATGTTCTCTTCGGCGAGAATGGGCCTGCCCGCGGCGACGCGGCCGATGAGCGGCAGGCCCATCTGCTCGCGAATGGTGTCCTTCAGCTGGATGCCGCGCGAGGTGCCGGGTATGAGTGCGATGACGCCCTTGCGCGCGAGCGCGCGCAAATGCTCTTCGGCAGCGTTCGCAGAGCGAAAACCGAGCTCGCGCGCGATTTCCGCGCGCGTGGGCGGCATGCCCGTCTCGGTGATGAAGCGCTGGATGAGACGCAAAATCTGTGTCTGGCGCGGCGTCAGGTCGGACATAGTCGAACCTCAACTAGCTGTTTATCCGTACAGGTACTGTGATTATATCCAGACGCTCTCCGGCCGCAAGCCGTTACGACGCCATCATCATCGGCGCCGGCCATAACGGTCTCACCTGCGCCTGTTACCTCGCCCGCGCCGGCCTCAAGGTCGCGATGTTCGAACGCCGCCCGATCGTGGGTGGCGCTGCCGTGACCGAAGAGTTCCACCCGGGTTTCCGCAACTCCACCGCGAGCTACACCGTCAGCCTGCTGAATCCGCAGGTAATCCGTGACCTCAGGCTCGCCGAGCACGGGCTCACCATCCGCGAACGGGCGGTGCAGAATTTCCTGCCTCTGCCGAACGGTGACTCGCTCTCCGCCGGGCCCGGCACGGAGAGCACTCTCGCCGAGGCGCGTCGCCATTCCGCGCGGGACGCCGAACGTCTGCCGGCGTACTACGAGATGCTCGATCGCGTGGTCGCCTTTCTGCGTGGCATGCTCCGCGAGACGCCGCCGACGGACCTCCGGCGCATGCGCGATGCCTGGTCCGCACTGACGTTCGGCAATTCGTTCCGCCGTCTGCCGCTCGAGACGCAGCGCGAAGTGCACGAGCTCTTCACGCGCAGCGCCGGCGACCTGCTCGACCCGTGGTTCGAATCGGATGCGCTGAAGGCGTTGTTCGGTTTCGATGCGATCGTGGGCGCTTTCCAGAGTCCCTACACACCCGGCAGCGCATACGTGCTGCTGCATCACTGCTTCGGCGAAGTGAACGGCAAGAGCGGTGTGTGGGGTCACGCGGTCGGCGGCATGGGCGCGATCACGCAGGCGATGGCGCGGGAGGCCGAGCGCCTCGGCGTGCACATCGAGGTTGAAGCGCCGGTGAAGCGCGTGCTCGTCGAACGGCAGCGCGCGCAAGGCATCGAGCTCCTCGATGGTCGCCGCATTGCAGCGCCGCGCGTGGCTGCGAACACGAATCCGAAGCTCCTGTACCTGAATCTGCTGGGCCCGGAGCACATCCCGGCCGAGCTGCGCGCGCGTATCGAGCGCTATCGGTGCGAGTCGGCGACGCTGCGCATGAACGTCGCGCTCTCCGAGCTGCCGCGGTTCACCGCGCGGCCCGAGGCAGGCAGCCATCTGCAGGCGGGCATCATCATTGCCCCGTCGCTGCGATACATGGACAAGGCATGGATGGATGCGCGCGCAAACGGCTGGTCGCATGCGCCGATCGTCGAGATGCTGATCCCGAGCACCATCGACGATTCACTCGCGCCGCGCGGCGCGCACGTCGCGAGCCTGTTCTGTCAACACTTCGCCTACCGACTCCCCGACGCACGCACCTGGGAGAACGAGCGCGAGGCGGCCGCCGACGTCGTGATCGATACCGTCACGCAGTACGCGCCGAACTTCAGATCGAGCATCGTCGGACGTTCCGTGCTGACGCCGCTCGATCTGGAAACGCGCTTCGGGCTCGTGGGCGGCGATATTTTCCACGGCGCGCTCGGACTCGATCAGCTCTGGGCCGCTCGACCCGTTCTGGGCTACGGCGACTACCGTACGCCCGTGCAGGGACTGTACCTCTGCGGCGCAGGTGCGCATCCCGGCGGCGGGGTCACAGGGCTGCCGGGTGCGAACGCGGCGCGGGAGATGTTGCGGGACCGCGTGCGTCGAACGCATCGCGAACCTGCATGAAACCGCGCACCTGCACGCGCGCATTGCGCAGCCGCAACTGTCGCGCTGCACCGACATTGCTCGCGTTTGCAGTTGCATTCCCGCGGCAAATTCGGTGTAGTTGCGCCCGCTGCGAAGACCGTTGCGGAACGAACACGCTCGCTTCGCATTTTTTTGCGTTTGTGGACTTCCCGAAGTAACAATCCAGAAGGGGATTTGTATGAAGAGCGCGATTGTTTTGAAGGTTGCCGCGGCAGCAGCTGTTGTCGTCCTGGCAGGCTGTACTGACCTGAAGCCGATGCAGGCACAGGTGGACGATCTGAAGAGTCAGGTGGGCCGGTTGCAGTCGGAGCTTGCCTCTGCGAAGAGCGCAGCCGACTCGGCCAACAGCACCGCGCAGTCCGCCAACCAGGCGGCGAGCGGCGCGCAGAGCACGGCGAATCAGGCACTGGCGGCCGCGCAGGCGAGTCAGTCCTGCTGCGACGCCACGAACGAGAAGATCGATCGGATGTTCCGCCGTTCGATTTCGAAGTAAGCGAAGGTATTTCTTCTGTCCAACGCCGCGCGTTCGCGCGGCGTTCTTTTTACGATCTGCGATCGACGACAGAAAACGCCGCGCGGACGCGCGGCGTTCGTCAGTAGCGGACCAGGGCGGAGCCCCACGTGAAGCCGCCGCCGAACGCTTCGAGCAGCAGCAGCTGGCCGCGACGGATGCGGCCGTCCCGAACACCGGTATCGAGCGCGAGCGGCACGGAGGCGGCCGACGTGTTGCCCTGCTCGTGCACGGTGACGATGACGCGTTCCATCGGCATGTCGAGCTTGCGCGCGGCCGCCTGAATGATCCTGATGTTCGCCTGGTGCGGAACGAGCCAGTCGATCGCGGACTTCTCGAGTCCGTTCGCCTCGAGCGCTTCATCGACGGCTCTGCCGAGCTTCGTGACGGCCACCTTGAAGACTTCGTTGCCGACCATCGAGATCGCGAGGCGCACGTCTTCGCCCGGCTTTCCGAAGCCCTTCGACACGCCGACCGGACAGTAAAGGAGATCCTTGTAAGCGCCGTCCGCGTGAAGATGCGTGGACATGATGCCCGGTTCCGCCGACGGCTTCAACACGACCGCCCCGGCTCCGTCGGCAAACAGCACGGCGGTCGTGCGATCGCTCCAGTTCGTGATGCGGGACAACGTCTCCGCGCCGATGACGAGCGCGCACTTCGCTTCGCCCGCGCGCACGAACTTGTCGGCGATTCCGAGCGCGTACATGAAACCGCTGCACGCGGTCTCGACGCTGAACGCCGGCGGGCCGCCGCATCCGAGCCGTGCCTGCAGGAGCACGCCGCAATTGGGAAACACGAGGTCGGGCGTGGTGGTGCCGAAGGCGATGAAGTCGACGTCGCGCGGCGTGACGCCCGCCGCTTCGATGGCGCGGCGCGCCGCCTTCTCGGCGATGTCTACCGTGGTCTCGCCTTCCGCGGCGATGTGTCGTCGCTCGATGCCCGTGCGATCACGGATCCACTCATCCGTGGTATCCATCATCTTCTCGAGATCGAAATTGGTGAGCACCTTCTCGGGAAGGTGTGAGCCGGTTCCGGCGATTCGCGAGTACATCAACTCCCCTGCAGATTAAGGGCCTGTGCGATGTGGCCCGTGAGCCCGCGGCGTGCGGCCAGTGCGGCGAGCGAGACCGCGCGAGAGAACGCGAGAGCATCCGCGCTGCCGTGGCTTTTTACCACGACTCCCGCAAGGCCCACCATGCACGCGCCGTTATATCGTCTCGGGTCGAGATGCTCAGCGGCGCGACGCAGCACCGGCCGGGCGATGAGGCCGGCGAGTCGGGCGGGAAGCGATGCGCCGAACTCGCGCTTGAGCCGACCGGCGATCAGGCCTGCCACGCCCTCCATCGTCTTCAACGCGACGTTACCGGTGAAGCCATCGGTCACGACTACGTCGACCTCGCCCGAGAAAATGTCGTCGCCTTCGACGAAGCCCACGTAGTGGATCGGCCGTCTCGCGAGCAGCGCATGCGCCTGCTGCACGACCTCATGACCCTTGATGTCCTCCTCGCCGATGTTGAGAAGGCCGACGCGCGGCGTCGCGATGCCGTACACGTCGCGCGCGACGATCGAGCCCATGACGGCGAACTGCGCAAGCTGCGAGGGCGTCGCGCCGGTGTTTGCACCGAGATCGAGCATGTGCGTGTGACCGTGCGCAGAGGGGATCGCAGACATGATGGCGGCGCGCTCGACGCCTGCGATCGTCTTCAGCACGAAATGCGAGATTGCAGTGAGCGCGCCGGTGTTGCCGGCGCTGACGCAGCCGGCCGCGCGCCCGGCCTTCACGAGGTCGACACACACGCGCATCGATGAGTGCTTCTTGCGCCGGATGGCCTCGCGCGGATGCTCGTGCATCTCGACGACTTCGCTCGCGGGCACGAGCTCGATCCGCCGTCGGTCCGCCGCAGACAGCGCGTGCAACAGCGGCTCGATGCGGGACGCATCGCCTACGAGGTGGAGGTGCAGATCCGGATCCGCCTGCAGCGCGCGCACCGAGCCGGCCACGCGCTCGCCGGGCCCGCGGTCGCCGCTCATGGCGTCTACGGCGATCGCGCTCATGCGCGATCGCGGCTACCGGCTTCCGCCTTCCCCCTTCCGGCCGGAAAGATCGTGAACGCGAAGGTCACCGTTCTTTCCCAGGCGGAAGGCGGAGGCCGGAAGGCGGAAAGCGGGCGCCTATTCCTTCTCGGCGTCCGGCGCCTTCTCGATCACTCGCTTGCCGCGATAAAAGCCATCGGGCGTGATGCGATGACGCAGATGCGTCTCGCCCGACTGCGGATCCTGCGACAGCGCGGGCTTCGCGAGCCCGTCGTGCGAGCGATGCATGCCACGCTTCGAAGGCGTCTTGCGACTCTTTTGAACGGCCATTTGTCCTGCAACTCCTGAGCGAAGATCACCGGTCGCGTTTCAACAGCTCGCCCAGCCGTTCAAACGGTCTCTGTACATTCGTCGGCTCGCCCGTCGCGGGCGCCCGACGATCTTCGTCTGCACACTCCTGCAGGTCGTCGTGCAGCGGCACGATCGGCACGGCCAGCAACAGCTCCTCTTCCACCAGCTCGCGCATGCTGATGCGGCGCTCGGACGCGAGCACCGTCTCGACACCCGGCGGCACCCGGTCCGCCTCGCGCTCGGTGCCGATCAGGGCAACGCGCGAGCGGCTGTCCACGTCCAGTCGCATCGGCTTGAGACAGCGCTGGCACACGAGCGGCACGGACGCGTGCACTTCGAGGTCGCCGACCACGAAACCCTGGTCGCGCGAAAACCGTACATGCCCGCTCGCCGTGTCACTCGCGTCCGCAAGCGCCGGGCGAAAGCGGACGAACTCCGTGAGCGGAATCGCGAAATCTACGTGGGCTTGCCCGTCGGCCAACGGGTCGATGTCCCGACGCTTCGACCAGCCCGCCGACATGGGCGGCGTATGATAGGTAGCGACCCCCGGCAAGTCAAAAACGATAAGATATAAGCCGTTGTTTTTATGAGCCGATGCGTCCGCTGATCCTCGCTTCGACTTCGCCTTACCGACGCGACCTGCTGCGGCGCTTCGGACTCGATTTCGAGAGCGCGAACCCGAGAGTCGACGAGCAGCATCATGCAGGCGAAGCGCCGGCGCGTCGCGCTGCGCGGCTTGCGCTCGCGAAGGCCAATGCCATCGCCGCCACTCGGCCCGACGCCATCGTGATCGGCAGCGATCAGGTGGCAGCCGTCGGCGACACGATTCTCGACAAGCCCGGGTCGGAGGCGAGCTGCATCGCACAGCTCGAGCGCCTTGCGGGCCGCAGGGCGATGTTTCTCACCGCCTGCGCAGTCGTCAGCACCGAAACCGGCCTCCTCCTCCAGCACGTAGACGACACCGCGGTGTGGTTCAGAGCGCTGTCGCGCACCGAGATCGTGCGTTACGTCGAACGCGAGGAGCCGCTCGATTGCGCCGGGGGCTTCAGGTCGGAGGGACTCGGCATCGCGCTCTTCGAGCGCATTCGAACCGAAGACCCTTCCGCGCTCGTCGGCCTTCCGCTGATCTGGCTCGCCGGCGCGCTGCGCCGCGCGGGCTATCCGGTTCCCTGACGAGCGCGCCGGGCCGTCGCTGCCTCGAGCTGGTCGATCACCGCGCGAAGCTCCTGCGGCAGCGGCGCGCTCGCGCTGAATGGCTCGCCGCTCCCACGCCACACGAAGCCGATGCTGTGCGCGTGCAGGAACATCCGGTCGAGCCCGAACGCTCGCATCTCCTCGTTGAGGCTCGCGTCGCCGTACTTGTCATCGCCGGCCACAGGGTGACCGGCGTGTGCGGCGTGCACGCGGATCTGGTGCGTACGGCCCGTGTGAATCGCGACCTCCAGCAACGTCGCGCGCTTGCCGAGAAACTGCACGGGTCTGAACTCCGTCACGGCTTCCTTGCCCGATGCGTGCGCCGTAACGGTGCGCTCTCCGCCCACGCGCGTATCGGTCCGCAGCGGCACGTCGATGCGCTTTCGACCGAGCTCCCACTTGCCGCCGACGAGAGCGAGATAGCGCTTCTCGAATTCGCCGTCGCGCATGAGCGCGTGCAGCTCGCGCAGCGCTGCGGGCTTGCGCGCGACGAGCAGGCAGCCGCTCGTGTCGCGGTCGATTCGGTGGACGAGCTCGAGAGTCTCGTTGGGCCGCGACGCACGCAGCGCTTCGATCACGCCGAAGCTCACGCCGCTGCCCCCGTGAACTGCCACTCCGGCGGGCTTCGCGATCACGAGCAGGCGCGGATCCTCGTGAATGACCGCGCGCTCGATCGCCTCGACCAGCGAACCGGAAACCCGGGGCGGCGCGTCCGGTGCGGCGGTTCTGACGGGTGGCAAGCGCACGTCGTCCTGCGCCCGCAGACGCAGATCCGGGCGTGCCCGCTTGCCGTTGACGCGAACCTCCCCGCGACGCACCAGCCGCTGGATCCGGCTGTGCGGCACTCCGGGCAGATTGGCGCGCAGGAACTTGTCGAGCCGCTGGCCGGCGCAGTCCGACCCTACCTCAACGTGCCGCACCCGGCTGGCAACTTGCTCGGTCGGCTCGGTCGCCATGCAGCCCTCAAACGTAAGATATTGTTTCTACGACACTCTCGCGGCTATACTCGCGCGGTCGCTCGAGGGTCGAGCGACCAAAAGGTAGCGCGGCGATTGCCGCCGCATGTTAGTTGGTCCTCCTAATCGAGGCCATCGCCATCAGGCCGACACGGTTGAGGCGCCTGCGTCGAGTCCAGCAGGACTCCCTTGCGCACCGTCGGTTGAGCTCAACGAAGGTTTCGGGCGCCCCGCCGCGTGCGGCGGGCTTAGATGTGAAAAGTTTCAGTCGAGCGCCATCACCCGCCATCGGGGTACTTCGCTGCCATGGAGCGAGCGGTTTGTCGCGCCCGTGGCCTTCCGCCGCATGCCGATCGGCCCCTCACACCTCAGCAGGGGCACATGAAACGAATGCTCGTCAATGCAACTCAGCAGGAAGAGTTGCGCGTCGCGCTGGTTGACGGTCAGAAACTCTATGACCTGAGCATCGACCTACCCTCCCGCGAACAGAAAAAGGCCAACGTCTACAAAGGCAAGATCTCGCGCGTCGAGCCGTCGCTCGAAGCGTGCTTCGTCGACTACGGCGCGCAGCGCCACGGCTTCCTCCCGCTCAAGGAGATTTCCCGCGACTTCTTCCGCCAGCAGCCTCAGGGCGGGCGGATGAACATTCGCGAGCTCCTGACCGAAGGTCAGGAGGTCATCGTCCAGGTGGAGAAGGAAGAGCGCGGCACCAAGGGCGCGGCGCTCACGACTTTCGTCAGCCTCGCCGGACGCTTCCTCGTGCTCATGCCGAACAACCCGCGCGCGGGCGGTGTCTCGCGCCGCATCGAGGGCGAGGACCGCGACCAGATGCGCGAAGTGATGAGCCAGCTGCAGGTGCCGGAGGGCATGGGCGCGATCGTGCGCACGGCCGGCGTCGGGCGTTCGGTCGAAGAGCTGCAGTGGGACCTCGACAACCTGCGTCAGCAGTGGGATCAGATCGCATCGGCGTCGAAGGACCGCCCCGCTCCGTTCCTGGTCTACCGGGAAAGCGACGCCGTCACGCGCGCGATGCGCGACTACCTTTCGGACGATGTCGGCGAGCTGCTCGTCGACGACCAGGCCGCGTTCCAGAAGTGCGAGGAATACATGCAGCGCTTCATGCCGGCCGAGGCACAGCGGCGCCTGAAGCTCTACACGGACGATATCGCTCTCTTCACGCGGTTCCAGATCGAGAGCCAGATCGAATCGGCGTACGCGCACAAGGTGCAGCTGCCTTCCGGCGGCAGCATCGTCATCGACTACACGGAGGCGCTCGTCTCGATCGACATCAACTCCGCGCGCGCCACGCGCGGCAGCGACATCGAGACGACCGCGCTCAACACGAATCTCGAAGCGGCCGACGAGATCGCCCGCCAGCTTCGCATCCGGGACATCGGTGGGCTCATCGTCATCGACTTCATCGACATGGAGTCGCCGAAGAACCAGCGCGACGTCGAGGATCGGCTCCGCGATGCGGTCCGCATGGACCGCGCGCGCATTCAGATCGGGCGGCTCTCGCGCTTCGGTCTTCTCGAGATGTCGCGACAGCGACTGCGCCCTTCGCTGGGGGAGTCCAGCCACATCACCTGCCCGCGCTGCGTCGGTATCGGCACGATCCGAAGCGTCGAATCGATGGCGCTCGCCATCCTGCGCCTGATCGGCGAGGAGCTTCGCAAGGACCGCACCTCGCGCGTCGTCGCCCAGGTGCCCGTCGAAGTCGCCACCTATCTCATCAACGAAAAGCGCGAATGGCTGCGCACGCTCGAGGACAAGAGCGACGTCGATCTCGTGATCGTCCCGAATCCGAACATCCAGACGCCGGAGTACGCGATCCGGCGCGTGCGCGACGACGAGGCCGAGCTTCCGGAGAACAGGCAGCTGAGCTATCTGATGCCCACGCCGCCGGAGGTCGTCGATCCGGCGAGCGCAGGCGAAAAGAAGCCGGCGCTCGAGCCTCCTGCGGTGACGCCGCTGTTGCCGACGACGACGGCGCCGATCGCAGCGCGCGCTTCGCCGCGCGCTTCCGATGCCGCGCCACGTCCGGGCCTCCTGGAACGTATCCGCCGATGGTTCGTCGGCGATCCGGGTGCAGCTTCGGGAGGACGCGCGACGCACGGAGTGTCCGGCGCGAACGCCGGTCGTGGGTCGCGCGGGCATCGCGACCACCGGGACCATCGCGACCACCGTGAACGACTCGATCGCGACGGGCGGGGCGGCGAACACCCGCGTTCGCACCGGCAGGCGGAAGGCTCCCGTCACGACCGCGACGCCCCGCGATCGCGCGACAGGGACCGGGATCGTGGGCGCTCGCGCGATCGCGGGGCCGGACGCGACCGACCCCACGACCGTGACCGGTCGCGGGACGGCGCGCGTGAAGCCGTTCGCTCCGCCGAGACCCCGCAGGATCGTCCCGCCGAGTCTGCTCCGGTGAGTCCGGTCGCTCCCCGGAGCGAATCCGTACCCACGGAGAATCGTGGCGAGCGGCGCGGCCGCCGTGGCCGTCGCCGCGGACGCCGAGGCGGCGGTCAACGCGAGAGTGCGCCGGGTGCTGAGACCTCAGGCGCCGCTGGTGGCGGCTTCACCGAGGATGCGTCGGCCGAGCCCCGTGCGGCGGACAGCGACGCGCAAGCGGACGCCCCTCCTCCCGCGCGCGGGCCGACGGAGCGGCCTGCCGTGCCGCCTGAGCATCGTACGATCGCTCATTTCGAACCGGCCGTTCCTCCCGAGCCGCCCAGCGCGCGCTCGAGCGGCAAGCCGTACGTCGTGTGGTCGTCTTCGCCCGCAGATGTGACGCCGGAAAAAACCCGCGACGAGTAGCCCGCGCCGTCAGACTGTGCGTGCGCGCAGGTGCGCGATGAGGCCGTGTGCAGCGGTCTCGACGAGATCGAGCACCTGCTCGAAGCCCGTCGCACCTCCGTAGTACGGATCCGGTACCTCCGTCTCGTCGAGATCCGACGCGAACTCGAGCAGCAGTCTCACGCGCGGCCGAAGCGGAGCGGGAGCACGGCGCTGCAGGTCCGCGAGGTTCGCGCGATCCATCGCGAGGATCAGATCGAAATGCTCGAAGTCGGACGCTTCGATCAGTCGTGCGCGCAGCGCGGACATCTCGTAACCGCGCCGCCGCGCCGCCGCCTGTGCGCGAAGATCCGGCGGTTCGCCCACGTGATAGTCGCCGGTGCCCGCCGAATCGACTTCGATCGAAAGCTCCGGCGCGGCGCGTGCGAGCACGGTTCGGAACACTGCTTCGGCAGTCGGCGAGCGGCAGATGTTGCCCAGACAGACGAAAAGAATCTTCATGAAGTCGTCCTGAGCACGCGCTCGACGCGCTCCAGATCCTCGCGCGTGTTGATGTCCGCTCCGGGCCGCTCACGCGCCTGACCCACGCGGATCGTCAGCCCGTTCTCGAGGGCGCGCAGCTGTTCGAGCTTCTCGATGGTTTCGAGCGGACTCGGCGGCAGCTCGGTCATGAGCCGCAGCGAGCGTGCGCGGTACGCATAGATGCCGATATGCCGGTGCGCTGCGCGTGCGTCGTGCCCGGCATCGCGGTTCCACGGAATCGGCGCGCGGCTGAAGTAAAGCGCATGCCCCGCTCGGTCACAGACGACTTTCACGACGTTCGAATCGGCGAGCTCGGCAGCCGCGCCGAGCGGCGTGCTCAGCGTCGCGATGTCCGCATCCTTGTCGCTCGTGAGCAGCTCCGCCACCTGATCGATGAGCGTCGGGGGCATCAGTGGCTCATCGCCCTGAACGTTCACGACGAGGTCTTCCGGGCTCCAGTTGCGCGCGCGCGCGACTTCGGCGATGCGGTCGGTGCCCGAAGGATGCGATACCGACGTCATCGCAACGTCCGCGCCAAAGCCGCGTGCGGCATCCGCAATGCGCGCATCGTCCGTCGCGACGATCACCTCCCTCGCACGCGATGCGCGTGCGCGCACATGGACCCACTCGAGAACCGTTCGGCCGGCAACCTCGATCAATACTTTGCCCGGGAGGCGAGTCGAGCCGTAACGCGCAGGGATGACGACGCGGTACACGAAAGAGCGCGCCTTCAGTGCTCGAGCAGCGGGTCGTCGGCCGCGAGCTGCTTCGCCTCTTCCTCGAGCATCACCGGTATGCCGTCACGGATCGGGTAGGCGAGGCGGTCGAGACGACATACGAGCACCTGCGACTCGCGCTGATGCCTGAGCGGACCTTTGCACACCGGGCAGGCGAGAATCTCGAGAAGACGGGTATCCATGGGAAATTCACCTCTGAGCCGCACTCAGCTTCGGCAGCACGAGCTCGAGAAGCCGGCGCGAATCGCGCTCGTCGAGGTCGGCCGACACGCGCACGCAGCGCAGGCGCGGGTCGTCGAAGCCGATGCATTTTACGGCATCCTTTTCCGTCATGAGCACGGGCAGCGTATCCCCGAACCCGACGTCGGAGCGCACGAACGGATGATGGTCAGGAAAGGCGTGCTCGATCGGGAGGATCCCGTGCCCGCGGAGCAACGCGAAAAAGCGCGCCGGGTTGCCGATACCGGCGACCGCATGAACGGTGCGCCCGCGGTAGTTCTCGAGCGGCTCGGTCGCTTCGCGTCCATCGATCGGCAGCACCCCATCCGACACGAGCTGGAAGGTCACCATTGGCACATTCCCGTGGCCGGAGAACGGGGACGCGCCGTCTTCCGGCCGCCCGTTCATGACGATCGCGTCTACCGTCGCAAGCCGCCGTGACGACTCGCGCAACGGACCGGAAGGCAGCACGCGGCCGTTGCCGAATCGGCGTGTAGCGTCAACGATCACAAGCTCGCAATCGCGGGCCAGACGCAGATGCTGCAGCCCATCGTCGGAGACGATCACATCGACGCCGAGCGCAACGAGATGGCGGGCGGCCGCGACGCGGTCCCGGCCGACGACGACGGGCGAACCGGTTCGCCGCGCGAGCAGCAGCGGTTCGTCGCCGACCTCGCGCCACGGCCCATCCGGATCGACTGCACGCACACCGCTTCCCGTACGACCGTAACCGCGCGACACGATGCCGACGCGCAAGCCCCCGCGTGCGAGCGCGCCCGCAAGCCAGATGACGAGCGGTGTCTTGCCGGTGCCGCCGACAGTGAGGTTTCCGACGACGATGACCGGCCGCTCGAGACGAACGGACCCGAAGACGCCCGCGCGATATGCCGCAGCACGCGAACGCTGAACGATGCCGTACATGGGCGAAAACGGCCGGAGAAACCAGCCGCTCGCGGCCCCGTACCAGATGTCCTCGAGCCACCGTGGCATGCAACTTCAGGCGTTGAACTGCAGTCGGTGCAGTTGCGCGTACGGTCCGTCGCGTGCGAGGAGCTCGGCGTGGGTACCGCTCTCGACGATGCGGCCCTCGTGCATGACGATGATTCGATCGGCGCGTTCCACCGTGGAGAGCCGATGCGCGATCACGAGAGTCGTGCGGTCGCGTACGAGCGCATCGAGGGCGCTCTGGATGCGCCGCTCGGATTCCGTGTCGAGCGCCGAGGTCGCCTCGTCGAGAACGAGCACGGGTGAGTCCTTCAGCAGCGCGCGTGCGATCGCGATGCGCTGCCGCTGCCCGCCCGACAGAAGCGTGCCGCGGTCGCCGACGACCGTATCGAGCCCCTGCGGAAGCTCCATCGCAAACTCGAGCACGTACGCCGCCTCGGCAGCCCGCTCGACGGCCGTTGCGGATGCCTCGGTCATGCTGAACGCGATGTTGTTGCGAATCGTGTCGTTGAAAAGCACGACATCCTGGCTGACCAGACTCACCTGCCGGCGCAGATCGGGCAGCCGATACTCCCGCAAGTCGATGCCGTCGAGGAGCACCGCGCCTCCCGAGGGGTCGTAGAAGCGCGGCAGCAGGCTCACCAGCGTCGACTTGCCGCTGCCGGATCTGCCGACGATCGCAAGTGTCGCGCCGGCGGGCACGTGCAGATCGATGTCGCGCAGCACCGCGCCCTTCTCCGTCGCGTACTCGAAGGACACGCGCCGGAGCTCGACGTCGCCGCGCGCGCGCTCGAGAACACGTGTGCCGCCGGCCGGCTCGCGCGCTTCGTCCAGCACCTCGAAGATGCTCGCCCCCGCAGCGATGCCCTGCTGCAGCGGCGCGAACACGTTCACGAGCCGCCGCAGGGGTGCGGTGACGAGCAGCAGTGCCGTGAGGAACGACATGAAGTCGTCGACCGGCATCTCGTTCGCGTTCACCCGGTCGATCGCCACGTACATGACGCCGGCGAGGCCGAATGCCGCGATCAGCTGCACCACGGGGTTGCTCATCGCCTTCGTCCCGATCAGGCGCATGTTGGTGTGGCGGTTGAGCTCGTTCACGGCATCGAAGGCGCGCTGCTGATGCTCGTGAGCGTTGAAGACTTTCACGAGACGATGCCCTTCGAGCGCCTCCTTCGCGACGCGCGTGACGTCGCCCATGGAGTTCTGGATACGCGCGCCGTAGCGCCGGAACAGGCGACTGATGCGCCGGATGAGCCAGGCGATGAGCGGAGCAAGCGCGAGGGAGAAGGCGGCGAGCTGCCAGTCGAGATAGAAGAGCCAGCCGAGCAGCCCGATGATCGTGAGCGTATCGCGGATGAGGACGGTCACGGAGTTCGTGGCGGCCTCAGCGACGAGCTCGATGTTGTACGTGAGCCTCGAGAGCATCTGGCCCGATGCGGCGCGGTCGTAATACGCAGCCGGCAGGTGCAGATACTGCGCGAACAGCTCCCCGCGCATGCTCTTTATGATCCGGCGACCGACGGATCCCGGGAAGTAGTTCGAGACGTAGTCGCCGATGCCTCGCAGGAAGAAGAGCACGATGATCGCCGTGGGCACGAACCAGAGCACACGCGGGTCGCGCTCGACGAACGCGCCCTTCATGAACACCTTGACGAGCCAGGCAAGGCCCGCGTCGGTCGCCGCGAACAGAGCCATGCCCGCAACGCCGATGAGGAAAATGCCCCAGTGCGGCTTCGCGTAGCCGAGCAGGCGCGCGTAGATGCGTGCCCCGTCTTCCGGCATCCCCCGTGGCGAATCGTTCAAGGCGTACCCGTCGGCGACTCCTGCACCGTCGCGATCTGGATTTCCGCGAAGCCGAGGCGCGCGAGCACGTCCATCGCCGTGACGACCGCCTGATGTGTGGCGCGTGCATCGGCACGGACGGTCACGCGCGCGCCGCGGTCCGACCCGGCTTCCTTCACGAGCGCAGCCCGCAGTGTATCCGCGCTGGAATTGATGAGCTCCCGCTCGTTGAGACGGTAGCCACCCTGCTGCGTCACCGTGACCACGAGAGTTTCTTGCGTACGCCGTTCGATCGGCGTCGAGCTCGCCTCCGGCAGACGAACGCGCACCCGGCCCTCGTCGATGAACTGGCTCGACAGCATGAAAAACACGACGAGCATCAGCACCACATCGATCAGCGCGACCAAGCTGATCTCGGGCTCCTCGCGCTGTCGCGGACGCAGGTTCATGCCGCGCGGGTGGCGTCGCGTTCGCGATGCGCGGCGCTTTCGACGGCATCGGCGAGCCGGATCGCGTCCTTCTCCATCGCGATCACGATGCGATCGACCTTGCCGCGCAGGTAGCGATAGGCGATCAGCGCCGGAATCGCGACCACGAGTCCGGCAGCCGTGGTGATGAGCGCCTCCGCGATGCCTCCTGAGAGCGCGCGAGGGTCGCCCATTCCGCCGGCCTGAATGGCGTTGAATGCCTTGATGATGCCGGTGACCGTGCCGAGCAGACCCAGAAGCGGCGACACGCCGGCGATCGTGCCGAGCGTATTGAGGAAGCGTTCGAGCTCGTGCACGACATGGCGGCCCGCATCTTCGAGCCGCTCCATGATCACCTCGCGCGGCCGATGCCGATTCGCAAGCCCGGCTGCGAGCACCTTCCCAAGGGGTGAGTTCTGCTCGAGGGCCGCAATGATCTTGTCATTGATCTGGTTCGCCTCGACCAGCGCCCAGATCTTCTGCACGAGGTCGCCCGGCAGGACGCGCTTGTCCTGCAGAGTCCACATCCGCTCGAGAATGATGGCGGCCGCGACGATCGAGCACAGAATGATCGGCCACATGATCGGGCCGCCGGCCCGTACGATTTCCCACATCCGCGAGGAGCCCTCCAGGTTGCGACGGGGGAATGATACAGAAGAAGGGCTCCCGGCTTCCGGCCGGCCGGAGGAAGACGGCCCAGACGACTCAGACGTCCAAGACGTCCAAGACGGCGAAGAGGGCTGAGGCGAGCGTGGACGTACGTGCGACCGGGGTGTGTTGAAGGCCCTGCCCGCTCGCGTTAGCTCGGGTGCCGAGCGCGGGGCGCTGGCGCGTATCGGGCCGAAAACGCGCCGGCCCGCGCGAGGGCATGTCCCGTCAGGGACACACACGATCAGCGATCGCGCGGGGCCTTCAACGCACGCTGGTCGCGTGCGCGTCCTCTCTCTCTTTCTCAATCACTCTTCTCTGTTCTTCTCCCGCCACAGGCGCCGCGCCGAACGCTCTTCGTGGATGCTCTCGACGCCCTCCGCGCTCACGTGCACCGTGATCGCCCCGCTCGACGCGGTCGTCAGCACGTGCGCCGCCTCGCGTTCGCCGCGCTTGCCGCTGCCAGCCAGCAACGCGACGTCCGCGCCGCTCGCGACCGAGCTCGCGCGCGAGACGATGACCGCATCGCGCATCAGCGAGACGCGCGCGTGGCCGATGGACACGAGCACGGCGCAATTGCCGAGGACCCGGAATCCGATCGCATCGCGGGTCCACCACTCGCCCGCACGACAGACGCCGGCTTGCTCGAGATCACTCGCGGGCTCGCTCGTGATGATCCGCTGGACCGGAACGTTCGCGAGAAGCGCATTCAATCCGATGGCGGAGCGGTGGCTCGCGCGGTCGAGAATGAGCAGATCGATGCGTTCGATCGCGTGGGCGCGAAGAAACGGCAGCAGCGCGTTCTCGACCCCGCGTCCGTCCGTGCCGAAGCCCTCGCCAATGCCGCGCACGATTGTCTGCGTCGCGGTCCGTGCCACCACCGCGCCGTTCCGTCCCGTGTCGAGCATCGTCAGCTCGAGCTCGCCGGCTCCTGGACCGCGGCCGCTCGCTACGAGCGGCACGAGCCAGAGCACACTTGCGATGCGCAGTGCTGGCGGCCACGGCACCGCCGCCACAAGGGCGGCGATCATCGCGAGGATGATCCACCAGCTCGCCGGCGCAGCGAACAGCATGGCATGGGGGACATCCGCCGACGCCGCGAGCCAGGGCCAGAGCACGCCATGAAGCCCAGCGGCGAGCGAGAACAGCGCCCCCGACGCCGCGGCCCACGGCAGCAGCGTCACACCGAGAAGTATCAGGGGAACGAACACGAAGCTCACGACCGGAATTGCGATCAGGTTCACCGCGATGCCGGCGAGTGAGACGCCGCCGAACCACGCGAGAGTTGCCGGCGCCAGCACGAGGGCGATGGAGCCTTGCACGCGCAGTGCTTCCGCGACGGTTCCGCCGCGCGCCACGCGCGTGCCCGTGACGAGAACGATGGCCGCCATGGCAGCGAACGACAGCCAGAAGCCGGCCGCGAGCGGCGCGAACGGATCCATTGCCAGCACGACGACGAGCGCCGTCGCGAGCGGCATGGCCGGCGTCGCATGGCGGGCGAAGGCGCGCGCCGCGAACCAGGCACCGAGCATGATGAGCGTACGCTGCGTCGGTACAGAGAAACCGGCCAGCACGGAATAGGCGCTCGCCGCCGCCAGGCCGAGCGCGGCAGCGAAATTCTCGCGCGGCACGCGCGGGAGGACCCGGGCAAACGCTCGCCAGACGATGCGGGCGGCACCGATCGCGACCACCGCGAACAGCGTGACATGCAGGCCCGAGATCGCGACGAGGTGCGCCGTGCCGGTAACGTTGAACACGCGCCATTGCTCGCGCGACATTCCTCCGGTGTGGCCCACAGCGAGCGCCGTGATCAGCGCGGCCGCGTCGCGGTCGGCGACCCGGCTCTCGATCCGCGCTGCGATGCGCTCGCGAAGTTGCACGAGCGGCCGACGTCCGGCCGATAGACGTACATTGAGACTCGAGGGCACCACGCGCGCGGCTGCGTGCGTTCGCTCGCGAAAGAGCTGCCGCTCCGAATCGACGGCGTGCGGATTGAGCCGTCCGCGCGGCGGGTAAAGCGCCACGACGAGACGCCAGCGCTCACCGGCACTCGGAACGTTGGCGGCCCCGGGCCAGATGACGCGAGCGCGAAGCCCGATCGGTCCCGCGCGCTGCTCGATGCGCAAGGAGGCATCGAATCGCGAGCCCGACCCGTCCGTGATCGGGATCGAGTCGACGATCGCCACCGCGACGACGCGCTCGCCGCCCGCGCTGGCCGGCCACCGACGCTCGAGCACCTGCTGCGCGTGCAGCGCAGCCCACAGAAAACCCGCCGTGCCGAGCAGCGCCGCCGCCGCGAACCGCGGCGCGAGCCATCGGCACGCGACACAGGCGCCGAGTGCGCCGGCCGCCGACATGAGCCTCGACGGCGGCTCGGGCAACGCGAGCAGCCCCAGCACGCCGGCGAGCGCGGCCAGTGCGCTGAGCGACGCGCTCGTCGATCGATGCGATTCGAGCGCCGGTCGCGTCACGTCGATCTGCTACCCTGCGCGGCGCGAATGCCCCGTCGTTTCTTCAAAAAGTTCACGCCGTCGCCGCACTCGCTTCGCGATCGGTGGTACTTCCGGCTATTCGGGGCCCGTCTTGCGGATCCGCGGCTGTGGTCCGTACAGCGGCGCGCGGTCACCGGCGCGGTCGGCGCGGGCCTTGCGATCTGTTTCGTCCCGCTGCCCGTACACGTGCCCCTCGCGGCGCTCGTGGGAGTCGCATGCCGAGTCAACGTGCCGGCGATCATCCTCACGGTGTTCCTCGTCAATCCGCTCACGTTCGTGCCGGTGTACTACTTCGCGTACCGGGTAGGCGCCGGGATGCTCGGCGAGCGAACGCGGCCGTTCGAGTTCGTGCCGAGCTGGGACTGGCTGCACTACGGCCTCGCACCGGTGTGGCAACCGTTTCTGCTCGGGTGCCTGACCTGCGCGGTGCTTGCGGGGTTTACGGGATGGACGGCGCTCGAGCTGATCTGGCGCTGGAGCGTGAACAGCAGATACCGCGCGCGGCGGGCGCGGTCAACCGCCTGAAGTGCCGTCTTCGCGGAGAATGCCGCCGGCGATCTCGAGCACCCGGTCCATGCGGCGGGCGAGCCGGCCGTCGTGCGTGACGATCACGAGGCTCGTTCCGAGCTCCCGATTGAGCTCGAGCATGAGCTCGAACACCGACTGAGCGTTTGCGCCGTCGAGGTTGCCGGTCGGCTCGTCCGCAAGCACGAGCTTCGGCTGGGTGACGAGCGCGCGCGCGACCGCCGCGCGCTGGCGTTCGCCGCCCGAGAGCTGGTGCGGGCGATGCTCCAGACGCGCCGCGAGACCGACGCGTTCGAGAAGCTGCCGCGCCCGCTCGCGCGCTTCGGCGACGCGCATACGACGTACCAGCAGCGGCATCGCCACGTTCTCGAGCGCGGAGAACTCGGGCAGGAGATGGTGGAACTGATAGACGAACCCCAGCGTCCGGTTGCGCAGCGCACCGCGCTCGCTCTCGGAGAGCTCGTGGATGTCGCGTGCGTCCACGAGCACGTGCCCGGAAGTCGGCCTGTCGAGCCCGCCGAGGAGCTGCAGCAGCGTGGTCTTGCCGGAGCCCGACGCGCCGACGATCGCGAGACGCTCGCCGCGCGAGATCGCGAGATTCACGCCGCGCAGCACTTCGAGCGTTACCGGTCCCTGCCGGAAGCTGCGATGCACGTCGCGCGCCTCGAGCACTCTCGCGGATGCCGTCTGCGGATCAATAATCATGTCGCAGAGCCTCCGCTGGCGTCGTGCGCGCGGCGCGCCATGCCGGATATAGCGTGGCGAGCGCGCACAGCGCGAACGCCACCCCCGAGACCTGCGCGACGTCCAGCCACTCGACGAACGCGGGCAGATCGCTCATGTAATACACGCGCGCGTCGAGAAACTGCGTGCCGAACAGCGACTCGATTCCGCGGATGACGCTCTCGAGATTGGCCGCGAGCACGCTGCCGAGCAGCGCGCCGAGCGCCGTCCCGGCGAGCCCGATCAGCACGCCCTGAATCGCGAACGTCGCAAGCACGTTGCCCGGCCCGGCGCCGAGCGTGCGCAGGATCGCGATGTCCGCCTGCTTCTCCTTCACGATCATGACCAGCGTTGCCACGATGTTGAACGCCGCGACCGCGACTATCATGAGCAGGATCACGAACATCATCGATTTCGTGAGCTCGATCGAACGAAAGAAGTTGGCATGATTGCGCGTCCAGTCGCTGACGAAGAACCCGCCGCCGAGCGCGAGCGCGAGCTCGCGCACGGTAGCGGGAGCTCGCAGCGCATCGGTGAGCGCGAGGCGGATGCCCGTCACGGCATCGCCGAGCCGGTACAGACCCGCCGCGTCGGCCAGATGCACGAGCGCGAGCCCGCGGTCGAATTCGTACATTCCGGATTCGAATATGCCGCTCACGCGGAAGCGTTTCATGCGCGGAAACACTCCGCTCGGCGTCACAGTACCTTCCGGAGCCATGACGACGACGGCATCTCCGGGCGCGACACCGAGCTCGCGGGCAAGCGCCGCACCGAGCACGATCCGGTACTCTCCCGGCTCCAGGTCCTCGATGCGCCCCGAGGTCAATACTTGCGCGAGACCGCTCGCACGGCGCTCCTCGGCGGGCAGCACTCCGCGCACGAGCGTCCCCGTGACGCGACGGCCATTCGCGATCATCGCCTGCGCCTCGACGTACGGCACTGCCGCCCGCACACCCGGCTGCTTCAGCGCGGCATCGCGTGCGGCCTGCCAGTCGGGCAGCGCGCCCTCGAGACCCATGAGCGTCGCGTGCGAAGTAACGCTCAGGATGCGCGAGCGCAGCTCGCGCTCGAACCCGTTCATCACGGACAGGACGACGAGCAGCACCGCGACGCCCAGCGTCAACCCGAGCACGGACATCAGCGCGACGAACGAAACGAATCCGCGCCGGTGCGCCGAGCGCAGGTAGCGCGTGCCGATCAGCCACTCGTACGAGCGCGCCATCACTCGTAGCGCAGCGCTTCCGCGGGCGCGGTGCGCGCGGCGCGCAATGCCGGATACACGGTGGCGAGCCCCGTCAGGACGAGCGCGGCCGCGCCGATCCACAGGACGTTCTGCCATTGCAGATCCGACGGGATGCGCGTGATGTAGTAGACGTCGGAGTCCATGATCTGAAAGCCGAAGGTGCGCTCGAGCGCCGGCACGATCGCACCGACGTTGCGGGCGATGGCGACGCCGAGCGCGACGCCGGCGGCCACTCCGAGCCAGCCGATGACGAGTCCCTGCGTCACGAACACGCCCATCACCCTGCGCGGCGAAGCGCCGAAAGTGCGCAGGATCGCGATATCCGTGCGCTTGTCGGTCACCACCATCACGAGCATCGCGACGATATTGAATGCCGCGACCGCGACGATGAGCAGCAGGATGAGCGCCATCATCGTCTTCTCGATGCGGATCGCGCGGAAGTAATTGGCATGCTCCTGCGTCCAGTCGCGCACCTCGAATCCCGCCGGCAGGACCGACCGAAGGTGCGCCGCACGCAGGGGCGCGGCGAGGGCATCGTCGAAACGCACCTCGAACCCGGTGCCGAGCGAGGCGATCGACGCGAGCGAGCGCACATCGTCGAGGTGCGCGAGGATCAGCACACCGTCGTGATCCTGCAGGCCGACCTCGAAGACTCCGGAGACCGTGAATTCGCGCAGGCGCGGGGTCGGTGTGCCGTCGGGCGCAATCGCCGGAATGAGCAGCGTGAGTGGATCGCCCACCGTGACGGCCAGGCGCTGCGCGACCACCGCTCCGACGATCGCGCGGTCGCGGCCGGCCACCAGATCCGGGATTCGGCCTTGCGACATCGCTCCTGCGACCTCGCTGACGGAGCTCTCGCGATCCGGATCGATGCCTCGCAGCACCACCGGCAGCATCTCCGGCATGCGCACCGCGAGCACCTGCGCTTCGGCGTATGGCGCGACGCCGACCACGCCGGGTTGCACGGCCACCGTGTCGAGCACGGCGGCGTCATCGGGACGTTCGGTGTCGACCGCGGTGACCCGCGCGTGCGCGGACAGCGTCAGCAGCCGCTGCCGCAGTTCCCCTTCGAAGCCGTTCATCACCGACAGGATCACGATGAGCGCGGCGACGCCGACACAGACGCCGGCGAGCGAGGCCCACGTAATGAAGGAGACGAAGAACTTGTGGGTGCGGGCCCGAACGTAACGCAGCCCCACGTAGAGCGAGAGCGGGTGAAACATCCCCTTGCGGCCGGTCACTCGCGCGCGAGTGCGCGCACGCGATTTAACCACACCGGCATCGTTTCAAGACGCGCGTCACAGAAATCCGGCCGAGAGCGCACCCGCGGCTTTGACAGATTCCGGCCGATGCTATAGTCCCGGCGCTTGTGGAGGAGTCGTCATGAACACGAGGATCGCTGCGGTACTCGCATGCGTCGCCACGTTCGCCGGTCCGGCTCTCGCCGAGACCCTCGTCGTGGACGATCAGGTCATGGTGAGAGAGGCGAGCGGTGAGAGACCGGCGCGCGGCATGTCGATGCGCGCGGTAGAAGAGCGCTTCGGCGCACCGGCTACTCGCCACGCCACAGTCGGCCAGCCCCCGATCACGCGCTGGGACTACGCCGGCTTTTCGGTTTTCTTCGAGCACGATAAGGTGATACACGCGGTCGCCACCGGCTGACGCCGGTCGCGACCGCTGGCTAGCGACTGCCGGCTTCCGCCTTCCGGCCGGAACAAGAACGCATACGTCCCCGCTCGCGGTGACCCTCTGACCGGAAGGCGGCAGGCGGAGGGCGGAAGCCGCCGGGTAACGCTAGCCGGCGGCAGCCGGCGCCGTTACCCTGCGCGGCCTTGTCCACTTTCCTGCGTCCACCCGTTCCGTCCGCTCCCGCGCAGTCCGTGCGCTGGCATCGCCTTTATGGCAGCGCTCCTGCCCTGGCGCTTGCCGAAGCGCTGCAGCGCGACGAACGGCTGTTCGTGTTCGTCGCGCCGGATGCGCGCGAGCTCGAGCGCTTCGCGGCGGAGCTGCGGTTCTTCGCGGGCCCACACGTTCCCGTCTTCCCCCTGCCCGATTGGGAAGTGCTGCCCTACGACCTCTTCTCGCCGCATCCCGACATCGTCTCCGACCGTCTGCGAACGCTTCACGAGCTGCCGGACGCGCGGCGCGGCGCGGTGCTCGTGACCGCCGAGACGATCCTGCAGCGGCTGACACCGCGGGCGTACGTGCAGAGCCGCTCGTTCGAGCTCGCAATCGGCGAATCGCTCGCGCTCGAGACCTTTCGCGCCCGGCTCATCGAGTCCGGATACGCGAACGTGAGCCAGGTGACCGGACCCGGCGAGTTCGCGCAGCGCGGCTCGTTGCTCGATGTCTTCCCCATGGGCAGCGATGCGCCGCTGCGCATCGATCTCTTCGACGATGAGATCGAGGCGATCCGCCGCTTCGACCCCGACACGCAGCGCTCTCTCGACGCTCTCGAGCGCGTGCGCCTGCTCCCGGCCCGCGAGATCCCGCTCGATGCGGACGCCGTTCGCGGCTTTCGCCGCCGGTTTCGCACGCGCTTCGAAGGCGATCCGATGCAGACGAGCGTGTACCGTGGAGTGAGCGAAGGGCTCGCGCCGCCGGGCATCGAGTTTTACCTGCCGCTGTTTCACGACACGACGGCAAGTCTGTTCGACTATCTGCCCGACGACGCGGTCATCGCGCACGATGCGGGACTCGAAACCCGACTCGAGCGCGCGTTCGCCGACATCGAGCAGCGTTACGAGGATCGACGCCACGACGTCGAGCGGCCGGTCCTCGCACCGCGCGAGCTGTTCCTCGATCCGGCGGAAACACGGGAACGGCTGCAGGAACGCGCGCGCATCGCGATCGAACCGTTCAAGGCGGAAGCGGAGACGGGAGACCGCGACGTCTACAACTTTCCCACTGCACCGCCGCGCGAGCTGCGCGCCGATCCGCGGGCGGACCGGCCGCTCGAGCTGCTGGAGCAATTCATCGAGGCGTTCGGCGGACGGGTGCTGATCGCAGCGGATTCACCCGGGCGCCGCGAGGTGCTCCACGAGATGCTCCGTGCGCAGGAGCGTTCCGTCGATCTCGTTCCCGACTGGGAGTCGTTTGCGCGCGGGAGTGCGCGGCTCGCACTGACGGCGGCGCCTGATATCGAGGGCCTGACGCTGCTCGAGCCGCCGGTCGTGGTCGTCTCGGAATCGCAGCTCGTCGGTGTGCGCGCAAGGCAGGAGCGGCGGCGCAAGCGCACGGCGAGCGACCCGGAAGCGATCCTGCGCGACCTGCAGAGCCTCGAGCCGGGCGCGCCGGTCGTCCACGAGGAATACGGCGTCGGCCGCTACGTCGGCTTGCAGCCGATGGAGGTCGCAGGCCAGAGCGGCGAATTCCTCGTGCTCGAGTATCTCGACGGAGATCGCATCTACGTGCCCGTGCAGTCGCTGCATCTCGTGAGCCGGTACACGGGCGCCGCGCCGGAGAGCGCCCCGCTTCACAAGCTCGGCACGGATCAATGGGCGAAGGCGAGGAAGCGCGCGGCCGAGCAGATCCGCGACGTCGCGGCCGAAATGCTCGACCTGTACGCGCGTCGCAAGGCGCGCACGGGTCTGAAGCTGGCCGTGCGCGAGCTCGAGTACCAGGCGTTCGCGAACGCGTTTCCGTTCGAGGAAACCGTGGATCAGGCCGAAGCGATCCGTCAGGTGATTGCCGATCTCGAGAGCGAACGCCCGATGGATCGCATCGTCTGCGGCGACGTCGGCTTCGGCAAGACCGAAGTCGCGATGCGCGCCGCGTTCGTGGCAGTGCAGGCCGGCAAACAGGTCGCCTTGCTCGTTCCGACGACGCTGCTCGCCGAGCAGCACGTCGCCAATTTCCGCGACCGTTTCGCCGAATGGCCCGTACATGTCGAGTCCCTCTCGCGGTTCCGCACGGGGAAAGAGGCCAACGCGGTCGTCGAGGCGATCGAGCGCGGCACGGCCGACATCGTCATCGCAACGCACCGGCTGCTGCACGCGAACGTGCGCTTCAAGGACCTCGGACTGATCATCGTCGACGAGGAACACCGCTTCGGCGTGCGCGACAAGGAGCGCCTGAAAGCGTTGCGCGCCGAGGTGCACGTTCTGACACTCACGGCGACACCGATTCCGCGCACGCTCAACATGGCGCTCGGCGGACTGCGCGACCTTTCGCTGATCACCACGCCGCCGGCAGAGCGGCTCGCGATCAAGACGTTCGTCACCGAATGGCACGGCCCGGCGCTGCGCGAGGCGGCGCTGCGCGAGCTGCGACGCGGCGGTCAGATCTATTTCGTGCACAACGAGATCCGCACCATCGACAGGATCGCCGCGGAAGTGCAGGCGCTCGTGCCCGAGGCCGCCGTACGGGTCGGACATGGCCAGATGCGCGAGCGCGATCTCGAGCATCTCATGGTCGATTTCTACCACCGGCGCTTCAACCTTCTCGTGTGCACCACGATCATCGAGAGCGGCATCGACGTGCCGACCGCGAACACGATCATCGTGAACCGCGCCGATCGCATGGGGCTCGCGCAGCTGCATCAGTTGCGCGGTCGCGTCGGCCGGTCGCACCACCGCGCCTACGCGTACCTGATCGCGCCCCCGCGCGCGGCGATGGCCGGCGATGCGGCGAAACGCCTCGAAGCGATCGAGTCGCTCGAGGAGCTCGGCGCCGGTTTCGTTCTCGCGACCCACGACCTCGAGATCCGCGGTGCCGGCGAGCTGCTCGGCGAACGACAGAGCGGGGAGATGACGGAGATCGGACTTGCGCTGTATCTCGACCTTCTCGAGGAGGCGGTACAGGCTCTGAAGGAAGGACGCGAGCCCGTGCTCGATCGGCCGCTCGCGGCCGCTACCGAAGTGGAGCTGCGCGTACCCGCGTTCCTGCCCGACGCCTTCATCGGGGACGTGCACGTCCGCCTCTCGCTCTACAAACGCATCGCCGCGGCAGAGAGCGACGAGACGCTCGACGATCTCGCCGCCGAGCTCGTCGATCGCTTCGGCACGATGCCGCAGGCGACGCAGCATCTCCTGCGGCTCGCGCGCCTCAAGCTTCGCGCGCGCGCGATCGGCATCCGCCGCATGGACCTCGGGCCTCAGGGCGGACACGTGCAGTTCGAGGAACGCAACAACGTCGATCCGAAAGCCGTGATACGACTGATTCAGCAGCACGGGCGCGAGTACCGGCTGGAGGGACCGCTCAAGCTGCGTGTCGGGCGTGCAATGCCGGGGGATGTGGAGCGGTTCGAGTATGCCGGGAGTCTTCTGAGTCGTCTCGGAGCGAAGGCGGCGTGAGGAAACGGCCGTCTGCTAGCATTCCCCGCATGAACCGCTTCATCCGCTCGACCGCGACGGTCGTGCTCACCGCCGCCCTCCTCCCACTCGTCCCGTCCGGCTCGGCGCGTTCGCAGCAGGCTGCATCGCCGAGCCCCGTGTACCGCGTCGAGTTGCTCGTGTTTCGTGCGACCACCGCGCTCGGGGGCGCGGAAAACTGGGGCGTGCGTTCCGACGCGCGATCGTCGGGTGCCAACGGCGAGCCACCCGCTGCACAGGCGAGCGCGCAGATCGGCCGATTCTCCCGCGCACTGGGCCCGGCCGAATTGCAGCTGCGCGAGGTCGCGGCTCGCCTGCGCGCCAGCGGCACATACGAGCCGGTCGCGCACGTCGGATGGATGCAATCGGCGAGCGACTGGGGTACGCGCGCCGGCTTTTCCGTCGGACGGCTCGGGATCCACGTGCGTGGGCTGTCGGGCACGGTGTTCCTCGAGCGAGGACAGTTCCTGCATCTCGGGCTGACGCTCGACTACGAGATGGCACAACCGCCGGAAGGAATCGGAGCGGGCCCGGGAACCGTGTTCCGCCTCGACGAGAGCCGTCGCGTGCGCTTCTACGAGCGCAACTACTACGACCATCCAGCCTTCGGGGTTATTGCCCTCGTCACGCCAGCGCAGGGGTCGCGGCGCACGGGGCGGTGATGAATCGGCTACCGCCTTCCGGCTTCCGCCTTCCGGCCGGATAAGACAGGAGCGGTGAGTCGAGCGCGGACGGTCGTGCGAGCGGTGTGTGTTGAAGGATCGCGGTAGGGACACGCATTGCTGAGTGCCCCCCGCACAGATCCCGGCGGGCGTATCTCACGCACCGGGCTCCCACCTCGGGTGAGTAACGGCAAAGCGGATGCTCGGCCAGGGATGAAGGATGCGCGGGAGCGGCAGGAAAGCCGCGCACAACTGATCGAGGCGCTGCCAGCGCGTGAAGTCGCGTTGGCTGCGACGCCGAAGCGTGCGATGCCATTGACGACCTACGTAGTGGCGGAACGCACCGAGGCTGCGCAGGTTGGTCGGAACAGCGTGATAAGCGAAGTAGCCGCGCACCACCTGCCCCAGCCAGCGGCCCTGCTGGGAGATCGGTTCATGCATCCGTCGCCGCAGCTCCGCTTTGATGGCGCGCAACTTGGCACGCATCCGATCTCGGCGCGACTTCCGCTTGAGCTGGAAGCTGCCTCGACGAGAGCGTCCACAGATGTGCGTGAAACCAAGAAAGTTGAACGTCTCCGGCTTAGCCAGCCCGCGCCGCTGACGATGTTCGGCCGCGAAGCGGCCAAACTCGATCAGGCGCGTCTTCTCCGGATGCAACGACAATGCGAACTTCTCCAGTCGCTCGCGCAGCTGCGCCAGAAAACGCTCGGCCTCGCTCTCATGCTCAAAACCGGCGACG
>JBQTHP010000064.1:0-7893 GCA_052389755.1 Gammaproteobacteria bacterium
ATCAGCCGCTGCGTCACGCGCCGCTTCTGAGCTTTTCCTCCGCGTACAACGACAATTCGATCATGCGCTCCAGGAGCTGATCGGGCGGCAGCCCGGCGAAGTTTCGCAGCACCAACTCCTTGACATAGAGCCGGATCAGGTAGCGCAGCTTGAGCGCCTGTGTACGCGATGCAAATACGAAGTCGCGATGGCCGTTGTTGACGACGATGACGTTGCGCGCCTGATCGAAGCGCGAGCGCCAGAGCTCGCCCGCAGCGCGCTCCAGCGTATAGCCGGGAAGCCCGCGAGCGTTGACGACGCCGGAGGCGGTGACCGGCAGTAACGAATCGGTGATGGTGACCAGCGCCTCGGCGCTGCAGGCGATCTCCCGCTGCCGCACCGTGACGCGAATCCTCGCGAGCCCAAGCGCGCGCGCAGCAGTGAATGTCACTTCCTGGTCATGCGGAGTTTCGAGCGATCCCGCGCCCTCGAGGATTTCCCACGCAAAGCTCAGGTCTTCCTCGACTCGCCGGCGCGATCGGTCGCGCGGCAGGGCGCGGAGGCGGCGCGACTCGCCGACGCCGATCGTCGCAGCGGCGGGCGAAATCACGACGCTGAAGAGCGGCCCGGCATACTCAAAGAACTGGCGCTGCGCAACCCCTGGCGCCGACGGCTCCACGACTCCGAGCAACTCATCGACCGCGGAGCCCACCTCATCACCCGCACGCTCGCCGTCGTTAGCATGACTTTCCGCGGGCAAGGGCGCCGACGGTCCGTCGGGGAGTCTCCTTCGGGCCTGAACGTCAAACCAGTCATATTCCTCCGGCGGCAGTGCGAGCAGCGCTTCGCGGAACGCGCGTTGAATCGTGCGCAACAGCTGCTGACTGGCCTGCTCCTCCTCGGCGCGCCGTTGCTCGTCGATGACGGCGGAGAGCGCATCCCCGAGCGGCCTGAGCGCTTCGACGAGCGCCGCGAATCGCTCGTCGTGAATGATGCCGCTGCGCGTGCCCGGAGTGAGGTTCAGAAACGGCGCGTCGATAAGCCCCTGCAGATAGCGCGTCGACCAGGGGCCGTTCTCGAGACCCGGCAACGTCGCGAGGTCCTCGATCACGCGCGTGCCGGAGCGTGAAAGCGCGATGCGCGACGCGTCCGAGGGCTCGTCGAGATAGAGCTCGCAGTACACCTCGCCGAACGGCGTGCCCACCGGCGGCAGCTGGTGCAGGAGCCGCCCCTCGAACTGGCGCGGCTCGACTTCGAATTGCTTGCGCGCGAGGCGGTCGATCACGGTGATGTGCACGCCGGACTGGCGAATGCGGTCGCGCAGCTCGGAGGCGAGATACCACTGGATCTTCTCACCACTCAGGGCGCGGATGCCCTCGAGCAGCGGCGCAATCCGGATTTCGGTGCCGCGCTCCACAAACAGAACCCGGCGCATGCCCACCTGGTACCCGGGATCGCCCTTGCGCATCTTCATCTGGTAGCTGCGCTGGTCGGCACCGGTGGAGTTCACCGTGAGGTTTTCGCCCACGGTCCAGAAGCTCAACAAGCCGATGCCGAACTCGCCCTGCAGGCCATTCACCGCTCCGTCCGTCTTGAGGCGGCGCTTGATGGAATCGCAGATATGAGTGGCCACATAGCGGAAGTCGGGCACGCCGTCCGGGCCGCGCGGCACGCCGTCGCCGTCGTCGTGAATCGCAAGGTAGTGCTCGCCGTGGTCGCGGCCGCGCGTGATCGTCACGCTGCGCGCGTGTGCATCGATGCTGTTCTCGACGAACTCCGCGATCGCTTTCAGCGGGTTGCTCTGCGAGAGCGCGATGATCCGGATTGCGTTCCAGTCATCGCCGATGCGCAGCCGTCCGCTCGCCGTTTCCCTCTTGCTCACCACTCGCCCTTTCCCTCGGGAAGGAAGTTGACAGTTGGCGGTTGGCAAAGAGGAAGGGCAGTCGGGTCTTCTCTCGACCGTCAACGTTAGCCGAATCCTACCTGCGTCAATGTTGCGCAGAAAGCCGTCGGTGGTGGTCGTTCGTGACTCGATGACCAGCTTGTCGTCAAGCCGGCTGCCGGCGCTTGCCGAGCCGCCTACCGCCAGTGGGATAATTCCACCATGATCCTTACCCTTGATGCCAAACGCCGTTTGACCGTGCCGGCGAGCCTCGCACCCGCCAAGCCGGGCGATCATTTCAAAGCGGAATTCGATCCCGAGGAAGACGCGATCGTGTTCCGCCGGATCGCCAAGCATGCCGACTGGCTGGAAGTACTCAAGCGCTGCCCGGTGAGCATGGACGATCTCCCATCGCGGCGCCGCGAGTATCCGAAGCGTCCCAGGCTGTGAGCTGGTTGCTGGATTCTGACGTCCTCAGTCGGCCAGCAAGGAACAGCGGCGATGCTCGCGTGCTCGCCTGGCTCGAAAGACGAGAGGACCACTGTTACAGGAGCTACAAGCCGCCGGGCAACTGATGCCCGTCGAGGACAGTTACATTGCCGCCATCGCGCGTCGCCACAATCGCACCGCCGCCACAGGCAACGTCAGCGGAGATCCTATGCCCATTGATATCGACGGACTCACCGAGGCGGAACTTGTCGACCTCAACCACCGCATCGTCGAACGTCTGCGGTTCCTTCAGCAGATGCGTGCCCATTCGCGCATGCTGGAATTTCGGATAGGAGACCGCGTCAGTTTTCGGCCGGACGCAGGCCCACCGGTTGCCGGGGTCATCACTCGTTACAACCGCAAGACCGTGACGCTCATCGCCGAGGACGGGCGCCGCTGGAACGTAGCGCCCGGATTCTTGAGCAAAGTGTCTGAATCCGAGAGCGGCGCGAGCGGAAAGGTAATCAAGCTTCGTCGGGAATAGGTCGTGCGCGTAAGGCGGGCAGCGCGTCGAGGGCGCAAGCGCTGAAGCACGAGTCGGGGGGCGATGACGGCTTTCATCACCATCCTTTTTGTCCTGACCTACATCGGCATGGCGCTGGGGCGCGTCCCGGGCTTGAGGATCGATCGCTCCGGGATCGCCATGATCATCGCGGTCGTGCTGGTTGCTTTCGGCGCCGTGCCCGGCGACGAAATAGCGGGCGCGATTCATTTTCCGACCCTGCTCCTGATGGGTGGACTCATGATCCTCTCCGCCCGCGTCGGGGCCGCCGGTTTCTACGACGCGACGGCTGCATGGATCGCGCATCAGGCCGGGCGACCGCTCCGCCTGCTCGCGCTGACGATCGCGGTCGGCGGCACACTCTCCGCCTTCCTCGTCAACGACATCGTCGTTTTCGCGATGACCCCGCTCCTCTGTACCGGCCTGGCGGCACGCAAGCTCGATCCGCGGCCCTTCCTCTTTGGCCTGGCCGCAGCCAGTAATGCCGGTTCCGCCGCCACGCTGATCGGCAATCCGCAGAACATCCTGATCGGCCAGGTCGGTCGGCTCGATTTCTGGTCATATCTGGCGGCTGCCAGCGTGCCGGCGCTCGGGGGTCTTGCCATCACCTTTGGATGCATTGCCGTGGCCTGGCAAGGGAGCCTGGCCGTGAAAACCGCCGAGGCGACCATCCCCGCACCCGTCTTCGATCGTCGTCGGGCGGGCCTCTGCGGTGCCGCATTGATCGTGCTGCTCGTTCTTTTCGCCACTCCGTTGCCGCGCGAGATTTCCGCTCTGCTGGTCGCAGCGTGCCTCGTCGTCAGCCGCTCGCTGCCCAGCCGGCAGCTCCTGGATGAGATCGACTTGCCACTGCTCATCCTGCTCGCAGGCCTGTTTGTCGTGAACGATGCCTTTGCGCGAACCGGCCTGCCGGAAGAGGCGGTACGCTGGCTCGCTGCTCACGGCCTCTTGCCCGAGCGGGTTTCGCTGTTGGCGCCAACCGCTCTCTTGCTCAGCAATACGATCGGCAATGTGCCTGCGGTCGTCATGATGCTGGAGAACTGGCCCGGCGTCGCGCAGGGAACCCTCGTCGGTCTCGCCATTCTTTCGACGCTCGCCGGCAACCTGCTGCTGGCCGGGAGCCTGGCGAATCTGATCGTGGCCGAGCGAGCATCGGTGAACGGCGTGCGTCTGTCGTTTCGCGACCATGCCAGGGCGGGTGTGCCGATCACCCTGCTCTCGATGCTGCTCGCCGGTTTCTGGCTGTGGGCCGGAGGGTTCATGCGTCCCTGAACGTCATTTTCCAACGTTCGACGGTGGCAATCCTCCAGAGCCAGTGCTGCCGAACGCACTCGCAGATACACGATCTCGACGCAAACCGGCCGCGCTTGAGCCCCTCGTCCACGTATCACACCAATCCCGGCCGGGCTCCTGCGTTACAGCGCGCCCCGCCGGAACGGGCCCCAGATCGCAAAAGTTCGGGCGATCGAGGCCTGCGTATTGACAAACAGTGTCTGCCCATTGGGACTGAACGTCGCGCCGGCAAACTCGTCGGCGCTGAAAATGTTCTGCGCGAAGTCGAACAACCGACCGGTAGGCGTCAGCACGCGCAGCCTGTTGGCTTCCGGGCTGTCCTCGCACAGGAGCACCGCCCCGCGCGGGGTGAGCGTGAGATTGTCGGGCATGTCGAGCACGGCCTTGCTCGGCGAAGCGAATACCAGTGTGAGCAGCTGGCGGTCGAGGTCGTACATCCAGACCTGCCCGAACCCTCTGCCAAAGCCGCTCGTCGGGCCGCCTGTCGGGTCGCCCGGCGTGCCGCCCTGGGTGGAGCTGAAGAACATGCGCCGCTTGCCATACCAGATGCCCTCGAGGCGGCTGAAGTGAGCGGCGCCCCGCGGCGAGCCGGACATCGACATCATCCAGGCGGCTGCCGGATCGTTCTCGATGCCGGTTGGGAAAGTCGGGTTGGCCTCCGGAATCGTGACCCACCGCGCCCGGAAGGTGGCGCCTACATCCTGCAGGCCGGAGAGATCGACTACCTCGGTCGAGCCCTGCGGGCTGACGCTCAGCACCTGCAGCGTACCGCCGTCCTCCAGCCGCTTGACCGTGCGCGGGTCGATCGGAGCGATGTAGCGAAAGAATCCGGACGGTCCGGCAAAGTCGTCCTGAGTCTCGTAGACGATCCCGGTCGTTGGGTCGACAGCGACCGCTTCGTGGGTGAATCGGCCTGCCGCGAGGATGGGTTCCTGGCGGACCAGTTCGCCGGGCCCGCGATCAGCAGGCACCTCGAAGAGATAGCCGTGCTGCTGCGCGAGATTGATGGTCGTGCCGAGGAAGGTCCGGTTCGCATCGGGACCGTTGACGGTCTCCTCGCACGTCAGCCAACTGCCCCAAGGCGTCAAGCCGCCGGCACAGTTGAAGTTCGTGCCGTGCAGGCTCAGCCAGTGACCAACCAGTTCGCGGCTGCGCGGATCGATGTCGAGGTGGCTGGTGCCGCCGCCGGACCTGGGGTCGTAGGCGCTGCCTGCGTTCGCAGCCCCGCCCGCGGGTTGGGCGGTCTCAAAGATGACCTCGTGGTTGCGCACGAGCCGAATGGTGCCGCGCGGTCCGACAAAGGCTGCCATGCCGTCGGCCCGCGACGGAGTCGGGATGCCATCGCTCATGGGATCGCCGGTCGTGCTGAGCAACCGGTACTCAAAGCCTTCCGGCAGAGCGAGAAAAGTCCCCTTGCCGTCGATTTCGGCAACAGGGCTGAGAGGCCCATAGCCACCGTCCGGCCCGGCGAAGCCCGGCCACAGCGGCCCGCCTTCTGCAGCCAGCGCTGCACGTGCGAGGAAGCCTGAGAACGGGCCGGCGAACGCCGCGCCGCTCGCTGCGGCTGCGACCCCTCGAAAAAACCCTCGACGATCGAGCCTGGACACAGCTATGCCTCCTGCCCTCGCGATGAGAACGCGGTGGAGCGTGACCTCCTATCCGAGTCTAACGCGGCCCTTGCCACGGTAAGACGAAATCGTGAACCTTGCATCGAGTGAATGGATGGATCCACGCGGACTCACGTGGTTGGAACGGTGTGCGGACCGAAGTGGGACTACGAGGTGCAGTTAACCCCAATCCGACAATTTTCTTTTGATCGAGAGCGGCGGATGAATTGAAAAGGGCCTCTCGTTGTGGTTGAAAGCAAGTTACCAGACAAACTTTCTTCCACGAGCGAGAGGCCACTGACTGTGAGGCGAAGAAACACCGATTTGCATGCCCGTGTCAATGGGGATGTTGCCTTCGAGTTTGCCGAGACGAAGCTCACCTCGTACGCGGGACTGGAACTCTTCGATCGCTACCTGCGCGGGATCGGGTTCAGCGATCTGATCCGTGCGGCGTTTCGCAAGGCGCGCCTGGGCGGAGATTTCGGGGCGATCGCGATGGTGAGGGTGTTGATTGGGCTGCTGGTGGTGGGCGGTCGCCGGCTCGAGCACCTGAAGTATCTGGCCACCGATGCGCTGCTGCAGCGCTTTGCGCGCGTGCAGGTGTGGCCGAGCGCACGCACGGCGAGTCGCTGGCTCAAGCGCTTCACGATGCAGAGCGTGGAGCATCTGGCGCAGCTCAATGCCGCCGTGATTGCCCAGATCCTGCCGCGACTCGCGCTGCGCACGCTCACCGTCGATGTCGATGGGACCGTGGTCTCGACGGGTCTTCAGGTGGAGCGCGCCGAGCGCGGCTACAACCCGCATCGTCGCAAGGTCCCGAGCTACTACCCGATCACCGCGCACCTGGCCGAGACCACGCATGTGCTGCGGGTGCGCAATCGCTCGGGCAACGTCCACGACGGGCGCGCGTCGCTCGGGTTCCTGCGCGAGCTGTGGCGACAGCTGACGGGCTTGTCGGTGCCGAGCCGGCAGGTGCGCTTTCGCATGGATGGCGCCTTTTTCCGCGACGATGTGCTGCGCTGGCTCGCCTGGCGCGAGGCCGGCTACGCCATCAAGGTTCCCTTCTATCACTGGCTCGACCTGCAGCAGTTCATCAGAACGGCGCGCACCTGGACGCGGGTGACGGGCGAGGTATCGGGCTTTGTGGTGCCGGCGGTAGAGACGCCTTGGGGCAGGACGCTGCCGGTGACGATCTATCGGCGCAAGGTCGCCCATCAGACCGCGAAGAACTTCCAACTCGACCTCTTCGATCCGGACGATGGCCACTACGAGTACTCCGCCGTCACCAGCAATCTCGATTACGGCCTCGCGAACCTGTGGCACTTCATGGCAGGCCGCGGGGCGCAGGAGAAAACGATCGCGCAGCTGAAGAGCGGACTCGCCTTCCACACCGTGCCCACGCTCGCTTATGCCGCCAACAGTGCCTGGCAGCAACTCGTCGCGCTCACGCACAACCTGCTGACGAACTTCCAGATCGATACGGGCGCCGAACGTCGTCGCCGTTCCCGCAAGCACACCGCGCTGGCGCGCCTCTCGACCGTGCAGACTCTGCGCTTCACGCTCTTCCATCGCGCCGCGGCGCTCCTGCGACCTGCCGGGCGCACGGTGCTGCGTCTCACCAGCAATCCCGCCACCGAGCGTCTGTTCACTCGCATCGATCAGGCGCTACCCTGTGCGGCCTAGGTTTTTGTCGGATTAGGGCTAAGTCATTGTTCTTTCGTTCGCCATCACGCTCGAAAGCGTCCGAATTTGAAATTCGGACACTTGCAGATTCGGACGCCTCGATTCGGACGCCTCCGACGGTCGGAGTAAGCCATCCGTTGCGCTGTAACCAGGTGATGACCTCAGCGCATCTGCGACGGTCGGGCAGCACATCGCGGGCTGCCGTCATCACCTCGCGTACGGTGACGACGTTCGAGTCGAGCTTCTGCAGCTTGTCGAGCACGAGGATCGTGTTCCTGCCGGTCGGCGCGCGCTTGATGGTGACGACGGGCACCGTGTTCACCTCAAACGCACAGACCGCAACCGCTTCCGCCAGCTCGCGCGCGGCCTCAGAAGATCGCCTGCCCCATCAGCACATCGCCCGCGGATGCAGGCTTGAAGGGCACCGCGCTATTCCCGACCCAATATGCGCTCAGCAT
>JBQTHP010000065.1:0-19221 GCA_052389755.1 Gammaproteobacteria bacterium
GGCTAACTTGGCCGAATGCTGAGAACAACAACTGCCTACGCAGCGAATACCGCGAGAATCAGCGGCCGCGGCCCGCCTATCGCAAGCACACGTGCCAGAAAGTGCGAGGCGGGCCATCAAATCAGGCCCGCGAGAGCGCGTAAAGACGCTCGCGGATCAGGGACGCGCGCGCCTGACTCGCTTCATCGCCTGCCAGATGACCCGTTAGCGCCTGGGCGAATGCCGGGTCCTGAAGCAATGTGCCGATCTCACCCGCGATGTACGCTCGCACTGGGGAAGCGGCTGCTTGCACTTCGCCCAATAGCTCGGGCCGTCCGCCGAGTACAGTCACGATGTCTTCGAGATCGTGACTGGCCAGGAAATCGCCCCGACCCCGCGACCGAAAGGCCTCCAGCTTCGTTGCGAGAAACAAAGGAGGCGAGACGAGCCGGATCATGTGGCCACTCGGGAGACGCACCGATTCCGCGCTGCGAATCGCTTCACTGAACCAGCGGTTGCCAAATCCGAGGACGCGTTCATCGGTGGGCATCACATCCAACAGGCAATTGCCAACGACCCACCGACAGACGGGAGCTTCCGGACTGCGATCGTGGCGCAAGCCGGCCTGCTCGAGCTCGCGTTCGAGCGCGTGGTAGTCGGCGAGCGTCAAGACTTCGACGATCGCATCAACGTCGAGCGTCGCCCGCACGGGAGCAGCAGCAGCATCCGTCACGAGCAGTCCGGTCGTGCAGCCGCCGACGAACACGAAGCGGTCTCGCAGCGGCCCGAGGGCGCGCACCACGGACTCCAGGAGCGGAAGATTCGGATCGGCCGGGTTCACGCGAGCCGTTCGCTCAGGATCTGATCCGCGAGTTGCCGTTCACGTGCAGCACCGCCTCGCAACGCGTCGAAGAGTGCAAGAAACTCATAGAGCACGCGATCTTTCCGTGCAGCCAAAGGCGCGGTGGGATAAAGCGGAAAAAAGCTCACCCCCCGCCGTTCGCCCTCGGGATCTGGCCACACTGGTGGAGGCTCACTGGGCTGCGACACGCGTGTCACCAGAGGTGGCGCGGCGTATGCAGTTGGCAGTCCGCGGGTCGGTGATCCGAGAGTCGCGGGGAATGCGTACTTGGCGCCGTGAAGGAGGAATTCCTTGAGCGCTGCCCGGACGACAGCCGGCCGATCGCTCTCAAGAGTGACAAGGCGCGCTGATCTTGCTCGTCCGATGCTCGCGTGGACTTCGGAGGCCGACATGCCGAGCGCCTCCGCGAGCTCGGCGTAGGTGGCCGGCTTTCCGCCCATGGCCAGGAGCTTCATCAGGACCATGAGATCCTGCGGCTTGAGTGCAACTTGCTGAGTTAGCTTACGTTTCATGGTGTCATTCGTTATTTGCGAATAGCGAATGTAAGCTTTTTCGTGTCGCTCGGCAATCACGGACAGCACTTATCTAGTGGTCTGGAGACTTGCGTCCAAATCCACAGCATTTATGTCCGACCGGCCCCGCCAAGGTATTGCTGCGTGCAATTCGCAACGACCCGGAACACGTGATCAGGGCGTTGGCTCACGCCGCCTAAGATACCGATCGATCCTTGAGGCGCGAGGCGTTCGTTTTCGTGGTCGTGCTTGTGCCCGCCCTCATGGCCCCCTATCGCCCGCGCGCGTCTCTCTGCACATCGACCATGTAGTTGCGGGACTTTTGCGGGACTCGGTCGTGCTCAGTTGTGCTCAGTCGTGCCCGGCTGTGGATTTGCAACGGACATCCCGCGGATTGGTTGTGCAGGTTCAGCAACTTACGACTAAGCCAAAACGCACGGCGAGCTACGAACCAGGGGGTCCGGCACCGTGCCGCCGGCGGCCGCTTCCGCACTATTGTCGTAGACCTTGATGTATGCCACGTGCGGCATGAGTTTGATGAGGTTCAGTTGCGCCTGCGGATAGCGCTCGCGGATTTTCTCTTCCGGAATAGGATGACCACCCGCCGCGATGCGAGCCTTGACGCGCCCGATGTGTAGATCGGGGGAAGACAGTCCACAGAACCAAATCAACACGTCATGCGTCTTTGTGGTCTCCAGAATCTTTGCCGTCATGGACTTGCCGCCCACCTATTTGGCCCCAAGGCGGGGCCAATGTCAGCGGAAGAAGGGCCGCTCGGCCGAGAACAACAGTCGCTTGGCCATCTCACGCCACTTCGCCGGCGCATTCTCTCCGAGCAGAACGACCGCGGCACTGTAGGCATGGCCGCGCGTTTCGGGCAGCACGTGATCCAGCATCTTTTCCGCAGCCGCTGGATCGAGCCGGGCTGAAGAGCGAATGAATTCGATGAACGCCACCGCGCCCGCCGCATCGCCGGAGGCGCTGCGCTTCGCGATATCGATATACGGTGTGACGTCGCGCTTGTACCGCGCTGCGAGCGCGATCGCGGCCCACACCGTGTCGGGATCGATTCCCTGATCCGGCGTCAACGCCAGGGCCTGCTCGGCGAGCGCGGGGCTGGCACCGTCCGAGGCTGCGGCGAGGCGCAGCAGGCGCGGCATGTCCGGCTGCGATGCGCTCACGCGTCGCACCGCCGCGTCCAGCTTTCCTTCTGCGAGCTCGCGGTAGGCGATGAGCGGATGGTTCTCCTCGAGCCCCTGACCGCTCTCGAGGCTGAGATAGTGGAACAGCTGCTCGGAGTGCGACAGCAGATCGGCGAACGCAGCCGATTTGCCCGTTCCCAGGACGCGCCGTAATCGCGCGACTTCCAGCCCCATCATCTCCGCGAGCGCCGGCACGCTCTTCAGAGCAAGCTCGAAGCGCGGCATCGCCTCGCTCCATTGCTCGTTCTGCGTGAACGTGTAACCCGCGGCCAACGCGAGCCAGCCGTTGTCGGGCCAACGGCGATTCAGATCGAGAAACGTCTGGTCCTTCGCGCCGGCGTCCTCGACGCAGCGCGTCGCGGCGTATTGCAGATCCGGCACGTCCGACGCCTTCGCCGCGAGCGCCCGGTGGCGCTCGCAGATCGCGGCACGCTCCACTTCGCCCGCGGTGTCCTGCTCCACGCGCAGGAGCAGCGCATCGTAAGGGCTCTCCGCGAAGCGCGCTGCGAGAATGTCCGCGAAATCGTCCTGTGTGGACGCGAGCCCCAACCAGTACCACGCGTGCTTCGAGCTCGTGGCATCCCATCGCGCGTGCGTCGCTACGAGCCGCCAGCGCTCCTCGTCGCTCGCAACCAGCGGGAGCAGCTGATCCGGGGAGCCGTTGCCGATTCCGGTGAGCACGCGGCGCGTGCCGCCATCGCCTTTGGTGTTGACGACATCCGGCGGCTTCTCGAAGAGCACGTCCGCTGAGCTCGACGTCCAGCGCGGTGCGCCGAGCTGGCGCTCGGGGCTCGGTGCCGCATCGCCGTACGTCGCGGTCCACTCCACGAGCGGGCTTGCGCTCGCGACGTTATAGACGAGGTGGGCGAAGCTGCCCTTGCCTTCGCCATCGAATGCTTCGATCGGTTTGCCGTCCGTGGTGCGCGTTTCGATGCGGTAGCGCTCGCCTTCAGACACGGCGAGCCTGGTGAACGAGAACGGCTCGAGCTGCGTCGTCGCATCGCCGATCGAGACGCTCACCGCGCGCCCGAGGCCGTTGTAGATCGTTACCGTCGAGTGGTCGGCGGCGCCCCCGACCATGAACACGGCGCCGACGATCGCGAGAGCGATCGCGAGCCGCGCGCTGGTAGCCACTGCGCCTTCGGCGGTCTGAAACCGATCCCACCAGCCGAGCCGTGTCTGCCGCTTTCGCTCAGTGCCCGGCAGAAGCAGCGGATACGTCGCCGGCACGCGCGACGGCGGCGGCGCGGGACCCGCCCGCATGCGCTGGCACACGAAACGCGCCAACTGCGACTCGGCGAGCAGCAGCTGCTCGAGCGCAGCGAGTCGCAGCGCCGCGAGCGGGCCGGCGATGCTCTCCACCCAACCGTCCACCGCGTCGAGCCACTTGCTGATGTTTTCCCGCGTCGGCGGCGGCAGCTCGAACTTGCCGAGGGCCTGCGTCCAGCCTTCCACGTGCATACGGCGCGTCAGCGTGCGATCCAGCATCACGTCCTGACTCCCCGCGTGCACGCCCGCGAGCACGCCGTGCAGCTCGCCGGCCGCTTCGATGAGCCTTCTCACCTCGCGTGCGCTCACGCGCCGATCGACCGTCGCCACGGCGAAGACGTTGGCGAGATAGCCTTGGGCATCGCGCACGTTCGCTTCGGTGTGATCCGCGTAGTGCAGCACGCTCGCGAGCGCGCGCAGATACTCCTCCCAGCCGGACTTCACCATCGCAGCCGCAGCGAGATGCGCGGTGCGGCAGCGGCGATCGTGATCGGCGACACGCTTCGCGACGGCGTCGATCTCCGCGCTGATCACCGCGATCCGGCGCGGCAGGTCGCGCGTGATCTTGCCGGGCGCGGTCAGAACTCCATCGCTCAGCGCCTGCAGCGACGCACGCTCGTCCTGCAGCTCGCGCAAGCGCGCCAGCTCGCCGGTGAGCGATTCCGGGTAGAGCGTGGCGAGCTCGCTCGCGACACTCGCGGGCGGCGGCGCGATGCCGTAGAGCTTCGAGGGCTGCTCGACGTCGCGCACGACCGACCGGCTGAGATACGTGCCGCGATAGGCGCGGTTCAGGTACGCGCGCTCGTACTGCGCGTCGAGCTTCGCAAGCGACTCTTCGATCGGCACCGCCTGCGCGGCGGCATTGCGCGCGAGTCGCGCCGATATTTTTTCCTTCAGACCCGGCACATCGTCGAACAGCTCCAGCGCGCTGCGATCATCGAGCGGCGCGGCGATGTACCGCCGCTTGGCGTTGCTCTCCCGCTCCGTGTTCTCGGGGTGCGTCGCCCACATGCGCGGCGGCTGCGCGATCCCGGCCTTGAAGAGCCGATGCGCCTCGCGCCCATCCCGCGGCAGCGGCGGCACCTGCCCGTAGTCCGGCCGGCCGAGCACCGTGCGCATCTGCTCGGTGAGCCGGGACTGGATCGCGAAGATGTCCTTTACGGCGCGTCCGGCCTGCAACTCCGCGCCGAAGAAACCGAGCGCCCGCTCCCAGGCTTCGTCCGCCACGTGCAGACGATGCAGCGCGTGGATCAGCGCATCGCTGCCGGTGAGCGACACCGCGACGAGATCCGCCTGCAGCTCCATCTCGCGCGACAGCGCTCGCTGCAGGGCGACCACGCCGCGGAACATGATCTCCGTCAGCGAACGGATCGACCACACGACGAGCGACAGCACCCATCCGATCCAGGCAATGCGCACGTCCCAGCGCGACAGGCGCTGCAGGAAGCGATCGAGCGCGTCGCGCTGCGCGATGAGGTGCGCGGCGATCTGCTGCGCGATGTATACCCAGCGGCCCACGGCCATCGTGCGCTGCGCGAAGTGCCCGAACTCGTGCGCGAGCACGGCTTTCAGCTCCGCGAGCGTGAGCGCGTTCACGAGTCCGAGCCCGATCTCGAGGTTCTTCTTCGACGGCACGATCAGATTGAGGATCGAGAGGTCGTAGAACACCGCCGCATTGACGCGCGGCGAGAGGAACACGCGGTGCGGCCGCGGCGCGCCCGCGTCGTCGGCGAGCCGGTGCAGGAATGCGAACAGGCGCGGTTGCTCGCCCGCCGTGATCTCGATGTCGTCGGATTCCTGGCCGTGCTTGACGAAGAACAGCGCCTTCAGCATGAAGACCGCGAGGAACGCCGCGCAGGAGCCGCCGATCAGCGCCCAGAGCATGTCGTCGCCGGCGTTCGCGGCGCCCGTGAGCAGCCGATATGCCGTCCCCACGAACCAGCCGGCGAGCAGGAAGTAGAGCGCGACGAACAGGGCGAGCCCGCCCATCGCGAGCCACGCGTGATAGCGGTACGCCCTGGTCGGGCGGGTCAGGTTTTCAGGAACTGAATCCGGGCCGGCAGGATATGCAACGTCCATTCACGCGAGCGCGGCCAGTAAGGCTGGCACATGCCGCCGGAGCATAGCATTGCGAGCCTCCCACTCTTCCTTCGGATCGAGCTTCTCGAGGAACCGCACCTCACCCGCCGCGAACAGCGCGACCGGCAATCCATCGCGGTACAGCACTCGATTGCCGGTCAGCGCCGGCAGCCGCGCGCCCGGCGTGAGAATGCCGACGAGATTCAAGGGATCCGCGGCGGAGAGCGAGAGGTACTCACCTGTCTGCGCCTTGCGACGCACCTCGCGCAGAAGGCCGATCGAATCGGGCGCCGCGTACTGCTCGCCCTGAAAACCCGCGACGAAGCGACCGCCGCGGATCTCGCCGCGCGCTTCGAGGCGGCGGCAGCACATGAGGATGTCGCGCCACGGCGGTAGCCACACCGGTTCGCGCGCCAGCAGACGCCAGAAGATGACTCCCCAGCGGCGCAGCAGCGTGCGCACGACCTGCTCCACGGCGGCATCGTGCTCTGCGGGCGCCGAACGGCGCACCAGTGCCCAACGACCCGAATCTGCCATTCCAAAAATCGCGCCCCGGCGTCGACGCCGCGCGCTGCCAAAGAGCAAGGCTCGAAGCCCTCCGAAACTGTCGGAATTCACGATACCGAGGGCGACCAGCTCCGCCAGGGCCTCTTCGGCCTGCACCGGCAGAAGGCCCGTGCCTTCCGCGATCTCGTCGAAGAACGATGCGCCCTGCGCGCGCAGCCACTCCGCAACGTCGCGTGCCTTCGCGCTCAGGTGCTCCGCATCCGGCTGCGTGGTGAAGCTCGCCCAGACTTTCACGTTGCGGCGCGCGAGGAGCGCGATCGGCGTCGAGCGCACAGGCGCCGCGCCGCGCTCCGGATCCGCCGTGCGCGACGCGAGGCGCGTCCACACGAAACGTCCCGCGAGACAGTGCTCATCGAGCCACGCGGGTTCGTACTCCGTGATGCGCGCGGGCAGGATCTCGGTTTCCCAGGCGCCCGCGGGCGCATCGAAGCCCTCGAGCTGTGCGAGCACGGCCGCGACCGCATCGGGGCCCTGCATGCGCGCATCCGGGGAGACGCGCTGCCAGTCGAAGAGGAATCGCAGAAAATCGCGCGCCGGCACCGGTTCGATCTCGGCGCGCAGACGCTTCACTGTATAGCGATGAATGCGCGCAAGCAGGCCGCGCTCGCACCACTCGGTATCGGTCGCCTGCGGCGTGAATCGACCGCGCATGGCGAAGCCTTCGGCCTCGAGCGCAACGAGCTCGGTGTCGATGTCGGAAAGGTCGATGTCCAGGGTTGCGGCGAGACGGGCGGATGTAACCGGACCCGATGCCTGCAGCCTGCCTCGGACGATCTCCTTGATGGAAACATCCTGACGTTCCGCCGCAATCCAGCCGGAATTCTTTCTGATGACTCTCGAAGAATTTTCGAGTTGCACCAACAACGGACCCCAGGCCGGATTCGCGGCAATCTCTTCGTCCGTCAGAAAACACGTCCAGAGGAGCGCGTCGTGCAGCTCGTCCGCCGTCACGGCGTCCGGCCAGGCCTCGCGGCGCACGCGCTCGATCGCCTCGGGGTCGAGCCGGCCGATGTCGGCGGCGGACTGCGGATCGAGCCAGCGGCGGCTCATCACGGCCTGCGTGCGGCGCTCCTCGAGAGGCGCGTCGTCGAGATACGCATACGGCCGCGCCGAGAGCACCTCGAGTGCGAGCGGCGACGGCTCCGTGAGATCGCGCGCGACGATGCGGATGTCGCCGCTTTCCATCCCGCGCAGCACGCGCTCGAACGCGTCGATGTCCATCGCCTCTTCGAGACAGTCGCGGATCGTCTGGCGCACGAGCGGGTGATCGGGAATCTCGAGCTCGCCGGGCAGGTTTTCGGCGCACGCCACCTGGTCGGGAAACACGCCTGCCAGCAGATCCTCGGCGTTCATGCGCGCGATCTGCGGCGGGACCTTCTTGCCGCCGCGGAAGCGCGGCAGCGCGAGCGCGGCGGACGCCGTCCAGCGCCAGCGCGTGGTGAACATCGGCGCAGCGCACAGCGCCTGCACGAGGATGCCGCGCACGCTGTTCGAGTGCAGATAGCGCGCCACGTCCGCCAGCTCGAAACTGTGCGCCGAGGTGAGCGACAGCACGATGCTGTCCTCGGTGGCGGCGGCCTGCAGCTCGAAGTTGAACTGCCGGCAGAAGCGCTTGCGCAGCGCGAGCCCCCAGGCGCGGTTCACGCGGCTACCGAACGGCGCATGCACGATGAGCTGCATGCCACCGCCTTCGTCGAAGAAGCGCTCGAACACCACGGTATCCTGCGCGGGAAGAACCGTGAGTGCGGCGCGCGCCGCCGCCAGATACGCGATCAGCTGAGAGGCCGCGCTCGCATCGATCCCCACTTCTTCCGTCAGGAAATTCTCGGCTTGATCAGGAAGGCGAGATTCAATCTCCTTGCGCAGCCGCGAGACCGCCACGGACAGCTCGTCGCTGCGGCCCGGCGCCTCGCCCAGCCAGAACGGAATGGTCGGCGGCTGACCCCGCGCATCCTCGACGCGCACGAGCCCGCGCTCCACCCGCAGGATGCGATAGGACGTGTTGCCGAGCTGGAAGACATCGCCGGCCATGCTCTCGACCGCGAAATCCTCGTGCACGGTGCCGACGCGATGTGCTTCGGGCTCGAGCACCACCTGATAGTCGGCGTTGTCGGGAATCACGCCACCGGAGGTGAGCGCGGTGAGCCGCGTGCCGCGGCGCCCGCGCAGCATGTGGTTCACCGCGTCGCGATGAATGAGCGCGCCATGTCGGCCGCGCCTCGTGGTGAAGCCCTCCGCCTGCATTCGCACCACTTCATCGAAATCGCGGCGCTCGAAGCCACGATACGGCCACGCACGGCGCACGAGCGCGAAGAGCCCATCCTCGGTCCATTCCCGGGCCGCAACCTCTGCCGCGATCTGCTGCGCGACGACGTCGAGCGCGTCGCGCGGCACGTCGAGCCGGTCGAGCTCGCGGCGGCGCACGGCATCGAGCAGCGCCGTGCCCTCGACGAGATCATCGCGCGACAGCGGAAACAGCCGGCCCTTCGACGTCCCGCCGACGGCATGGCCCGAGCGGCCCACGCGCTGCAGGAATGCGTTGATCGAGCGCGGCGAGCTCAACTGGCACACGAGATCCACATCGCCGATGTCGATGCCGAGCTCGAGAGATGCGGTGGCGACGAGCGCCTTGAGCTCACCGCGCTTCAGCCGCTGCTCCGCATCGAGGCGCCGCTCCTTCGAAAGGCTGCCGTGGTGCGTCGCCACGTGCTCCGCGCCGAGGCGCTCCGACAACTGCCCCGCGGCGCGCTCCGCCAGGCGCCTGGTGTTGACGAACACGAGCGTGGTGCGGTGTTCGCCGATCAGCTCGGCGAGACGATCGTAGAGCTGCGACCACACATCACCGGACATGACCGCCTCGAGCGGCGATGCCGGCACCTCGAGCGCAAGATCGCGCTCGCGAACGTGGCCGCTGTCCACGATGGTGCAGGCGCCGTCGGCCGCCGGATCGCGCGCACCGACGAGAAAGCGCGCGACTTCCTCGATCGGCATTTGCGTCGCCGAGAGCCCGATGCGCGTGAGCTGGCGGCCCGCAACCGCCTCGAGCCTCTCGATGGACAGTGCGAGGTGCTGGCCGCGCTTGTTGCCGGCCACTGCGTGAATCTCATCGACGATCACGGAGCGCGTCGTCGAGAGTATCTTCCGGCCCGACTCCGAGCCGAGCAGGATGTACAGCGATTCGGGCGTCGTGACGAGAATGTGCGGCGGCAGGCGCCGCATGCTCGCGCGCTCCGCCTGCGGTGTATCGCCCGTGCGCACCAGCGTGCGGATGCCGACGTCGGGCAGCCCGAGCGCCGCGAGCTCTTCACGAATGCCCGCGAGCGGCGCCTCGAGATTGCGGTGAATGTCGTTCGAGAGCGCCTTGAGCGGCGAGACGTACACGACGCTCGTCTCGTCGGGTAGCGCACCCGCGACGCCATCGCGTACGAGCCCGTCGATGGCCGCGAGAAACGCGGCGAAAGTCTTGCCCGAGCCCGTCGGCGCCGCGATCAGCGTGTGCTGCTGCGCCTTGATCGCCGGCCACGCGTTCGCCTGCGCCGGCGTCGGCGCATCGAACGTGCGCCTGAACCACGCTGCGACCGCGGGATGGAAGCTTGACAGCTCGACGGACATCAACTCAGTCTGCCCCGTATGAAAAGGGTGATCAATACAGTCAGCGGACATCCGCCGCACTGGATAGCCGCGCGATGAAGGCACTCATTCTTTACCTGTTCGCTGGTTGTCTGCTCGCCGGTTTCAAGACAACCGCAGCGGTCGAACCATTGAGTGTGAAGCCGTTGCAGTTCACGACCGGCGCCGACCCGGGCCAACCGAGTGTCGCCGTCGATCCGCGCGAGGGGTTCGTGCTCACGTGGCAGGAACGCGAAGGCGCCCGTGCATCGCTCTGGTTTGCGGTGATCGATCGGGACGCGCGCGAGCTGCGACGCGGCCGTATTGCCACCGGCGCGAACTGGTTCGTCAATTGGGCCGACTTCCCGTCGCTCACGGTGCTCGACAACGGCGACTGGGTTACGCACTACCTCGAGAAATCGGCCGGCTCGACGTACGCGTACGACGTGCGACTGGTGCGCTCCACCGACCGAGGCAGGACCTGGAGCACGCCGGTCACTCCGCATACGGACGGCACTCCTACGCAACACGGTTTCGTATCACTCAGCCCGCTGGGCGCTGATCGTGTGCTCGTCGTATGGCTCGATGGCCGGCGCAGCGCGGCTCATGCGGGGCACGATGAAGACGGTCCGATGACACTGCGTAGTGCCGTCCTCGACCGCAGCGGCGCGCGTCAGGAAGAACGCGAGCTCGACGACAGCACGTGCAGTTGCTGTCAGACGGACGCGGTGCGGATCGCCGGCCGCACGCTGATCGCGTATCGCGACCGCAGCGCCGCCGAAGTGCGCGACATCGCCGTGGCTGTCAGGAGCAACGGCGGCACATGGTCAGAGCCGAAGATCATCAACCCGGACGGCTGGAAGATCGAAGCGTGCCCGGTCAACGGGCCGGCGGTCGCCTCGCACGGCGAGCGGGTTCTCACCATCTGGCCCACGCAGGCGGGTGGAACTTCAGAAGTGCGTTTCGCGGTCGCGCAACTGGCCGAACGCGGCACCGCGCACGCCCTTGATGCCGGCCTGGGAACGCTCGGACGCGTGGATGCCGCCGCGTGGCGCGACGGCTTCCTCGTGAGCTGGCTGGGAGGCGGCGGCAGCGACGGGCGCGCCGGTCTTCAGCTCGCGCACATCGGCGCCGGCGGAGAGATTCTCGCGCGCCAGACTCTCTCGAACGTGCCGCCAACGCGCATGAGCGGCAATCCACGGATCGCGACGGACCGCGATCGCGCGCTGATCGCGTGGATCGAGCCGAACGCGCGCAAGAGCGGGAACGCTCTCGCGCTCGCGCACCTGCGGCAGTAACGAGCCGGCTACAGGAAGCCCTTCGCCGCCCTCTTCTCGCGCTTCGCGGCGCGCTTTTCCTCGAGGCTCTTCTGCGGCTTCTTCTTCTGTTCCTTGCGCTTGTCCATACCCTTGCTCATGGTCCACCCTCCTTCCAGAAGCGCAACGATAGCGCGTTCCGGGTCGCTACGGCACCATACCGCGCATGGCCGACTGGTTTGCCTGGGGCTGCGATCCCGCTGCGTGGGTTGCCCTCCTGACGCTCATCGCGATGGAGGTCGTGCTCGGCATCGATAATCTGATCTTCATCTCGATCCTGACGAACAAGGTGCCCGAGAGCCAGCGCTCTCGCGCGCGCCGCATCGGCATCAGCGGTGCCCTGGTTCTGCGGCTCGGGCTGCTCGCGAGCATCGCCTGGATCGTGCAGCTCACGCAGCCGCTGTTCACGCTGTTCGGCCACGATTTCAGCTGGCGCGACCTCATTCTCCTCGGCGGCGGCCTGTTCCTGGTGTGGAAAGCGACCAAGGAGATCCACCACCGTGTCGATCCGGATCATGGACCGGACATGTTCGAAGGCGCAGCAGCCACGTTGGGCTTCGGGGCCGCAATCGGTCAGATCCTGCTGCTCGACCTCGTCTTTTCGCTCGACAGCATCATCACCGCCGTCGGCATGGTGGATGAGATCGCGCTGATGGTGATCGCCGTGCTGTTCGCCGTCGGGACGATGCTGCTCGCGGCGGATCCGCTCGCGCGATTCATCAACGCGCATCCGACGATCGTGATGCTCGCGCTCGGCTTCCTGCTGATGATCGGCACGACGCTGATCGCCGACGGATTCGGCGCACACGTGCCGAAAGGCTATATCTACGCGGCGATGGCGTTCTCGACGCTCGTCGAGGCGCTCAACATGTTCGCGCGGCGCGCCAGCGCCAAACGGCGGTAGATCCCTCAGGGCTGACCGCTCGACACCAGAAACCCGGCCCAGTAGTACGGGTGCGCGTGTGCGGAGCGCGCCTTCCCGCCGTCTGCGCCGAGCGAAAGCTGTGCGCGCTGCAGCGCGCGGGCAACGTCTGCGGCGCTCGACGACAGCGAGCCGTACATGTGGCGCATCAGCGCGGCCGTGCTGAGGTCTTCGACCGGCCACAGGCTCGCAACGACGCGGCGCGCGCCGCGCCGCTGCACGATGGTGCTCAGCCCTTCCACCTCGCGGCCGTCGTCCGTGACCGCGCCGCCCAACGCCGTCTGGCAGGCCGACAGCGTCATCAGCTCGATGCCCGTGAAGTCGAGCGTGTTGATGGTATCGAGCGTCATGCGCGAGCCATCGCCCAGCACGAGGAACGAGCGCAGTGCATTGCCGGGCCGCAGGCTGAAATGCGTGCCGAGGTGCAGCACCGAGAAATCGCGCGGCGGGCCGAGCAGCGCGTTGAGCCGCGCTTCGGTGAAGGCGGCGTCGGCAAAGCCCGCGCCGCGCAGCGCGCCGCCGCTCGCGCGGCACGCCTTGCTGCTCGACTCGAGTCCTTCGATCGGCCCGCGCACGATGTAGCAAAGCTCGTCCGCTACCGCGGGTAGTGCCTGATACCCGGCGACCGCGCGCGTGACGCCGAGCCCGCGCACCGTGAGCAGGCTGCGCGGCACTGCAAGTTGCGGCGACCCGTTCTCCGCAGCTTCGGAATAGATCTGCAGCGCGTACTTCTCGACGAGATAGCGCGCGCCATCGTGAAGCGCGGCGAACGGCACGTAGCGCAGCGCGCCGTCCGGCCAGAGCACCAGGCGCTTTGCGCCGGCGCGGTGGGCAGCCTCATCCACTGGCCGGGCCAGCGTCTCGTAGAGCGAGCGCGAGGCTGCTCGCACATCTTCGCGGCGGGCGATGAGGTCGAGGAAACGCCCGATGTCCCGCCGCAGCGTCGCGGCGTCGAGCGCGATGCGGTGCTCGGTCTGCTGTGCTCGCGTGGCCACGAGCACGCGCAGGTGCGTGCCGGTGAGGAGATAGACGGCGATCGCGGTGTCCGGTCCGAACCGCTGTACTTCGCGCTCGAGGCGCTCGGCCTGCACCGTGCGCGCGGTGCCGAGCGCCGCGGATTCCGGCGTCGAGTCCCGCGCGGTGAACTCGCGCAGGCGCGCCGTTCGTGCGGCCTCGGCGCTCCTCTGGCCGACAAGCAGCTCTTCGAGGCGCCGGCGCTCCTGCGCACTGATTCGCCGGGTTTCGAGCAGCCGGGTCAGGCGATCGATCTCCTCGCCCGCGGACGGATCTGCGCTGACCAGGCTCGTGTAGCGCGCGCGCAGGCGCTGCTCCTCGGGCGTCAGGTCGAGACGCGATTGCTCGCCGTCCGCGTGCGCGTTCCGCAGGATGAAGTCATAGAGCTCCTCCGCCTTCAGAAGGCCGAGCACCTGCAGTCCCTCGTCGATGCGGGCCGCCTGCATCAACCAGTCCGCGACCGCGCGGTAGACCTCGACCTTGTCCTGCAGGAACCCCCGCTCGAGGCGCCGCTCCTCGCCCGCGAAACCGGCGCGCAGGCGCTCGATCTGCGTGATCGACTGCTTCCCGAAAAAGATCGCGAGCGTCGGCTGCTCGCGCGCATGCAGCAGGCGTCCGAGCCGATACTGCGCGCGCCACTGTGGATCTGGCGTTCCGAGCGTCGCGGCCGCCGAGAGCGCCCGCACCGCGAGATCGTAGGCGGCCCGCGCATCGTCGCGCTGCTCTGCGAGGCGGCTTTGATTCTCGTACACCGCATGCCGCAGCGCCGGTTCGACCTCTCGCGCGGTTTCCAGGCGGCCCGCGGCCTCGGTGCAGCTCGGGGCGTTCGCGGGCTGATCGGCGAGCTCGTGTCCGCACAGCTCGTTGATCACCCGCAGAATCACCGGGTGCGCATCGGGCAGGCGCGCGCGGAAGAGCTCGAGCGACTGCTGAAGCTCCTCGTGCGAGCGCGACAGCGCGAGCAGCACCCCCGCGCGCTCGGTGGACAGTGCCGCATCGTCGCCGGCCGCTTCGAGGCCTTGCGCCAGCAGCGTGGTTGCGCTCGCGGAATCGCCGAGCATCCACTGCAGATTGCCGAACCCGCGGTAGAAGCCGACGACCACCTGCCGCTCGACGTCGTTGCGATGCTCTTCGATGATGCGGCCCGCGCGCTCGTAGAAGTGCAGCGCCTGCGGCAGCTCGCCGAGCGCCCGATGCACCTCTGCGAGGCTCACGAGCACGCGCACCAGCGTCGGCGCACTGTCGCCGAGCGCGCTTTCACCCACCGCGAGGGCGCGCTCCGCGAAATCCAGCGCTTCCTGCGGTTTGCCGCGCTCGTTCAGCAGAATGCCGAGCTGCACCAGCGCGCGCAGGTAATGTCGCTGGAACGGCCCCTCCTTCGACTCGGCGATGCGGATCGCTTCGCGCAGTACCTTTTCGCTCTCTTCGAACTCATCGAGGCGCTCGAGAATCTGCCCGAGCGTGACGTTCGCCGACACCAGCTGCGCGATGCCGGTCTGCAACTGCAGCTCGATGCGCAACTGGGCTTCCGCGTGCCGGCGCGCGGCGCGATAGTCCTCGCGCCGCTGCTCGAGATTGGTGAATGCGTTCTCGATCGCTGCCGCCGCTTCGCTCACCGTCTCGCCGTTCTCGACGACGATGGCGTACGCGCGCTCTAGATGGCGCTGCGCGGCGGTAAAGTCCCGCTGCGCCAGACGCACCTGCGCCAGGCCGACCAGCGCTTTCTGCAGCTCGACTTTCTTCTTTCCGGGCACGCGTTCACGAATGCGCAGCGCACGCTCCCAGGCCGTGCCGGCATCCGCAAGGCGCCCCTGGCGAAACGCCATCCACGCGAAGGCAACCTGAATCTCGGCGAGCTCCGGCGCATCGGGCCCGAGATGACGCTCGAGGATCGGCCGCGCGAGCTCGAGGAGCGGCACGGCCTCGGCGAACTTGTCCATGTAAGCGATCAGCGGCGTGGCGAGCGACTGCACCCACCACGCAAGCTCGAGCGAGTCCTCGCCGTGCTCGCGCGCGACACGCGGAATCGTCGCGCACATCACGCGGAACGCGCCGAACGGATCGCTCTCACCGGTCTCCTCGATACGGCGGCGCAGCTCGGCGATGGGCGTCGTGTCGTCGGCGAGCGGCTCTTGCGTCGCGCAGCTCGGCGGCAATTCCGCCGAAGCAACGTGCGCACTCGCGAGGAGAAGCGGCAGGACCGCGACCAGGCGTTTCATGGCTCGGCGATTTCCACCCTCAGCACACCGTCGACGGGCTCCGGCAGATCGAATCGCTCGAGCACTTCGCGTACTTGCGGCGTCAATGGCTCGGGAAGCTCGGCATCGATGCCCTGCCGGCCGAGATTCTCGTAGCCGGCGGCGTCGACGCCCGCGCTGGCCAGCGCCTCGATGATCTCGCGCTGCAAGCGCTCGGGATCCTGCGCCTGAACGCGGTGGATCGCGTCGGGTTGACCCCGAATGACCGGCGCCTGCCCGCCCGGCCGCATCTGCCACACGAAGGCGACCGCGAGGCACGCGATTGCGGCCGCGGCGAGGCTGCGCCACCGCCTCGTACGCGTCGCGAGGTGCGCGACCTCTCTGCGTTTCAGCAAACCTTCGCGGCGGGCGCGGTCGATGAGCTCGGCCGCACGTTCGTCGTCTTCCGCCAGAACGTCCGGATCGTCGATCGACGGCCTCGCCCGGATCGCGGCACGCAGCTGCCGCGCCTCGCGTGCCGCAGCCGTATTCTCGGAGCGCTCGCGGCCTGCGAGCGCATCGAGCCAGTCGTCGTCGAAATTGTCGGATGGGCTCATGATCAGGACGGGGCGAACGCAAGCTCGTACCACTCGGTGAAATACCGGCGTGCGCGCTTGCGGCATTGCGAGATGAACTCGCGCGTGGCGCCCGGCGTGCGGCCGAGCAGCTCGGAGATTTCCTCGTTCGTGAGGCCGTCCTCGGCGATCCACGCGATCACGGCCGCATTCGCCGGGTAGTCGCGCTCGAATCGCTCCCAGCAGCGCTGGAAACATTCCGCGAGCTCCTGCGCGCGCGTCTCGTCGTGCGGAGTGGGCATCAGCTCCGCGGACAATTCGGCGATGCGACGTTCGGCTTCGAGCGTCATCCCGGACTCACCGTCGAGCGCGACCTCCCGCTCGGGCCGACGCAGGCGATCGAGCATGCAGCGCCGCAAGATGGCGCGAATCCACGGCAGGAGCTCGGAGTCGCCCTGGAACGTGGAACACCGCTGCCACACCTTGATGAAGGCTTCCTGCACGAGATCGCGCGCGGCTTCGGCGTCGCGGATCGTGCGCCGGCAATAGCCATAGAGCACGCGAAAGAACGAACGATCGAGCGCCCGCAGCGCGTGCTCGATGGCAGCGCCGCCCTCGCGACAGGCGCGCATGAACGCGTGCTTGTCCAAATTCCCCCCGCGGACCCGAGCGTTTTCCCGATAGGGTCATCCAAGCTGTGCGGCGGCGCAAGAACGCTGATTCTCATGCCTTCCTAGACGTCCCTGACGGCTCTCCGTCAGGGCTGAAAGCAAAGACCGGTGCTCATGCCGCTGCCCTCGCTGGTTCGATCCGTGCCTCGCAAACGCGAAATGCGCTGCTCGGGGCAACCAGCAAGTACACCGACTCGTTCCCGCGCACGGAGGCTCGACACCTGAGCCCGGCGATGAGAATGTTCCTCGCGGCATTGACGTCGCGATCGTGCTCGGCGCCACACACCGAGCATTCCCAGCGCCTTACAACGAGCTGCCTTAGACCACCAGGGCCCGTGAAGCACCCACAGCTGGAACAGGCTCGCGATGTGTGCTGTTCGCTGACGATCGCAACGCGTCTGCCGGCGTGCTCGCCCTTGTACTGCAGCTGCGCTTTGAGCAGGCCCCAGCCCGCATCCAGCACGGACTTCGCCATCCGTGTCTGGGTGAGCTTGGTGCTGCTCACGTCGCCCACGATGATGTTCTGATACTGACCCACGATACGGCGGCTGAACTTGTGCAGGGCATCCCTGCGCCAGTTAGCGGACCGGCAGGCAGGAGAGTAGACCCCGGCATCGCAGCCAGAGCCCCTCGCAGAACCGTACGTGACAGTCTCCCGTCATACGGCTCCCATCGTCCGTACCGTGACTCTTCCGAAGGCGAGCCAATGGGTGAACAACCGAGGGTGTCGGTTGGCAGTTGTCTTCAGCCAGCGCGCGCTGCGACATGGATGAGTCGCAAGCTTGCGGTATTTCCGGCGGGCCCACTGCTTAAGCCTGCAATCGAAGTGATCGAAGACTCGTCGCATGGCGGACCTGTAGAAGCTGCCGTAGTAGTTCAACCAACCTCGCAATGTGGCGTTGTACCGCGCAGCCAGCGCATGCAAGCCGACGAAGGTTTGTCTGTGGATGTTCCAGTCGCGGATGTGTCCGTACATCCGTTTGAGCGCCACTGCGCTCACCGCGGGCAGGAAGTTCTCACGAACCTTCCCATCGCGACCCTTGGCACGCCTTGCCCGGAACGTAAACCCCAGGAACGTAAACTGCGTTCTGGGATAGTTCTCGCTTCGGTCGCTGTCCTTGCAATACACCACGCCGGATTTCTCCGGGTGCATCGTCAGCCTGCACTCCTTCAGTCGCTGCTCGATAGCTGCCAGCAGTCGTTTCGCCTCAGCTTCGCTTCGGCAATGCACCACCGCATCATCGGCGTATCGCGCAAATGGACACCGCGGGTGTTCCCGCTGCATCCATAGATCGAAGGCGTAATGCATGTACAGGTTCATCAGCACGGGGCCGATCACTGAGCCTTGCGGCACCCCTCTGTTCCGTTGAACGGTTTGTCCGTCCACTGTCACAAAAGGCGCGATCAACCACCGCTCGATGTACAGCCGTGCCCAGGGTTCCTTTACGTGCTTGACGATCGCCTTGCGCATCAGATCGTGGTCGAGTTCGTCGAACGCACGCTGGATGTCAAACTCGACAACCCAGTCGTACTTCCAGCATCGCTTGCGGGTTACAGCCACCGCATCCGCGGCCGATTTGTTGGGCCGATACCCGTGCGAGTCCGGATGAAAGAGCCCTTCCAGCTCTCCTTCGATCCTCGCCTTCACCACCTGCTGCCCGATCCTGTCGGCGACCGTTGGAACTCCAAGAACTCGCTTGCCGTTTCCGCTCTTCTTGGCAATCTCCACCTGCTTCACTGGCGGCGGAAAGTAGCTTCCCGACGCCAGACGATTCCATAGCTTGTAGAGACTGCGGCTCAGATCCGCTTCGAACATCCCGAGGCTTTCCCCGTCAATGCCCGCCGCGCCCTGTTTGGCTCTCACGTGCCGGTACGCTTCCAACACCATCCTCTTGGATATGCCATACGGCTTGGTCGATGTCACAGGCTCATCCTCGCTACCGAGTTGGCCCATTCCATCCACCGGACGACGCTGCAGCTTCGCTCCAGCCCCATTACAGAGCCTTCATCACTACTACCCGCAGCTCCGCCACTGACTGACGCATCGGTATTTCTCCTCGTGGTATTCGCCACTTGTCGTTTCCCTACACATCGCCAGTCAGCTCTTCGCGTGTTCCGCATTGAGGCCTGTGTCGAGCTCGTGCCGCCTTTACACCGGCTGCCGCTGGGTCGATAAGCAGATCACTCTCCCAACTCCTCCCGCGGAGTGGCTACTTCCGCGGTTCCGACAGCGTCTAGGATTTTCGATGCGTCTTCGGTCGGTTTACTTTCGTTCACCTTCTCGACACTCACTTTGCCGACCTTCGCGGCCGACTTTTCGGCAGTCGTTCACCACCATGGCCTTTTGAACCACAGCAGCACTGCCGCAGTTTGGAGCCAACTTCTGCACGCCGACTCCGAGGGGCCCTCCCTCATCTTCAATGCAGCATTGAAGATCCGATCCATCAGATCTTCATTCACGTCACAC
>JBQTHP010000066.1:0-6686 GCA_052389755.1 Gammaproteobacteria bacterium
GCCTTCGCCGAGTACGTAACGGTTCGCGAGCATCGAGCACTGGTGCTGAAACCGGCCAACCTGACGTTTGAGCAAGCGGCTTCCGTACCTGTGGCGGCAGTCACCGCGTTACAGGCTCTTCGCGACAAGGGACGGATTCAGCCGGGGCAGAAAGTCCTGATCAACGGCGCGTCGGGAGGTGTGGGTACGTTCGCCGTGCAGATCGCCAAGTCGTTCGGCGCGGAGGTGACCGGCGTGTGCAGTACGAAAAACGTGCAGATGGTCCGATCGCTCGGCGCAGATCACGTCATCGACTACACCCAGCGCGATTTCACCAAGAGCGGGCAGCGGTACGACCTGATCCTGGACAATGTCGGGAATCATCCGTTGCTGGAACTCAGGCGCGTCCTGGACCCCGAGGGCATCCTGGTCATAGTCGGAGGACCAAAGAGCGGTCGGTTGTTCGGGCCTTTGGCCCATGCGGCCAAGGCGCTCATGTTGTCACCGTTCGTCAGCCAGGACTTAGTCGTGTTTATGGCGGACCTGAACAAGGACGACCTGACCGTCCTGCGCGATCTCATGCAAGCCGGTAAGGTGACACCGGTCATCGACAGGCGATACAGGTTGAGTGAGGTCCCGGCGGCGATCCGGTATCTGAAAGAAGGGCACGCTCGAGGAAAGGTAGTAATAACTGTTGAATAGAACAACCGCCGGGCACGCGTCATGAGTTTCCTGCCACACGCCACCCGGGACGTGTACATCACAGCCGCTGGCACCTACCTGCCCGGTGAACCTGTCGACAATGACCGTATCGAGAATGTCCTGGGTCTCATCGACGGCAGGCCGAGTCGGCTGAAGAAACGCATTCTCAGCTCGAACGGCATCAAAACCCGTCACTACGCGCTCGACGAGGACGGGCGGACCACCGAGTTGAACGAAGAGCTCGCCGTCAAGGCCGTGCATGCCGCCCTGGCCCATAGCGATCTCGCCCTCGATGACGTCGAGATGCTTGCTGCGGGAACCACACAAGGTGATGTCCCAATCCCGAGTTTTGCATCGATGGTTCACGGCCGCCTCGGGGGACGGCCGATGGAAATCCTGAGTGCGGGCGGCGTCTGCTGTTCTTCGATGGCAGCGCTGTCGAGCGCTTACCGCGCAGTGGCCACACAGCAAAGAAAGAACGCGGTGGTCGTAGGCTCCGAGCTCGTGAGTCGCAGTCTCAAGGCAACGAAATTCCGGCGCGAAAGCGACGACCCTCTCGAAGATGCACACCTCGATGGACTGCGTGGCTCCTATCGAGACTTCGACGCCGACTTTCTGCGTTGGATGCTATCCGATGGCGCCGGCAGTGTTGTCCTCGAAGGTAAACCGCACGCCGAAAAACCCTCTTTGCGCATCGATTGGATTGAGCTGAAGTCCTATGCCAACGAATACGAAACCTGCATGTACACCGGCATCGGCCACAAGGACTCTCCCCGGGCTGGTAACACGTGGCTCGACCTGGCAACGATTGCCGAAGCCGACAAGGCTGAGCTCATGCGCATTCGGCAGGATGCCGAGCTGCTTCCGCAGATCGTCAAGCTGAGTGTCGAAGAGTACTTGAGGCTCATCAAACGAGGACGCATCGTTCCTGAGGAGCTCGATCATCTTCTCTGTCACTACAGCTCGCACTTCTTCAAGGGGGAAATCGTCAAGCTTCTCGACGAAGCAAACTTGAGCATTCCTGAAGAAAAATGGTTTACGAATCTATACACCAAGGGAAACACCGGAGCCGCCAGCATCTTCATCATGCTTGACGAAGCGTTGAATAGTGGTCGCTTCAAACCGGGTGAAAAGATACTGCTCATGGTTCCCGAGTCCGGACGATTTACCGTGTCCTTTGCCCTGCTGACGTGCGTTGGTCCTGATGCACGGCCAGAAGCAAAGGCAGCGACGGAAAGTGGTACAGAGACGGCCAGGCTCTCGACGCCTTGGCGACCCGGCGAGATCAGCAGCTTGCCGCCTGTTGCGCGTACCGGCGCCGAAATCGCCGAGGCCGCAGCCAGCTCGCCCCTGGGTGAGGGCTTTGACCCGGGTGACGACCCCATGGTGCGCCAGCTCGTCCTGGACTTAAGTCTCGTCTGGGCAGACTTCGAGCGAATGCTGCGCGCCACCCCGATCATTCGCCGCATCGAGGCGGGCCAGGTAACCGTCAAAGACTACAAGATGTTGCTGCGTAACTTGCGTCAGCAGGTCATGGAGGGCGCTCGCTGGATTGCTCGCGCCGCGTCAAACATCTCCATCGAGTTATTTCCCTTCCGTTCGATGTTCATTACCCATGCCGGTAATGAACACCGCGACTTCCAGATGATCGAGCGAGACTATTGTGCCGTGGGGGGCTCTCTGGAGGAGATCGTCAGCACACCCAAGAATATTGGCTCTGAGGCGCTGTCAGCATTCATGTTTCATCGTGCCAGCCAACCCGACCCCCTCGACCTTTTGGGCGCCATGTTTGTCATCGAAGGATTGGGTAAGCACAAGGCTCGGCGGTGGGCCGAAGCGCTGAAAGAGCAGCTCAATTTAACGAACAAGGAAGTCAGTTTTCTCTACTACCACGGGCAGAATGACGACAATCACTTCGACCGCCTGCGTGCTGTCCTCACCTCGGGCATCGTCGACGACGATGTCGCCAGGCGCATCGTCAAAACGGCAAAGGTCGTGGCACGCCTTTACGCGCTGCAACTGGAAGAGATGGACAATATCTAAGTGCCCCCGCGCGAGCTGCCGCTGCATTTTCACGCGCTGCGCGTGGATCCTGCGACGCCGTTATCGGAACGCACGGCTGAGTTGCTCCACAGAGACCTGCAGCGTTGGACCCGGCGCTACATACGGCCTGCTGCGCGCCTGATCTCGCTGACTGCGGTTTGGGTGATCGTAACGCTAAAGCGGTTGCTGCCTTTTCAGTTCTCGTCGCACAGCATGCTCGATCGGCTCAGTGTCTGGTTTCTGCGTCGCTGCGTTTCGCGCGAAGGCGGCGAATTGCTCTTGCGCCACTTCATCGTCGAAACATTGCTGATTCGGTTCGTTGCCCGTAACAGCGGCCTGGAAGATATTCCGGAGCCTGATCTGATGCCTACGACGATCAAGGGACTGATGGGGCATGCAGTCATTCAGCATGACATCAATATGTATCGATTGATCATTGACGCAGGTGAGAAGCTGCGCGCGTCGGGAAAATTCAAGTGCGACAAACGCGTGTCTCTCGATTTTTCGATGCTGGATGTGCCAAATATCACGCCCGATGACGAATGTTTTCGTTTTATCAATCTCGATCTCGGTACCGCACTCTATTTCATGAACATTCTCTTTGCGCTTTTGACGTCTGAGGATGTTTATGAGCAGGCTGTGAATTCATTTCAGCTCGACGAATCGTTGCTGGCCCACCTTGCCGACATTACGGGCGACGGCTTGTTTCGCGCATGGGGCACGCAACAGTCCCTGAGCTGGCTGGAAATCAATCGTGATGTGCCGCGCGCGCTGTACATGCATGCCGTGGTGCATGAGTACGCCCACACACACTTGCGTCGCCTGGCCGCGCAATCTCATCGAAGCGCTGGGAGTCCAGTATGAAAAAACGTTTAGAGCACATCGCCGAAACGGCGCACCTGCATGCTCACTGGCTCCTGCCGTGTTTCGTCGCGTCGCTCGTCGTCTTGAACTGGGGGCGCTGGTCGGGCTGGGGCATCGAGGGTTTTGCGCTCTACGTAACGCAACCCATCATGCAAACGACACTGTACGATTTCGCCTGGGTCCTGGGCATTTTGACCGTGTTCATTCATCAAGACGCAAAGAAGCACAATCTACGCTACTGGTACATCTTTCCGACCTTTCCGGTGATGCCTACGGTTGGTCTTCTACTCTATATATGGTTGCGACACCGCAAACTGTCGAAGTTGGGAAACGTTGCACCGCTAGGCTCTTAAAGCAGGCTCTCCGCGGGCCACGCCTCAGAGCGAATCGATCGGCCGCCGGCGGGAGATCTGTCGGCGGCCTGCAGTGAATCTGCGCTGCGCTCCAGTGTCGACTCCCGGCGCGCACCGCGGCTGCCTGCTGACATTCGCTGTCGCGACATTCGGCGGAGCCCTGACTCCTCTTTTGTCACGGAGCCTGTCAGATACTGTCGGCTCGTTCGACTCTAGCCGCCACTGCTCGATCTGCCGGCGGCTCGTTCCTCTATTCGGTCGTCCGCGACGGCACCTTCGTGCTACAAGGGCGGCAGAGGCTTCCAGTTGGCCGGTATGTAGCCTTTCGATTGGCCGACATCGTTCTTTTCAAATAGCCGATACAGAAGGTTACAATCAGCCGGTATGGCAAGGGTTGCCCTGTATCGCCGGCTCGCAGAACCACGCCTGGTCGAAGCGCTCGCCGACACTCCGGTCGTCCTGATTCACGGGCCGCGGCAATGCGGCAAGACCACCCTCGCTCTGCAGGTCGGCAAGCGCCGGGGTTATCGCTATTACACGTTCGATGATGCGGCAACCCTCGCGGCCGCACGAGCGGACATTACCGGATTTGTGGCTCGGCTGGAGCGGCGTGCCATCCTCGATGAGGTGCAGCACGTGCCCGAGCTGTTCGCCGCACTCAAGCCTGTAATCGATACGGACCGCAGATCCGGGAGGTTCATCCTGACGGGCTCCTCCAACGTCCTGCTCGTGCCTCGGCTATCGGACTCGCTCGCCGGCCGCATGGAAATCTTCCGTCTCTACCCGCTTTCGCAAGTCGAGCTTGCGCGCGCGAAACCCACGTTTCTCGACGCGTTGTTCTCCGGTGGCCAGGAATTTCCCCACGACGGTAGAGCGGGAAAAGAGTTGGTCGAACGCATTGTTCGCGGTGGCTATCCGGTCGTGCAGAAACGGACGCCTCGACGGCGACAGGACTGGTATGCGAACTATGTGGAGACGCTGGTCCAGCGCGACGTGCGGGATATCGCGCGTGTCGGCACCCTCGCTGCGCTACCGAAGCTCCTGACGCTTGCCGCCAGTCAAACAGCACGGCTTGCCAATTTGAGTGAGCTGGCGAGCGGGTTCGAGCTCAGCCGGCCCACGATTCACAACTATCTCACGCTGATCGAACGTCTGTTCCTGGTGGAGTTCCTGCCGCCGTGGTTCAGCAATCGGGTCAAGCGGCTGATCAAGACGCCAAAGCTGCATTTCGGCGATACGGGTCTTGCGTGCAGTCTGCTGCGATGTAGCGCTGCTGAACTTGATCACCAACGAGAGCTGCTCGGCCAGATGCTCGAGACCTTTGTCTTCGGCGAAATCGCAAAGCAGGCGAGCGCTCATCCGGAAAGGATTGCGCTATATCACCTGCGCGACAAGGACGGGTATGAAGTGGACATTGTTCTACAGCTCGGTACGAGCCATGCCGGCATTGAGACCAAGGCGGCGAGCTCTATTGGCGAACGCGACTTCCGCGGCCTCAAGCGCCTGCGCGAAATCCTCGGCGCGAGATTCCACACGGGAATCGTTCTGTACGACGGCGATCACCTGCTGCCCTTCGGTGATCGCTTGCTCGCGGTGCCTCTGAGCGCCTTGTGGGCTCGGCATCGCTGAGCGGCATGGGTTGCGTCCACACAATAGCCGGCGACCGAGAAATCGCCGCGGCGCAATCTCCAGCTTTGTGCGAGTTTGACCCGCAATAGGGTATGTGCCTAAATCCTGTCTAGTTAGACAGGTTGGGCAGTCCGCTGTCCGTTCGCCTGCCAAGCTCCTGGGGGAGAACCGCCGAACGTCGGTATGCACCATCCATGGTATCGATATCGAACAACTGGATTGGCGCAGGGACCCGCATGCTTCGTCACAAGATCCTGCTCGTCACGCTCGCGGCTATCGCCACTGCCTGTGCGGGTCGGGACGCGCAACGCGCCAGCCAGCCGTCGCCGACCGTGGCCATCATGACGTTCAACGTCGAGAATCTGTTCGATACCAAGGACGACGCCGGCAAGGACGACCGGACTTTCCTGCCGCTGTCGCTGAAACAGAGCGACGAGCACCGGCAGGCCTGCAACAAGATCGAGGTGGAGCACTGGCGCGAGCAGTGCCTCCACTGGGACTGGAACGAGGAGATCGTCGAGCGGAAACTGTCGGTCGTCGCCGCAGCCATCCTGCAGGTCGGCAGCGGCCGCGGCCCCGACGTTCTGGCGCTGCAGGAGGTCGAGAATCTCGACATCCTCGAGCGGCTGCGGACCGAACACCTGGCAGCGGCGGGTTACGCACCGGCCATACTGATCGAAGGCAACGACGACCGCGGCATCGACGTCGCGTTTCTCACGCGACTCGAGGTTGTCGAAAAACCAGTGCTGCGCGATATCCCATTCGAAGGCGCACCCAAAGAGCGTGTTGCCGATACGCGCGGCATTCTCGAGGCAACGTTTCGCCTTCCCGGCGGCGCGCTGCTCACAGGCTACGCCGTGCACTTCCCGGCGCCGTTTCACCCTACCGGGATGCGGGTGTCGGATTATCAATTTCTGAACGAGCTCAAATCGTCTTTGCCCGAGGATCGTGCAGCGTTCGCTGCCGGCGATTTCAACACCACCTCGAGAGAGAGCCGCCAGAAATCGATGCTGGAACGGTACGCCCGTCCGCACTGGATCGTGGTGCACGAACAGGGAAACGTGGGCGCCAAGGGAACCACCTACTACGATCAGGACGACAGCTGGTCGTTTCTCG
>JBQTHP010000067.1:0-3011 GCA_052389755.1 Gammaproteobacteria bacterium
AAAGTGCGCGCGCTCACGCGCGTGACACACGACGAGGATCTGCTGCTTGGGTACGCCTTGCAGGCCTCCGCCGTGGAGGTCGAGGAGCGCTGCCGGCAGATCCGCAACTCGCATCCGCAGTCGGTGAACGGCGCGTTGCGCGCGTGGCAGCACCGCTCGCTCACGCTGTGGCGGGACGAGGCGCGCGGCGTCATGGCGATCCGCGTGGAAGTGCCGATCGAGGAGGGTGAGCTCGTCGCGCAGGCGCTCCAGCACGCGGTTGCGGCGGGCGAGGCCGCGATCGGGATCGAGTTCGCGGCGGTGCGCGATGCGGTCCGCGATTGCCCTGAGGCGCCCTCCGCGGAGGGCAGCGGTTGGCGCGCGCAGCAGGCGGACGCGCTCGTCGCGATCGCGAAGAGCTATCTGGCGGGCGGTATCACGCCGGCAGCGGTAGCCGATCACTACCAGGTCGTCGTGCCCGTTGATAATTCAGCCCTCCGCGGAGGGGCAGGACGCTCCGACTTGCCGATCGACACCGTCAAGCGCCTCACCTGCGATGGCAGCCTCATCACGATCGTCGAGGATGAGCACGGCACACCGCTCGACGTCGGCCGCAAGCAGCGCACGGTCTCGACGCCGCTGAAGCGCGCGCTCTGGTCGCGCGATCGCGGCTGCACGTTCCCGGGCTGCCGCAACAAACGCTACGTGGATGCGCATCACATCCGTCACTGGGCCGAGGGCGGGGACACGAGCGTCGAGAACTTGACGCTGCTCTGCTCGTTATGCCCCGCGCCGCATAACGAGCATTATGCCGACCACCGGATTATGCCGCGTCGTCTGATCGCGGTTTCTTCAACCCGGTGATTTTCCGAGCGGTGTCGGTGCTGAACGGAGTTTGCCAGGCGGCATAATCGGAGCGTTGTCGAGGCATGGTTGACCCACCCGGTGTCCGGGGAAGGAGGTCCGCCATGGTTAACTCATCCGAGGTTCGATTCGTTGGTCCGCTTGCCGAGCATCGTGAAGCGCTGCGGCAAGAACTCCTCCGCCAGGGATACACGGCGCTGTCGGCCAACAACCTGCTGCGCGTTGCGGCGCATCTGAGTCGCTGGCTTGAAGAGCGCGGTTTATCACTGAGGGAGCTCACACGCGAACTCATCGAAGCGTTTTTCGACGACAGGCGTCGAGCCGGCTACACGCAGTTTCGAACAGCGCGCGCCCTTAAACCGTTCAGGCTCTATCTGGAGTCTGCGGCGGACTCATCTGTGGCGCCGATCCGTGGCCAGACGAGCACCGGAAGTGCGTTGCTACAAGCGTATGTTCGGTACCTGCTCGAAGAACGTTCGCTCACGATCGCGACCACGAACGCTTACACCGCCCTCGCGCAGGAGTTTCTTCAAGAGCGTTTCGCAGAAGGACCGTTTGAGCGCGCACAGTTGCGTGCCGAGGACGTTACCTCGTTCGTGCGGGCGAGCACGCGCCACTACAGCACGGGCGGCACCAACTACAGGGTTACCGCGTTACGTTCCTTTCTTCGCTATCTCTACCTCGAAGGAGCGTTGTCGAACGACCTGACCGGCGCAGTCCCAAGGGTCGCGAGCTGGCGACTCGTTGGAGTGCCGAAGGCGTGGGACGAGCTGCAGCTGCGGCGCTTGCTGCATAGTTGTGACCGACGCCGACACGTCGGCCGACGCAACTATGCCGTGCTGCTGCTGCTCGTGCGGCTCGGGTTACGTGCCGGTGAGGTCGTGGCACTGAAGCTCGAGGATATTGACTGGAGGGGCGGTGAGCTTCTTGTTCGCGGCAAAGGTCGGCGCGAAGCACGGCTTCCGCTGCCAGCGGATGTCGGCGAGGCGCTTACCGGATACCTGCGCTTAGCTCGACCTCGCACGAGCTCCCGAGCGGTCTTCGTCACGATACGGGCGCCGCACGCTGCTGTGACCCGCAGCGCCGTCACTGCGCTTGTCCGACAGCAGTGCTTACGGGCGGGCTTGGTCGCCTGTGGTGCGCATCGCCTTCGCCACACGGCTGCCACCGCAATGCTGCGTGCGGGCAGCTCTCTTGACGACATTGCCCAGGTGCTGCGCCACCGCAGCGTCGATACCACCGCGATCTACGCCAAGGTCGATCGGCTGGCGCTCGGCGCACTCGCTCGGCCCTGGCCAGGAGGTGTCGCATGAGCACGCTTGCCGATGCGGTCAAGCAGTATCTCGAGTTGCGCCGCGGCCTCGGCTACAAGCTCGAGCGCGAGGGTCATCTGCTGCCCGACTTCGTTGCCTTCGTCGAGCGTGACGGGGGTTCTTGCATCACGGCCGAACGCGCGCTGCGCTGGGCAACGCTGCCGGCGCAAGCGACGCCGAAGTGGTGGGCCACTCGGTTGGGGATGGTACGAGAGCTGGCCAAATACCTGGCAGCGCTCGACCCGCGCACCGAGGTGCCCTCAGCTCAACTGCTACCGAAGTGGACTCCAGAGAAGCTCACGCCGTATCTGTATACCGACGAGGAGGTCGTGGCGCTGATGCGCGCCGCGCAAACGCTTCATGGCCTCAAAGGCGCTACTTACGCGACGCTGCTCGGACTACTCGCCACCACCGGCATGCGGGTCGGGGAAGCGCTGCGTCTTGATCGAGCCGATATCGATTGGCGAGAGCGCGTGCTGCTGATACGGCACAGCAAGTTCGGCAAATCGCGAGAGCTGCCTCTGCATCCGAGCACTGTCGAAGCATTGCGCAACTACGCTCGCCAGCGCGATCGATCATTGCCGCATCCGCGCAGCTCGAGCTTCTTACTCTCGCTCGCCGGCACGCGGTTGAACTACAAGAACGTCCACTTCTGCTTCTTGCGTCTTCTTCGCCGAGCCGGGCTCGCGGACTGCGAACCGCGTAGACCTCGCCTGCACGATCTCAGACATACCTTCGCTCTGAAGACGATCGCCGATAGCTACCGCGCCGGTCTCAACGTGCGGGTACAACTGTCATCGTTGTCGACTTACCTCGGCCATGTCAGCCCGTCGAACACGTACTGGTACCTGAGCG
>JBQTHP010000068.1:0-47033 GCA_052389755.1 Gammaproteobacteria bacterium
GCCGGGACTTCTCGCTTTTTTCGAAGCTCATTGGGCTCCGCCAAGTGCGAACCCAGTTTCCGGAGACTCGCTGGAGCTCCCCGTGACGAATCCGGTGATCCTTTTTTCTTTTCTTCGCGGCAGGCAGTGCTGGGTGTGGGCGAGTCCCTGGAGGGGTACGTCGGGCAATTTATTCAGCGACTCACCAGCGCTTGGGGAGTGAGTGCTCCGCTGTATCTCGACCTTACTCGTTATGGGCCCGACCAAGTTGATGGACGCGGGCGACACATCGTCGAGCACCTTTTTGATTGCGCACGACAGTTGAAGTTGAAGGCCATCCCTGTCACGGGCCCAATTGCGATACGCCGCCCTGGCACTGGCTATCTCGACGCAGTCGCTCGCGTGGCTGCGCGAGACGGCCGCGGAGCGGCGATCGCTCGAAGGGAGAACCGGTCGGAAGACGGAGGGCGGAACTCGCTAGCCGCCTCCGAACGTCAGCCCTTCTTAGCGAGGTGTCGGGATTCCAGCTCCGCAATCACGCTCTCAAACGGTAGCCCTCGGCTCTTCAGAAGCACCAGCAGGTGATAGAGGAGGTCGGCGGATTCGGCGATGACCTTGTCGTCCGTCTCTGCTGCACCGGCGAGCGCGACTTCGAGGCCTTCCTCACCGACCTTCTGCGCGATGCGCTTTTCGCCCTGCGCGAAGAGCCGCGCGGTGTAGCTGTCCTCGGGACGCTCGGCGACACGACGCTCGATGACCCTCTCGAGCGCCGCGATGAACGCGAGGCGCTCGGCCTGCGTGAGCCGCTCGTCTCCAAAACACGTCGCCGTGCCGAGGTGGCAGGCGGGCCCGCGCGGTCTCGCCAGGACGAGCAGCGCATCGCGATCGCAGTCCGCGTGGGCTGCGATGAAATCGAGATGATTGCCGGAAGCTTCGCCTTTCTCCCACAGGCGCTGCTTGCTGCGGCTCCAGAACACGACTCGCCTGCGGTCGAGCGTGGCGCGCAGCGCTTCGCCGTTCATGTACCCGACCATCAGCACCGCGCCGCTGTCGGCGTGCTGTACTACGACCGGCACGAGGCCATCGCTCTTCGCGAAGTCGAGCCCTTCGATGTCGGAGACGGTGAGACTCATGGTCGTACCTCGATTCCTGCGGCGCGCAGCTCGCGCTTGAGCGCATCGATCGCGACGGCTCCGGAGTGAAACACGCTCGCCGCGAGCGCCGCGTCGACTTCGGCTTCTCTGAACACATCGCAAAAATGCTCGGGGGTGCCGGCGCCGCCCGATGCGACCAGCGGCACGTCGCAGATGGCGCGCACCGCGCGCAGCTGCTCGATGTCGTAGCCGCGTCGTACGCCGTCGCTCGCCATGCAATTGAGCACGATCTCGCCGGCGCCGCGCGCCTGCGCCTCGCGCACCCACGCGAGCGTGTCGCGGCCCGTATCGCGCGTGCGGTCGGGATCGCCGGTGTACTGAAAGACCCGCCACCCCTGCGGCGTACGCAGGCTGTCGATGCCGACCACCACGCATTGCGCACCGAAGCGCCTTGCGAGCGCGTCGATGAGCGCGGGGTCGGCGAGCACGGGTGAGTTCACCGAGATCTTCTCGGCGCCCGCATTGAGAACGCCTTCGGCGTCGGCGATCGAGCTGATCCCGCCCGCCACGCAGAACGGGATGTCAAGAACGCGCGCCACCCGGCGCACCCACTCACGCTTGACCGAGCGGCCTTCCGGGCTCGCCGTGATGTCGTAGAAGACGAGCTCGTCCGCGCCCTCGTCGCGATAGCGCTCCGCGAGCTCGAGGATGTCGCCCACGACCCGATGATCGCGGAAGCGCACGCCCTTTACGACGCGGCCGTCGCGGACGTCGAGGCAGGGGATGATGCGTCGGGCAAGAATGGCCGCAGCTCCTCGGGCGGTATGCGTTCCTCGAGCAGCGCTTTACCGCTGATCGCCGCGGCAACGCCGAGCCGCGCGAGGGCCGTAAGGTCCGCGGCGTCGCGCACGCCACCGGATGCCTGCCACGACACCTGTGGAAATCGCATCAGGCCTTCGGCGTACAGCTCGAGGTTCGGGCCGGCGAGCGCGCCGTCGCGATCGACGTCCGTGCACAGCACGTGCACGAGGCCGCATGCGCTGAAGCCCGCGATCGCCTTCCAGAGCGACAGCCCGCTTGCGTGCGTCCAGCCGCGGGTCATGACCTCTGGCGCGCCGTCGCGGCCGACGCGTACATCGAACGCGAGCACGACGCGGTCGCCGCCGTGGCGGGCGAGCGATGCCTCGACTGCGTCCGGTGTCTCGATCGCGGCACTCCCTACGACGACGCGATCGACGCCGTGGCGCAGCAGGTCATCGATGACGGCAGGGGAGCGCACGCCGCCGCCGACCTGCAGCTTCACCGCATGCCGGGCAGCGAGGGCGAGGATCACGGAGCGGTTGGCGAGCATGCCCTCGCGCGCGCCGTCGAGGTCGACCACGTGCAGCCACGATGCGCCGAGCGCGCGATAGCGGAGCAGGAGCTCGTACGGCTCCACGGCGTAACGCGTTTCGGCGGCGAAGTCGCCCTTGTAGAGGCGCACGCAGCGTCCACCGCGCAGATCGATTGCCGGGATCAGCATCATTCCGCGGCGCTCAGAAAGTTCTGGAGTACGCGCGCACCCGCGCGGCCCGAGCGTTCGGGGTGGAACTGGACTCCCCAGAAGTTGCGTTCGCGGACCACGGCCGACAGCCGCGCGCCGTACTCGACCGAGGCCACGGTAGCTGCGCCGATAGGTGCCGCGTAACTGTGGATGAAGTAGACGTAGTCCGTCGGCTCGAGGCCCTCGATCAGCGCATCGGGTCGCAGCGCCTCGAGCTGGTTCCATCCCATGTGCGGTACGGGCCTGCCGCGCGCGGGCACGAGGCGCCGCACGTCGTCCGAAAAGATGCCGAGACATGCGGTCGCGCCCTCGTCGGAATGCGCGAACAGCAGTTGCATGCCGAGGCAGATGCCGAGCACCGGCTGCTGCAAGCTCGGCAGGAGCTCGGTCAACCTCGCCGCGCGCAGTCTGCGCATCGCATCGGCTGCCGAGCCGACGCCGGGCAGGAGCACACGGCGCGCGGCGCGGATCTCCCCGGGGCGGCTCGTGACACGCGCATCCGCGCCGAGCCTCTCCAGAGCGAACTGCAGAGAGGCGAGATTCGCGCCGCCGCTGTCGATGATCACCGCATCCGTCACAGCACGCCCTTCGTGCTCGGCACGCCGCCGTCCTCGCGGCGCAGCGCCTGGCGCAGCGCGCGGCCGACGCCTTTGAAGCACGCTTCGATCATGTGATGCGTGTTCTCGCCGCTCACCGACACGTGGATCGCCGCGCCGAGGGCGTCGGCGAAAGAGCGGAAGAAATGCGGCACGAGCTCGCTCGGCAGGCCGCCGACCTGGTCGCGCCCGAATCGCCCTTCGAATACCGCCATACCGCGGCCCGAGAGATCGACCGCCACCTGCGCGCGCGCCTCATCCATCGGGAGCAGGAAACCGTAGCGCTGGATGCCAGACTTGTCGCCCAGCGCACGGCGCACCGTCTCGCCGAGGGCCAGCGCGCAATCCTCGACCGTATGATGCTCGTCGATGTGCAGATCGCCTCGGCATTCGAGCTGCAGCGAGAAGCCGCCGTGCCTGGCCAGCTGCTCGAGCATGTGATCGAAGAAGCCGATCCCGGTCGCGATGCGGGTCGGACGCTCGGAGTCGAGATCGACGGACACCCTCACCTGCGTCTCTTTCGTCATGCGCTCGGCGGACGCACGGCGCGACGTAAGCTCGCGCACGATCTCCGGCCAGGTTTCCTCCGGCGTGCCATCCCGCCGCACGCGAACGCCGCGCACGCCAAGATTGCGCGCGAATTCGAGGTCGGTATCGCGATCGCCGATCATCGCGCTCGCCGGCAGATCCACCGGCGTGGCACGCACGTACGCTTCGACCAGGCCGAGACGCGGCTTGCGGCACGCGCAGCCGTCGCTCGCAAGGTGCGGGCAGACGAACACGGCATCGAACTCGATGCCCTGCGAGGCGAACGCGTCCATCACGAAGCGGTGGGGAACGTCGAATGCCGATTGTGGAAAACCGGGAGTCCCTATGCCGTGCTGGTTCGTGACCATCGCGAGGCGGAAGCCGGCGCGGCGCAGCGCCGCAAGCGCCGCAAAGACGCCGGGCATGAAGCGCACCTTCTCGAGCGAGTCCACCTGCTCATCCGGGGGCTCTTCGATGAGCGTGCCGTCGCGATCGACGAACAGGACACGCGCCGGTAAGGCGCGCTCCGTCCGCGGGATGGACTGCGGCGCGGTCATCGCAGCGCCTCGAGCAGACGGTCGTTCTGCTCGGGAGTGCCGATCGTGATCCGTAGCGCCGCTCCCAGCGCTGCGTGATGGCGCACATCGCGCACGAGCAGCAGGGCGGCGCGCGCACGTGCGAGCGCGTGCCCCGCATCCGCGAAATCCACCAGTACGAAGTTCGCCTCGCTCGGCCAGACGCGCGTCACGCCGTCGAGGCGCGCGAGGGCGCTCGCGACCCGCGCGCGCTCTGCGCGGAGCAGCTCGCGACGCGCCGCGCTCACGGCGATCTGGGCGGGCGCCAGCAGCTTCAGCGCCGCTTCGACGGTCAGCTGCGTGATCGCGTAGGGCGGGATGATCTTCCGGAGAAGCGCGACGATGCCGGGGTGGGCGATGAGCGCGCCGCAGCGCGCCCCCGCGAGCCCATAAGCTTTCGACAACGTGCGCAGAACGACGAGATGGGGCCAGCGCTCGACTCTCGGTGCGAGGCTCGGCGTCGCGGCGAACTCGACGTACGCCTCATCGAGGACGACGAGCGCGCGCTCGGCCGTGGCCTCGATCACGCGCGTCAGCTCACGCTCGGCGAAGCGGTTTCCCGTCGGATTGTTGGGCGAGCACAGAAAGATCAGCTTCACTTCCGGACTGCACGCATCCAGCACGGCAGCGGCATCGAGCTCGAACCGTGCTTCCGCGCGCAGCGCCACGCTCTTCACGGCAGCACCCTGAATGTGCGCCGCGATCGCGTACATGCCGAACGTCGGAGGGCAGATCACCACTGCGTCCTCGCCTGCGCGGCAGAACGCGCGAACGAGGAGATCGATCGCCTCATCGCTTCCGCGGCCGACGAGGACCGACGCCGGTGCAACCCCGTAGAGCTCCGAGAGCCGCACGACGAGCGCGCGCGGCTGAGGCTCCGGGTAACGGTTGAGGCCGGCGGACGAATCATCGCCCACTGCCCGCCACGGAAGCTCGTTCGCGTGCAGCCGCTCGAGCGTGGGATCCCATTCCGCGTGCTCGTACGGCTTCAGCGAGCGGATCTCCGGCCGCGCACGTTCGAGAATCCCGCTCATGCGCCGGCACTCCGCAGCCGCAACTCGACCGCCGCGGCATGGGCATCCAGCCCCTCGAGATTCGCGAGCGCGATGGCGGTAGGGCCGAGCGACGAGAGACCGGCCGGCGTCAACTCCTGCACGGTCATGCGCTTCACGAAGTCGAGAACGGAGAGGCCGCTGTACGCACGCGCATGGCCGTAAGTGGGCAGGACGTGATTGGTGCCCGAACAGTAATCGCCTATCGGTTCGGGCGACCATTGGCCGAGAAACACGGAGCCCGCGTTGCGCACCTCGGCAAGCCAGCGGCGGGGCTCGCGCACCTCGAGCATGAGATGCTCAGGCGCATAGGCGTTCGCGACCTCGACGGCCGTTTCCATGTCGGGGACCACGATGCAGCGGCTCGCGGCGACCGAGCGCTCGAGGATGTCGCGTCGGGACAGTCGTTGCATCTGCGATCGCATCGCCTCGGCGACGTCGTTCGCAAGCTGCGTCGACGTCGTGACGAGAATCGCCTGCGAGTCGGCCCCGTGTTCGGCCTGGGCGAGAAGATCCGCCGCGACAAATGACGCGCGCGCCGAATCGTCGGCAATGACCATCACCTCCGAAGGGCCGGCCGGCAGATCGCACGCCGCACCGGCCGGATCGCCGGCCACGATCTGCTTGGCCGCGGTCACCCATGCGTTTCCCGGACCGAAGATCTTGTTCACCTTCGGCACACTGGCCGTGCCGTACGCCAGCGCGGCGATCGCCTGCGCACCGCCGATCCTGAATACCTCCGTGATGCCGCACAGCCCGGCAGCGACGAGCACCGCGGGATCGGCGGATCCGTCGCGGCCCGGCGGCGTGCACAGCACGCGCCGCGTGCAACCTGCAATGCGAGCCGGAACCGCGAGCATGATCACGGTGGAGGGGAGGGGTGCCGAGCCGGCGGGAACGTACAGCCCGACGGGATCGATGGGGCGAATCAGCCGTTCGCACGTGACGCCAGGCATGATCTCGACGCTGAGCGGTTCCAGGCGCTGCGCGGCGTGAAAGCGTTCGACGTTGTCGATCGCACGCTCGAGCGCCGCGATCTGCGTCGCATCGAGAGCGCGGCGTGCCGTAGCGAGCTGCCGCGGTGAAACCGCGAGCGTGTCGGTCCAAACACCGTCGTGGTGCTCCGTGAAGCGCCGCACTGCCGTGTCGCCGTCGTGCCGGACGGCAGCCACGATCTCTCGTGCCTGCATCGTGGTCGTTTCGCTTGCTGTCTGCGCAGGGCGAGCGAGCGCCGTGAGCCGCGCTGGCGCATCGAGCGTGCTCCAGTCGAGCACGCGCGGTTCGCCGGCAACGATCCGCGCGGCGGCCTTCATGCGAGCATCTTCTCGACGGGTAAGACGAGAAGAGCGCTCGCGCCCGCCTTCTTCAGACTCTCGAGGGTTTCCCAGAACACGTTCTCACGGCACACGGCGTGCACCGCGACACGGTCGGGATGACCCTCGAGCGGGATGATCGTCGGCGACTCGCTCCCGGGAAGCAGCCGGCAGATCTCCTCGAGCGCGGCGCGTGGAGCGTGCAGCATGATGTACTTGCTTTCGCGCACCTGCTGAACACCGTCGATGCGCATGAGGAGGCGCTGCACCCAGTCGGATTTTTCATGGTTCAGCTCGAGGGGCGTGCGGATCAGAACCGCGTGGCTCTCGAACACGGTTTCCACCTCGCGAAGGTGATTCGCCTGCAAGGTGGATCCGGTCGATACGAGATCGCAGACGAGATCCGAACGGCCCAGCCGCGGCGCGATCTCGACGGCGCCGGAGAGAGTGACGATCTCCGCCTGCACGTCGCGTTCGCGCAGGAAGCGGGCGAGCAGGTATGGATAGGTCGTCGCGATGCGTTTGCCAGCGAGGGAGGAGGGGCCCCCGTAGCCGCTGCCCTCCGGCACGGCCAGCGACAGACGGCAACGGCCGAACTCGAGAGCGCGCACCGTCTGGAAGCGCGCCGTCGCGCCCCGCGCGGAGAGCTCGAGGCGCTTCTCCTCGAGCACGTTCAATCCCACGAGCCCGAGATCGCACACGTCCTCCTGCACGAGGTCGGGAATGTCGTCGTCGCGGACGAACAGCACGTCGAGCGGCATGTTCTCGCCGTAGCCCATGAGCTGATCCTTGCCGCGCGAGAGCTTCAGGCCGCAGCGGCCGAGCAGGTCGAGCGAGGGATCGGTGAGGCGCCCCGACTTCTGAACGGCGAGCTTCAGGCGAACGTCGCTATTCAAGCCGCGCTCCCTGCGCGCGCCGGCCGGACCCGAGCCGCCGGGCGGCGAGCGCATAGCCCCCGTTGCCGCTCGCGAGAAAGCGGGCGACGCGGGAGATGGTGGTGACGCTCACGCCCGTCATGCGGCGGATCTCGCGGTAGGGCAGGCCGCGCTTGAGCCACTCCACGACGGCCCAGCGGTCCGCGAGCGCCTGCAGCTCCGCCGGCGTGCACAGGTCGCGGAGGAAATCGCGGCATTCGTCCGCCGAGCGCAGCGATGCGAGCGCGGCGCACAGGCGGCCTTCGGCGAGCGCCTCCTGGCGGCGGCTGAGGTTGCGATGCTGTTTCATGAAGCGTTCCAGCGCGTTAGCGCGTGGGCGTATGTACTAACGCGTTAGTACGTTAGCACGTCGGAACGGCTACAGGCTACAGGCTACAGGCTACAGGGAAGAGGCTTCGCCGCCGGCGCCGCGGTTTCCGCTCTTCCCTGCAGCCTGTAGCCTCGAGCCTGCAGCCTTTGCTAGACTTCCCGCGACTCATCGAGACCGGCTGAGGGAAAGGCCCAAAGACGCCGGGGCAACCGCCGCGCCCAACCAGCGCGGAAAGGTGCCAACTCCTGCGGCCCGCGAGGGTACGAGAGATGAGCGAGCTTGCGCAGCCGTCACACCGCGTGGTGTGAGGATGGGCGCGGCACCCCGCCTCCACGGCGGGCGCTCCGCAGGAGTGCCGGTGAGCCGGTACAAACGAACGTGCGGAGCCGCCCATGCAGTCTTCGATCGAACCCCTGAACCGCGCCGCGCCGGTACGCGAGAGCGTGGCCGTGCGCGAAGGCATCCTCGAGGTGCCCGGCGAGGTGTCACTCCACCATGGCGGGCGACTGATGGGGATGCGCATCGCGTGGCGCCTCGCAGGGCCGGTCAGCGCTCCGGTCATCTGTGCGCTCGGCGGGATCTCTGCTCACCGGCGGGTTTGCCTGGCGGAGGATGCCTGGTGGGGAGAAATAGCGGGGCCCGGAATGGCCCTCGACGTCACGCAATGGCGGGTGCTCGGCTTCGACTACCTCGGGGGCAGCGGCGAGACGAGCGGCCCGGACGTGGAGGGCGATTGGCCGAGCGTGTCCTCCTACGATCAGGCGGACTGTCTGCTGCGTCTGCTGAATCACCTCGGATTGAAGGCGCTGAGAGCCATCGTCGGTGCGTCGTACGGCGGAATGGTGGCGCTGGCGTTCGGCGAGCGATATCCGGAGCGAGTAAGCCACGTCGTTTCGATCAGTGGCGCGGATCGGGCGCATCCGCTCGCGACCGCATGGCGCAGCATCCAGCGGCAGATCGTGCGGCTCGCGGGCGAATGCGGTCGGCCCGCCGACGGACTGAAGCTGGCGCGCGCGCTCGCAATGTCGACCTATCGCAGCGCCGAGGAGTTTGCGGCGCGATTCGCCGCGCCGCCGCGCGAGCGCGACGGTGCGTTCCGCTTCCCGGTGGAGGACTACGTCCTCGCACGCGGCGAGGAGTACGCGGCGCGCTACCGGCCGCAGTCGTTCCTTCGCCTCTCCGAGTCGATCGACCTGCATGAGATCGATGCGGCGCGCGTGTTCGTCCCGACGACCGCCGTGGCCGTACGCGAGGATCAGCTCGTGCCGCTCGCGGATATGCGCGCGCTTGCGGCGCGGCTGCCGCGCGCGCGGCTCGTCGAGATCTCATCGATATATGGACACGATGCTTTTCTCAAGGAAACAGAGCAGTTACGAGCAATACTTGAGACGGCACTTGGAGAGCCAACGTGAGCAATCCTCCGGACCCGATCACACAGGCCGTGCGTGCCGGCCTCGAATCGGACGATGCGACGGGAGCGGTCGTACCGCCGATTCACCTCAGTGCGACATTCGCGTTCCGAGGATTCGGCGACAAGCGCGCGTACGACTACACGCGCTCGGGCAATCCGACGCGCGACCTCCTCGGCAAAGCGCTGGCCGATCTCGAGGGCGGCCACGGCGCCGTCGTCACCGCAACCGGTATGGCGGCGGTGGCGCTCGTCGGGCATCTGCTTCCGGTCGGCTCGCGAATCGTCGCGCCGCACGACTGTTACGGCGGTACATACCGCCTCTTCGATGCCTGGCAGCGACGCGGTGAGATGCTGATCGAGTTCGTCGACTTCGGCGATGCGAACGCGCTCGGCGCGGCGCTCGCGCGGCCGACGGCGTTGCTGTGGATCGAGACGCCGAGCAATCCGCTCCTTCGCATCACCGATATCCCCGCGTGCGCCGCGCTCGCGCGCGCGGCCGGGGCGCTCGTGGTCGTCGACAACACATTCCTGTCGCCTGGCTGGCAGCGGCCGATCGAGCTCGGCGCCGACTTCGTCGTGCACTCCACGACGAAATATCTGAACGGCCACAGCGACGTCGTCGGCGGCGCCGTCGTCGCCCGCGCAGCGGAGCACTTCGAGCGGCTCGCATGGTGGGCGAACTGTCTCGGCGTGACCGGTGCGCCCTTCGACAGCTTCATGACGCTGCGCGGCATGCGTACGCTGCACGCACGGCTCGACGTGCACGGTCGCAACGCGATGAGTCTCGCGAACTGGCTCATCGAGCAGCGCGGCATCGACCGCGTGTACTACCCCGGCCTCACACGGCACCCGGGCCATGACATCGCGCTCCGTCAGCAACGCGGTTTCGGCGCGATCGTGAGCCTCGAGCTCGCCGGTGGAATCGATGCCGTGCGCGCGTTCGTCTCCGGCCTGAAATGTTTCTCGCTGGCCGAGTCGCTCGGCGGGGTCGAGAGTCTGGTCGCGCACCCGGCGACGATGACGCACGCCGCGATGGATCCCGCCGCGCGCCTGAAAGCCGGACTGACGGACGGGCTGTTGCGCCTGTCGATCGGCATCGAGGCGCTCGAGGATCTTCGCGCCGATCTCGCCGCCGCGCTCGCGCGCGCACAACGTGTGCACTCATGACCGCGCGCCGTTTTTTCCTTTTCACATTTTCTTAATCGAGATTCGCTACGGTCACGGCCCCAGGGCAGCGATTGGTGTTGCCCGTCCATTCCACAAACGGGGAGAAGGGCAATGACCGACGCGCAGTTGCCGGCTCGTGCCGAGGTATACGAAGACGGAGACACGAACACTTCCGGTAACCCGTCCTTCGAGTGTGTCGTAAAGGCTCGCTTGTCGCGACGGCAGGTGGTGAGCGGAACCGCGGGAGCCGCAGCTCTGACAATGCTAGGCGGCGCGAAACTCGACTCGGCCGTTGCGAGCGAGGCGAGCTCTGACGACGACGACTTCTTCAAGCACCGCAGACCGAGGCTCGGTTTTCCTGCCGTGCCGAAGAACCTTGAAGACGCCGTGACATTGCCGCCGCGTTACAGCCATGACGTCCTGTACGCTTTGGGCGATCCGATCGCGCCCGAGGTCTCGGACTACCGCAACGACGGGACCGACGATGCGGCGAGCTTCGCGCACCGCGCAGGCGATCATCACGACGCGATCCAGTATTTCGGCCTTGCTCCCAATGGCAAGTTCAGTGCGTTCTCGTCGGACCGCGGTTTGCTGTGCATGAATCACGAAGCGATCACGCCGGCCTACCTGCACCCGACCGGCGCGACGACCGTCGCAGGCGTGCGCACCGTGCCCGAGGAGGTGCTGCGCGAGTTCTACGTGCACGGCGTCAGCATCATCGAGGTGGTCAGGGAGAAGCAGAAGCATAGGGAGCGCGGCTCGTGGAGCGCGACCTACACCTTCTTCAATCATCGGCGCTCCACCCGGTGGGACTACCGGCAGGATTCGCGCTTCAACCGCCGGATCCACACGCTGACCGAAATCGAGCTCTCCGGTCCTGCTGCACGCACACCTTATACGGTGACCAAGTTCTCGCTGGATGGCTCCAGGACGCGGGGCACCGTGAATAACTGCGCCCACGGGACGACGCCCTGGGGGACCTATCTCACCTGCGAAGAGAACTGGGCAGGATATTTCCGGCGGATCGCGGCGACCGACAATCCGAATCGAACGCCGAAGGAACTCACCTCGCTCGCGCGCTACGGCGTGGTGGGCAATGGACGGGAATTGTGGGCCACGGTCACGCCGGACACACTCGACGATCTTTATGGTCGCTGGAACGCGATGAAACGCGGTACCTCAACCGATGGCAGCGACGACTATCGCAACGTCCCGAACACCTACGGCTGGGTCGTGGAGATCGACCCTTTTGATCCGGACTCCGTACCGAAAAAGCGCACGGCGCTTGGCAGGATTGCTCGCGAGGGAGCGTGGCTCGGTCCGGTAAGGGCGGGCGAACCGCTCGTGTGGTACATGGGCGATGACAGCCGCAATGAGTACATCTACAAGTACGTCTCGAACCAGCCCTGGGATCCGCGGGACGCGCGCAGGAGCTCGACCGCGGGCGACAAGTACCTGGACGACGGCAAGCTGTACGTGGCGCAATTTCTGCCGGACGGCTCGGGCCAATGGCTGGAGCTGACTTTCGGCATCAACAACATCACGCCCGGCAATCCCAGGTACGCCTTTGCCGATCAGGCGGACGTGCTCATCCACGCACGTCTTGCCGCCGATGTGGCAGGCGCAACCAAGATGGATCGTCCAGAGTGGGGCGCGGTGAATCCGAAGAACGGCGAGGTGTACTTCACGCTCACGAACACGAACGCGGCGTCGCGTCCCATCTCCGGAGTGGATGCCGCCAATCCGCGCTTCTACAACGACAGGCGGACCACGGGCGCGAACCAGATAGGCAACCCGAACGGCCACATCATTCGTTTCGCCGAGGATGCGGGTTTCGTCGATGCTCTCTCGTTCACGTGGGACGTGTTCCTCTTTGGCGCGCGCGCGACGGCGGATGCGGCCAACGTCAATCTTTCAGGCTTGAGCGAAGCGAATGATTTCTCGAGCCCGGATGGCTTGTGGTTCAGCCGCGCAAACCCCGGATTGCTGTGGATCGAAACCGACGATGGCGCCTACACCGACGTGACCAATTGCATGCTGTTGGCCGCGATTCCGGGCGCGGTAGGGGACGGGGCGGCGAAGACGATAACCAACCTAGACGGCACTGCGACGCCGCCGGTGACTCAGGATGTGACCACGTATGTCGGCAAGACCCTGGGTGAGCGAAAGCTGAGGCGCTTTCTGGTGGGCCCGAAGCAATGCGAAATCACGGGCATCACGGAAACGCCGGACGGCAAAACGCTGTTCGTCAACATCCAGCATCCGGGTGAAGACACGCCTCCGAACTTCGGCACGGGCGCATTCGGAAGCCATTGGCCCGGCGGCGGGCTCACGCGTCCCCGTTCTGCGACGATCGTGATCACGCGGGACGACGGCGGAGACATCGGCATCGAGTGAAGCAGCCTCAGGCGCGTTCGAGCGCGCGAACGACCGCATCGCCGATCTCGCGGGTCGTGCGGGCCGCGAGCCCCTTGAACGCGATGTCGGCGGTGCGCGCGCCCGACTCGATCGCGCGGCTCACGGCCGCTTCCACTGCGGCGGCCTCGCGCTCGAGATCGAGCGAGTGTCGCAGCAGCAGCGCGACGCTGAGAATCGTGCCGTAGGGATTCGCGACTCCACGGCCGGCGATGTCGGGGGCGGAGCCGTGGATCGGTTCGTAGAGCCCGCGCCGTGTGTCGCCGAGGGAAGCCGAGGGCAGAAGCCCGAGCGAGCCGGCGAGCATCGCCGCTTCGTCGCTCAGAATGTCTCCGAACATGTTCTCGGTCAGGAGCACGTCGAGCTCGCGCGGGCGCCGAACGAGGTGCATCGCCGCCGCATCGACGAGCATGTGCTCGAGATGCACGTCGGAGAATTCGCCGGAGATGACTCGCTGCGTCACTTCGCGCCAGAGCCGCGACGTCTCGAGCACGTTCGCTTTGTCGATCGATATGATCCTGCGGCGGCGCGCCCGGGCGAGACTGCCGGCCACGCGCGCGATGCGCTCGATCTCTGCGACGGAGTAGCTGCACACGTCGACCGCATGATCGTGGTCGCGGTGCTTGTCTCCGAAGTAGATCCCGCCGGTCAGCTCGCGAACGAACACCAGATCCACGCCTTCGAGGACCTCGGGCTTGAGCGTCGATGCATCGCGCAGCGCTGGATGCACTTTCACGGGGCGCAGGTTCGCGTAGACACCGAGCTTGCGACGCAACCGCAGGAGCCCGGACTCGGGCCGCACCCGGGCATCCGGCGCGGACCACTTCGGCCCGCCGATCGCGCCGAGGAGTATCGCCTCCGCCCGGAGACAGGACTCGAGAGTGTCCGCGGGCAGGGGGTCGCCGTGTGACTCGATCGCGACGCCGCCGAACGGCGCTTCCTGCACCTCGAAATCGTGGCCGAACTTCGTGGCCACGACGGTGAGTACGCGCAGGCCTTCAGCGATGACCTCTGGTCCGATGCCGTCGCCGGACAGGACGGCGATGCGCGCCTTCACGTCGAAGACGCCCGCACGCGTTGCTCGTACGCGTCGATCGCCGGTTGCTGCGCGACCAGATATCCGAGCTCGTCGATCCCGTTCAGCAGGCAGTAGCGTGAGAAGGCTTCGATCGGGAAGCGGACCGCCGCGCCGCTCGGCAACTCCACAGTCGTCCGCTCGAGATCGATGGTGATTTCGGCGCCCGGATTTGCGAGCAGCCACGCGGCCGTCGCCTCGTCCACGACCACGGGCAGCAATCCGTTCTTCAGGGAGTTGCTGCGGAAGATGTCCGCGATCTCCGTGCTGACCACCGCGCGAAACCCGAAGTCGAGCAGCGCCCACGGCGCGTGCTCGCGCGAGGAGCCGCAGCCGATGTTGCGTCCCGCGACGAGGATCTCGCAGCCGCGCGCCTCGGGCCCGTTCAGCACGAACTCGGGCCTCGGTTTGCCGGCGGCGTCGTACCGCCAGTCGGCGAACAGCTGCGCGCCGAGCCCCTCGCGGGTCGTCGTCGTGAGAAAGCGCGCGGGAATGATCTGATCCGTGTCGATATTCGCCGCCGGCATCACGACCGTTCGCGACCTGATGACCTTGACTGGCTTCATTCCTCTTCCGGGCTGTAGGTGCGTGAGCTGTAGGCTGTCAGCTTCCGAGCAGCTCGCGAGGATCGGTCACCCGCCCGCGTACCGCCGAGGCGGCTGCAGTCAGCGGGCTCGCCAGCAGCGTGCGCGCGCCGACACCCTGCCGTCCCTCGAAATTGCGATTGCTCGTGCTGACGGAGTACTCGCCCTTCGGGACCGTATCGCCATTCATACCGAGACACATCGAGCAGCCCGATTCGCGCCATTCGGCCCCCGCATCCTTGAAGATGCGATCCAAGCCTTCGGCTTCGGCCGCCTTCTTCACCTGCTGCGAGCCCGGCACGACGAGCATCTGCAGACCCTTGGCAATCTTTCGCCCGCGGAGCACGCTCGCCGCGCTGCGCAGATCGGACAGGCGCGCATTGGTGCAGCTGCCGAGGAACACGACGTTGACCGGCCGGTCCCTGATGGGCATGCCCGGCTCGAAACCCATGTACGCGAGCGCCTTGTCGAAGGCCGCGTCGTCGCGCCTGTGGGGGATCGCTCCGGAGATGGGCAGCACCATTCCCGGGTTCGTCCCGTAAGTGATCATCGGTTCGACGGTGCCGGCATCGAGCGTCGTTTCGCGATCGAACCTCGCCCCGTCATCGCTCGGCAGCTCGCGCCAGCGCGCGACCGCGCGATCGAGCTCTAAACCCTTGGGCGCGCGGGGCTTGTCCCTCAGATAGGCGAAGGTCGTCTCATCCGGAGCGATCATGCCGGCGCGCGCGCCGGCCTCGATCGACATGTTGCACACCGTCATGCGCTCCTCCATGTCGAGCGCACGCACGGCCGCGCCGCGGTACTCGAGCACATGGCCGGTGCCGCCCGACACGCCGATCCTGCCGATGACCGCGAGGATCAGGTCCTTCGCCGTGACTCCCGTGCGCAGCCGCCCCTCGAGATTCACCGCGAACGTCTTCGGCTTGCGCTGCAGAAGGCACTGCGTCGCGAACACGTGCGCCACCTCGGTGCTGCCGATGCCGAAGGCGAGGGCGCCGAACGCGCCGTGGGTGCTCGTGTGGCTGTCGCCGCATACGATCGTCCTGCCCGGCTGGGTGAGGCCGAGCTCCGGGCCGATGATGTGCACGATGCCGCGCAGCTCGTGCGTGAGGCCGAGCAGCTCCACGCCGAAGTCGGCGCAGTTCTCTTCGAGCCGCCGGATCTGCTTCGCCGCCGGATCGATGGCGATGGCCGCGCCGCCGAACACCTGCTCCGTGCGCGTGGGTGTCGAGTGGTCCATGGTCGCGAGCGTGAGGTCCGGGCGACGAACGGCGAGGCCACGCTCGCGGAGGATCGCGAATGCCTGCGGCGAGGTGACCTCGTGCGTGAGATGCATGTCGACGTACAGCACCGCAGGGGTGTCGGGCGTCTCGGGAACGACTTCGTGTCGTTCCCAGATCTTCTCCAGCAGAGTTTTCGGGGCCGCGCTCACCGGCCGGCTCGCACTTTTCAGCCGACCGCGGCGGCGCGCGGCGCCGACATGTCGACGTGATCGAGCCAGCCCCACTTGTCCGGCGTCTTGCCCGAGAACAGTCCGAAGAACGCGGCCTGCAGCGCTTCGGTGATCGGACCGCGCTTGCCCGCGCCGACCGTGATGCGATCGACCGAGCGAACCGGCGTGATCTCCACCGCCGTTCCGGTAAAGAAGATCTCGTCGGCAAGGTACAAAAGCTCGCGCGGAATCGAGCACTCGCGCACTTCAATGCCGCGTTCGCGAGCGAGCCGCATCACCGTGTCGCGCGTGATGCCCCCGAGCACCGAGTGGGAGAGGGAGGGCGTCAGCAGCACGGCGTCCTTGATGACGAAGATGTTCTCGCCCGATCCTTCGCTCACCATGCCGTCCGGCGACAGCCCGATGCCTTCGGCGAAGCCGAGGCGTCGCGCTTCGCTCCCGATGAGCTGACTCGAGAGATAGTTGCCGCCCGCCTTGGCGAGCGCGGGGATCGTGTTCGGCGCGACTCGCTGCCACGAGGACACGCACGCATCGACGCCCGCATCCTCGTTCTCCGCGTCGAGATACCTGCCCCATTCCCACGCTGCGATCGCAACCTCGACCGGCGGGTCCACCGCCGGCGTGACGCCGATCTCGCCGTAGCCGCGAAACGCGATCGGTCGCAGGTACGCGCCCTTGCGAAGCCCGTTCACCGCTATGACCTGCCGCTGCGCGTCGTTCAACTGCTCCACGCCGAAGGGAATCTGGATGCGGTAGATCTTCGCGGAGTCGAAGAGGCGGCGCGTGTGATCGCGCAGCCGGAAGATCGCCGGACCGCGCGGCGTCTCGTACGCCCGGACGCCCTCGAATATCGAGGAGCCGTAGTGCAGTGCGTGCGACAGCACGTGCACGGTAGCTTTCTCCCACGGCACGAGCTTGCCGTTGAACCAGATGAACTGCGTGGCGGGAATCGGCATGTCGCTCTTCTCCTCGCGGACGCCCCTAGACGGCGGCCGACTCGGCGCGGGCGACGGCATCAGCGCGCTCCTCGCGTGCCGGCGCGGCCGGTCGTTGCGCGAGCTCGATGCGATTGAGCACTTCGAGAAACGCCTTGGTGCTCGACTCCACGATGTTCGTGCTGACGCTCGAGCCGCGATAGTTGCGGAGATTGTACTCCACGTACACCACCGCCTCGCCCTGCGCATCCTCTCCCTCGGAGACGCTGCGCAGCTCGAACTTGCGCAAGATCACGCGAATGCCGACGGCCGCCTCGATCGCCTTGAACGCCGCATCGACCGGCCCGTCTCCTTCCGCGTGCTGTTCGACCACGCGACCGTCCGCGTGGCGAAGCTGCACCGTCGCGCCGGCGGGCGCCGTGCTGTCGGCGACCGTCCGCAGATTGACGAGCGACCAGGGTCCGCTGGCGCTGCCTTCGGCTCGCAGCACGAGCGCTTCGATGTCGCCGTCGAAGAGCTGTTTTTTTCTGTCCAGAAGGTTCTTGAAGTCCTCGAAGACGCGGTTGAGCTCTGCCTCGTCGAGCTCGAAGCCGAGCTCCCTGACGCGCTCGCGCAGCGCGTGGCGACCGCTGTGCTTGCCGAGCACGAGGTGGCTGCGCGAGAGGCCGACGTCCTGCGGGCGCATGATCTCGTAGGTCGAGTGGTGCTTCAGCATGCCGTGCTGGTGGATGCCCGCCTCGTGCGCGAACGCGTTCTCGCCGACGATCGCCTTGTTGCGCGGGATCGGCATGCCGGTGATGCTCGCGACGAGACGCGAGGTCGGATACAGGCGCGCCGTCTGGATGTTCGTGCGCAGATTGAAGAACGCTTCCCGCGTCTTCAGCGCCATGACGACTTCCTCGAGCGAGCAGTTGCCGGCGCGCTCGCCGATGCCGTTGATCGTGCACTCGATCTGGCGGGCGCCCGCAACCACGGCCGTCAGGCTGTTGGCGACTGCCATGCCAAGATCGTCGTGGCAATGCACCGAAAGCCGCGCGCGCTCGATGCCGCGCACGTTCTTGCGGAGGTATCGAAACGCCTCGGCGAACTCATCCGGCACGGTGTAGCCGACGGTGTCGGGGACGTTCACCGTGGTGGCCCCGGCCTCGATCACCGCTTCGACCACCTGGGCGAGGAACTCGAGCTCGGTGCGCGAGGCGTCCTCGGGCGAGAACTCGACGTCGTCGCAGAGCTCGCGCGCCACGCGCACGGCCTCGACTGCGCTGCGAACGATCTCTTCCTGCGCCATGTTGAGCTTGTACTGACGATGGATCGCGCTCGTCGCCAGGAACACGTGAATGCGACGGCGCTGCGCATCGCGCAAAGCGTTCGCGGCGAGCTCGATGTCCTCGCGCGTCGAGCGGGCGAGGCCGCAGATGATCGGGCCTTCGACCTCGCGCGCGACCGCGTTGACGCTCTCCCAGTCGCCGCGCGACGCGGCGGGAAAACCGGCTTCGATCACGTCGACCCCGAGCTCGGCGAGCGCGCGCGCGACGCGCAGCTTCTCCGCCTGCGTCATGCTGCACCCGGGCGCCTGCTCCCCGTCGCGCAGCGTGGTATCGAAAATCAGCACATCTTCCGGAGTTGAAACCATGACGGGATTCCTCATCAGCGTTCCTGTGAGCGCGTTCCGTATTCCATGTCGGCGAGCGTTTCGGTGAGCTGCGCGCCGCGCGCGGCCGGACCCTGCAGCTCTCCGTGAAGGATGCGTGCGAGCAGCGCGGCGGTGATGTTGCCGCCCGAAAGGACGATGCCGACCCGCTGGCCGGCGATGCGACGCTGCAGGCGCAGCGCACCGGCGAGCGCGGCGGCGCCGGCGCCTTCGGCGAGCTGGTGGAGCGTCTCCGCGAAACAGCGGATCGCTCCGGCGATCTCCGCTTCGCTCACCTCGATCAACTCGTCGAGCACTTCGCGCAGGATCGCGACGGTGTCGGGCGAGGGCACGCGGGCCGCCAGACCGTCGGCGATCGTCTCGCCGACCGGCACTTCCTGCATCTGGCCCGTGCGCCAGGCGCGCGCCAGCGCGGGAGCCGCGGAGGCCTGAACGCCGATCACTCGCGTGTGAGGACAGAGAGCCTTGAACACGAGACCCATACCGGCAGCGAGGCTGCCGCCTCCGACGGGGACGACCACGGTGTCGAGCGGCTGCGCCGCCTGATCGAGGATCTCGAGCGCCACGGTCCCGTAGCCGGCGATCAGCTTCGGCTCGCGCGATGGGTGCACGGCGATCGCGCCGCTGCGCGCGGCGCGCTCGGTCGCGGCCTCCCAGGCGGCGTCGAAATCGTGTCCGGTGACCATGACCTCCGCGCCGAGCGCCGCGATCGCCGCGTTCTTGTCGGGATTGTTGCCCTCGGGAACGAACACGGTGCATGCGACCGATTGCTTTCGAGCCGCGTGCGCGAGTGACTGGCCGTGATTGCCGCGGGTCGCCGTCACGAGGCCGCGAGCGCGTTCCTCGCGCGTGAGAGACGCGACGAAGTTCACCCCGCCGCGGATCTTGAACGACCCGAGCGGCAACGCATTCTCGAGCTTGACGTGAGCTTCGGCGCCGAGCCGCTGCGACAGGAGCGGGTGGGTCACGAGCGGCGTTGGGGTGAGCTCGCGGGCGAGCAGTCGGCGGGCGGCGACGATGTCGTCGAAGTGCACCTCGCCGAGCCGTCGATCGGTGGACGGCGTCGAGCCGAGAGTCTGCGTCGCGATGTTCATCGCGCTACGCCCGCCTGTCGTTGAGCCACGGCATGCGCGCGCGAAGCGCTGCGCCGACTTTCTCGATCGGATGCTCGAGGTCGCGCGCGAGCATCCGTTTGTAGTTCTCCCGACCGCCGGCGTTCTCCTGTATCCACTGCCGCGCGAACCGCCCGCGCTGCACCTCTTTCAGGATGCGACCCATCTCCTTCTTGACGCGGTCGTTCACCACGCGCGGGCCGCGCGTGAGGTCTCCGTACTTCGCCGTCTCGCTGATGAACTGGTGCATCTTGGCGAGCCCGCCCTCGTGCAGCAGGTCGACGATGAGCTTCAGCTCGTGCAGGCACTCGTAGTACGCGACCTCGGGCTGATAACCGGCCTCGACCAGCGTCTCGAAACCCTTCACGACGAGCTCGGTGGCCCCGCCGCAGAGCACGGCCTGCTCGCCGAACAGGTCCGTTTCGGTCTCTTCGGCGAACGTCGTCTCGAGCACGCCACCGCGCGTACCGCCGATGCCATGGGCGTACGCGAGGGCCTTTGCCCGTGCCTTGCCGCTCGAATCCTGGGCGACCGCGATGAGGCAGGGCACCCCGCGGCCCTGCTCGAACTGCCGCCGGACGAGATCGCCCGGACCCTTGGGCGCGATCAGCACGACGTCGAGATCCTTGCGGGGACGGATCTGCCTGAAGTGCACGTTGAAGCCGTGCGCGAACAGCAGCGTCGCGCCCTTCTTCAGTTTCTTCCTGATCGATTCGTAGAGCGCTTTCTGCGCGAGGTCCGGCACCAGCATCGCGACCAGATCCCCGCCGGCCGCCGCGGCATCCGGCTCGGCCACGGGAAGTCCGTCGCGGCGCGCCTTCTTCCAGCTCGGGCCGCCCTTGCGCACGCCGACTACGACGTCGAAGCCGCTGTCCTTCAGGTTGAGCGCGTGCGCGCGGCCCTGGCTGCCATAGCCGAGAATCGCGAGCCGCGAGCCTTTCAGCGCTTTCCTGTCGACGTCCTTCTGCGAATACAGCTTCATCTCTTTTCACCCTTGTCGTGCGAATGCAAAAAGAAACCCCGCATCGGCTTGCCGGCCGGTGCGGGGTTTTCGGTGTTTCTCTCGCTTTGCGCCTTGAGCTTTAGGCGTGCGCGAGGCTCCCGCACCGGCTGCTCGTAATGAGCAGCAGTCCGAGGGGGAGTGCGAGAAGGCCGCAGACCTCGCGGAGTGCGCGGGTCTTCAGTCGGCAACCTTCGGTCGAACCAGCCATACGGGTGCGGAAAGCCGGAAACAAGGGTGAATTACGATCGATGGGAGCATAACCCCCGAACGGTTGTCAATTTGGGACAATTCGCACATGCCCCGCGATTCTCTGACGGCCGGACTGGTTCGCTCGCGCTACGGATGATCGCGCTCGCCCCGCGGGACCTTGTCCTCCTCGTCGGCATCACGCTGATCTGGGGCGTGAACCTCGTCGTCAGCAAGATGGGCATCGAGCACCTTCCGCCCGTGTTCTTCACGCTCCTGCGATTTTCCATCGCGGCCGTGCTGCTCGTGCCGTGGCTGCGGCTTCACGTCGGCCAGATGAGCGCGCTCGTCGTCGCCGCGCTCCTGTCGGGCGGCGCGCACGTTGCGTTGCTGTTCGTGGGCCTTTCACTCGCCGAAAACGTCTCCTCCGTCGCGATCGCGGGGCAACTCGGGGTACCGTTCACCACGCTGCTTTCGGTGGCCCTGCTGGGAGAGGTCGTTCGGTGGCGTCGGTGGACCGGGATCATTCTCGCGTTCGCGGGCGTCGCCATCATGAGCTTCGATCCTCAGGTAATCGGACGCTGGTCGAGTCTCGGTCTCGTGGTGGCGTCGGCGTTCGTGGGTTCACTGGGGCTCATCGCGATCAAGAAGCTGTCCGGCTTCAGACCGGTCGAGTTGCAGGCCTGGGTCGCGTGGACGAGCGTGCCCGTGCTGCTCGCGATCACTCCGCTCGTCGAGCGGGATGCGATTCCTCCCATGGCCAGCGTGCCGCCGAGTGCGTGGGCTGCGGTCGGCTTCGCGGCGGTCGTCTCGAGCGTCCTCGCGCAGGGCGGGTTCTATCGTCTCCTGCAACGCTACCCTGTCACGAGCGTCGCGCCGCTCACCACGCTGTCACCGCTGTTTTCGGTCGCGTTCGGCGTATTGTTGCTCGATGACAGGCTGACCTCCCGAATCGTGATCGGCGGCGCCTGCACGCTCGTTGGCGTGCTCATCATCACGCTGCGCGAACGGCGCATCAGCGATACGGGCACATGAACAAGCCGAGCACGATGGCGGAGGCCATTTTCAAGCGCGAGATCGCGTCGTGGGCGCTGCTCGGACTCGCACTGGGCCTCGTCGAGGGTGCAACCGCCGCGATTCTCATCAAACAGCATTTCGCTGCGGCTGCGTCGCCGCTCGCCGTCAATCTCGCCGTCGGTTTCGTGAGCGGCGCGCCCGCGCTGTCCAACGTCGTGAGTTTCGTCTGGGCGAATGTCGCGCACGGGCGCGAGCGCGTACGGCTGATGGTCGCGCTGCAGGCGCTGTTTGCCGTGCTCGTGGGCCTCGTGAGTCTCGCGCCGCACGAAGCCCAGGGGCTTGCGCTGACCGTCGTCTCGGTCGTCGGCGCGCGAGTCGTCTGGGCCGGCGTTCTCACGGTACGCGCGGCGGTGTGGTCTGCGAACTATCCGCGCAACGTGCTCGCCCGCATCACCGGGCGCATCGTCATCGTGAGCTCGCTCGCCGTTGCCGCCGCTGCCGCGGCGATAGGCTGGTCCCACGAGACCGGGGTGGTCGATCCGCGCTTTGTTTATGGCGGGGGCATGCTCGCCGGGCTCCTCGGCGCATGGCTCTTCCGGCAGATGCGCGTGCGGCGTGAATTCAGGCTCCTCTCCGAGGAGACGGCTGCCATGGGCGCCAGCGCGCCGTTCTCGCTGCGCATGCTCGGCCGGATCCTGCGCGAGGACCCGGCCTTCCGTCAGTACATGTTCTGGATGGGGTTGTACGGTGGCGGCAACCTCGCCCTGACCGCGCAGCTCGTGCTCGTCTTTACGGAGCAGCTGCATCTGTCGAGCGCCACGCAGATCGGGCTGCTCTCGGTCGTGCCGCTCGCTACGCTGCCGATTTTCATGCCCTGGTGGGCGCGGCTCTTCGACGGTTCGCACATCATCGTCTACCGGTCTCGTCAAGGCTGGGCGCTGGTGGGCGCTTCGGCCGTCACGTGCTTCGCGACGCTCACGGGGTGGCTGCCGCTCCTGTGGCTCGGCGCGCTGCTGCTCGGCGCGGCTTACGCCGGTGCTAATCTTGGCTGGAATCTCGGCCACAACGATTTCGCGACGCTGGGGCGCGCGCAGCACTACATGGGCGTGCATGTCACGCTGACGGGGGTGCGGGGGGCGATCGCCCCGCCTTGCGGCGTGCTCCTCTACCAGTGGCTGGAATCGGTGGCGAGCGGGGCAGGGCGGTATGCGTTGCTCCTGCCGCTCGCCATGACGACGGCCGGGGCGTTGGGATTCACTCTGATGCGCAGGACACTGATGCGATGAAGACCGATTCGCGGCGTTACTCGCGCCTCGTGGTCGACGGGGTCAAACAGGCACCCTCGCGGGCCATGCTGCGAGCCGTCGGTTTCACCGACGCCGATTTTGCGAAGCCCCAGATCGGCATCGCCTCGACGTGGTCGGACGTCACGCCCTGCAACATGCACATCGGGGACCTCGCTCGCGAGGCAGCGGCCGGTGCCAATGCCGCCGGCGGCAAGAGCGTGCTCTTCAATACGATCACCGTGTCGGACGGGATCTCCATGGGATCCCCCGGCATGCGCTACTCGCTCGTTTCGCGCGAGATCATCGCGGACTCGATCGAAGCGGTGGTCGGCGCGCAGGGATTCGACGGGTTCGTCGCGATCGGCGGCTGCGACAAGAACATGCCGGGATGCGCAATGGCGATTGCGCGCCTCGACCGGGCGGCCGTTTTCGTCTATGGCGGCACGATCCGGCCAGGTGCCCATCGCCGAGACATCGTCGCGGTCTTCGAGGCGGTGGGTGCGCGCGCCGCGGGGCGCATTTCGGATGCCGAGCTCCTCGAGGTGGAGCGCACCGCGATACCTGGGCCGGGCAGCTGCGGTGGCATGTACACCGCCAACACCATGGCGTCGGCGATCGAGGCGCTCGGCTTGAGCCTGCCGGGGAGCTCGGCGCAGGAAGCCGTGAGCGAGGCGAAGCGAGCGGACTGCCGTCGCGCCGGCGAGGCGGTCGTGAGGCTCCTCGACGCCGGCATCCGTCCCCGCGACATTCTGACGCGCAAGGCGTTCGAGAACGCGATCACCGCGACGATCGCGCTCGGCGGCTCGACGAACGCGGTACTGCATCTGCTCGCAATTGCGGCCGAGGCGCGCGTGAAGCTCCGGCTCGATGACTTTACGCGCATCGGCCGGCGCACTCCGGTGCTCGCGGACCTCAAGCCGAGCGGGCGCTATCTGATGTCGGAGCTGATCGCGATCGGCGGCATTCAGCCGCTGATGCGCATGCTGCTCGATGCCGGCCTTCTGCACGGCGAATGCCTCACGGTCACGGGGCGCACGCTCGCGGAAGACCTTTCAGAAACAGGTACATATCTTGCTGGGCAAAAAATTGTGCGGCCACTGTCCGATCCGCTCAAGAAGGACAGTCACCTCGTCGTGCTGTATGGGAACGTCGCTCCGGAGGGCGCGGTCGCGAAGATCACCGGTAAGGAAGGTCTGAAATTCAGCGGGCGTGCGCGGGTATTCGACGGCGAGGAGCGCGCGACGCAGGCGATACTCGATGGAGTCGTGCGTGCAGGAGACGTGGTGGTGATCCGCTACGAGGGGCCGAAGGGCGGTCCGGGCATGCGCGAGATGCTGAGTCCCACCGGGGCAATCATGGGCCGCGGGCTCGGCAGCGACGTTGCCCTCATCACCGACGGCCGCTTCTCCGGCGGCAGCCATGGGTTCGTGGTCGGACATCTCGCGCCCGAGGCCGCCGTCGGCGGTCCGATCGGGCTGCTTCGCAACGGCGACATCATCACGATCGATGGGACGAAGCGCGTCATTCACGCGGAGATTTCGCAGGCGGAGCTGCGCCGCCGCCACGCGGCCTGGCGTCCGCGTCGCCCATATGCGACGGGCGGCGTTCTCGCGAAATACGCTCGAATGGTAGGCAGCGCCTCGCGCGGCGCAGTCACGGGAGGGGAGGCGGAATGAGCGCCGACCTGGGGGCTGGAGCGCAGTTGTCAGTGCAAACTACAGCGGTTACAGTTCCGCGCGCGGCCGTCGTCGTCGTGAAGTTGCATCGCCCACGAAAGCCATTTGTAAACTGCGCGTTGCAACCGCCGATTTCTTCAGGGGGACTTTTAGTCAAAGAGGCGCGCCAGACCGCTCGAGCGGGCAGGCGCGTTGCAACACGACATAGCTGCGACGACCGACACTAAAATGCCAGCCTACGCCCGCGATTCAACTTTCGTATCCCGTCGAGCGATCGTCTTCTTCGCCATCGTCGCCTTTCACGTTCTCATCGTGTGGGGGCTTGCGAGCGGCCTTGCGCGCCAGGTCGTGGAGATCATCGCGCCGCCCATCGAGACCGACATCATCGAGGAGCTGGAGACGCGCGACGAGCCGCCGCCGCCGCCGCCGCCCGAAATGGAACGCCCGCCGGTGGAAGTACCGCCGCCGGAAGTGTCCATAGACATTCCGGTAGAGACCACCACGGCGATCCAGGATGTCACCGACAGGCCCCCGCCGCCGCGGCCGCCGCCGCGCCCCATGCAGCGTACGGCGCCGAAGCTCGATACGCGGCGTTCGCCGCCGACCGACGATTACTACCCGCCTGCCTCGCGTCGCGCGAACGAAGAGGGTGTGACCACGATACGGGCGTGCGTGACGACCGACGGACGCACGTCGGGAACGGCGCAAGTCGAAAAGAGCTCCGGCTTCCCGCGCCTCGATGAGGCCGCCTCCAAGTGGGCGCAGCGCGCGCGGTGGACTCCCGGCAGCGAGGACGGCAAGCCCGTCGAGATGTGCTCCCAGTTCAACGTCCGCTTCAAGTTGACGGACTGAATCGACGACGAGGCGCACCGTGCGCCGCGAGACCCCGATACGACGAGGACACCATGGAAAACGAAGCCACCGCAGTAGTTGAAAACCCATATGGCCTTGTACCCCTGTGGATACAAGGCGACATCGTCGCGCGCGGCACGCTGATCCTGCTCGTGCTGATGTCGTTCTTCTCCTGGTACATCATCCTTACCAAGCTGTGGGATCAGCGCCGTCTCAAGAAGTCGGCGAAGCTGGTCGAGAAGAGCTTCTGGACGGCCCCGTCCCTCAAGGACGGCTTCGAGCGCCTGAAGAAGGGCGATGACTTCCGCATGATCGCGGAAGACGGACTTCGGTCAGCGTCCCATCACGACGGGCGTCTCACCGACCGTATCGATCTGCACGAGTGGATCACGATGTCGCTGCAGCGGTCCGTGGACGAGGTGAACAGCAAGTTGCAGTCCGGCATGCCGTTCCTCGCAACGGTTGGTTCCACCGCCCCGTTCGTCGGCCTGTTCGGCACCGTGTGGGGCATCCTGAACGCGCTCATCGCGATCGGCATCGCCGGGCAGGCGAGCATCGACAAGGTGGCCGGCCCGGTCGGCGAGGCGCTGATCATGACGGCCCTCGGCCTTGCGGTCGCCGTGCCGGCGGTCATGGGCTACAACTGGCTGCTCCGCAGGAACAAGGCGGTCCAGGATGCGTTGCGGAACTTCGCAAGCGACTTGCATGCCTACCTGGTGAGCGGCGCGCGCGTCGGCGGCAGCAGCGAGATGGGCGGTGTGCGCCCTGCTGCGGCGCCAGCGGCTTCGCTTCGGAAGTAAGTCAGGCGCAGTGCGCGGCACGCGCATGACCCGCGGATGAGGTGACACAGCCATGTCAATGGGCGTCGCAGCAGACGATACCGGTGGTGAGGCGCAGGCGATGTCGGAGATCAACACGACTCCGCTCGTCGACGTCATGCTCGTGCTGCTCATCATCTTTCTCATCACGATCCCGGTGATCACGCGCACGGTCCCGCTCGAGCTTCCGAAGGCGGCAAACATCGCCACCCAGACTAAGCCCGAGAACATCACGATCGCGGTGGACGAGAGCGGGCGCGTGTTCTGGAACGACAGGCTGATGGCGAACCGCGCCGATCTGCTCGAGCGGGTCAAGACGGCCGCCGTGCAGAAACCGCAGCCCGAGATCCACATCCGTGCAGACAAGAACACGCGCTACGAAGCAGTGGGACGCGTGATCTACACCATCCAGCGGGGCGGGCTCGTGAAGGTGGGCTTCATCACCGAGCCGGACCGCGGCATCCGCGGCAGGAGGCAGTAAGCCATGTCAATGAGCGTCGGACCGGCCACGGCCGAATTCTGCGACATCAACACGACGCCTCTCATCGACGTGATGCTCGTGCTGCTCGTCACACTCATCATGTCGCTGCCGATCATGACGCACGCCGTCAAGCTCGACATGCCGCAGGCGAATAATCCGCCGCCTCAAGAGCGTCCCGAGGTCATCGAGCTCGAGGTCGATTTCGACGGCACGGTCGTCTACAACGGCACGGTCGTGAGTAGCCTGGACCAGCTCGAAAGCTATTTCCGCGTGGAGTCCGACAAGCTGCCGCAGCCCGAGATTCACCTGCGTCCCGACCGGCGCGTCAAATACGACCACGTCGCGAAGGTCCTCGCGGCCGCGCAGAGGAATCGCATGAAGAAGATCGGCTTCGTGAACACTGCGGAGTTCCGAGAGTGAGCCTCATTTCCGGGAAGGTGCCCATGAGAAGGACATCGAAGCTGTTCGCGGCGCTGCTCGTAGGCGTCGCGTTGATCACCGCGCCGAGCTTCGCCCCGAGCGGCGTCGCGTTCGCGCAGGACAAGCCGAAGGTCAGCAAGAAGGCCGTCGCCACGCCTCTCAAGGCCGCGCAGGACGCCATGAACGCGAAGAAGTACCAGGAGGCGCTCGCGAAGCTGAAAGAGGTGCAGTCGATCCCGGGCAAAAGCCCGTACGACGAGTTCCTGATGAACGAGATGTTCGCCTTCAGCTACGTGCGGACGAACCAGTATGCTGATGCGGCCCGGCACCTCGAGGCGGGCTTCAACTCCCCGCACTTCGATCAGGCGCAGACCGCGAGCCGCGTGACCGCGCTCGCGCAGGTGAACTACCAGCTGAAGAACTACGACAAGGCGATCGAATACGGCAACCGCGCGATTAGGGGCGGCTTCGCGGACGACGACATGTACACGCTCGTCGGGCAGGCGTACTACGTCAAGGGTGACCACAAGGGCACTCTGCGCTTCATGAACAACTACGTGGACAGCATCGAGAAGCGCGGCGGCACGCCGAAGGAGCAGTCGCTCGAGCTCATCATGAGCTCGTGCATCAAGCTCGACGATGCCGAATGCACCACGAAGGCTCTCGAGCGCCTCGTCGCGCGCTATCCGAAGCCCGTGTACTGGCAGAACCTGATGTACTCGCTCCAGTCCGCGGACAACACCGACAAGCAGCAGCTGCACATCTTTCGGCTCGCCTCCGAAGTGGACGTACTCAAACGCCCCGAGGACTACACCGAAATGGCGCAGCTCGCGATCGAGCAGGGCTCGCCCGGAGAAGCGCAGCGCATCCTCGAGAAAGGCCTCGCGAAAAACGTGTTTGCCGACCAGCGCGACAAGGATCGCAACGCGCGCCTGCTCGCATCCGCGAAGCGCCAGGCGGCGACGGACAAAGCCGCCATCCCGAAGATGGAAAGCGAGGCTCAGGCCGCAAACGCGACGGGCGACCGCGTGGTCGGCCTCGGGATCGCATACCTCAGCTACGAGCAATACGACAAGGCAGCGGATGCGTTCTCGCGTGCGCTCGCGAAGGGCCACCTGAAGAATCCCGACGAGGCGCAGATCTTTCTCGGTATCGCGCAACTGAAGCAGCAGAAGAAAGACGAGGCGCTGAAGGCCTTTCGAGCGGTCAAGACCGACCCGAAGCTCTCTCGCATCGCGAGCCTCTGGGCGTTGCACGCGCAACAGTCGGGTGGCGCGGCGACGGCGTCGAGGTAAGGAGAGGGCCGAGGGCTGACACGAAGGGGCCTGGCGCAGATTTGACAGAACGTTGGCGCGGTTCGGGAGCCGCGTCGCGCCCACCGCCGGCATGAGCGCAAGGAGACGCGCGTCGCGCCGCTCTCTCCGCGCGGCTCGTATAGTCCTGTCTCGGTCATTCGCCATAAGGTGTGAGCGCATGCGCTCGGCGATTTATCGGGCCAGCGCCCATGGACGTGGTCTCGCGCGACACACGCCCGGCTTTTCGCTTCTCGAGCTGATGCTCGCCGTCGGATTCGTCGCGGTGCTGGCCGCGGTCGCGGTGCCCAGCTACACCGCGTATGTCGACCGCGTGAACGTGACCGTCGCTGTTGGCGATATCAGCCGCCTCCAGGTCGAAATCAACAAATTCGTGTTGCGAACCGACCGGCTGCCGGTCGATCTCGCGGAGGCCGGGTTCGGCGCGCTGCGTGATCCCTGGAACCGGCCGTACGAGTACCTCGATCTCAGCACTGCCCTTGGTCGCGGAGGGATGCGAAAGGATCGCAATCTCGTGCCGATCAATTCCGATTACGACCTTTACAGCGTGGGCAAGGACGGTCGTTCGGTGCCGCCCCTGGGTGCGAGGGACAGTCTCGACGATATCGTGCGTGCGAACGATGGCGGATTCGTCGGGCTCGCCGCGGATTACTGAAGCGTGGCCCGCATCGAATGGAGCGCGTTCCGCAGCCGCCTCGCCCGACGCCTGGCGATGTCGTTCGTCGCCTGCGCCGTCGTCCCGTTTCTGGTTGCAGGTGCCGTTGGATACAACGAGATTCGCACGCTGACGGACCGTCGCTCGGCGGAGCGGCTGCAGGAGTTCGCCAGCGCCTACGGCATGACGGTCATCGGCCAGCTCGCGAGTGCCGAAAGCCTGCTGCGCGTCGTTGCTGAAGGCACCGCCGGTTCGAACGAGACGACCCTCGCGCAGACCGCCGACTTTGCGGCGTTCCGTGAGGTTCGCCATGTCTCGAGCGCCGCACGTCCGCCGGCTCGACCAGGCGTGCGCCACGTACCGTGGCCGACCGCCGCGCAGCAGCACGCGCTCGCGGACGGCCGGAGCGTGTTACTCGCCGACCACGGTGACGCCGCAGGGATGCACGTATTCCTGGTCAGGAAGGCTGCCCGCGCGGACACGTGGTTGTATGCCGAGGTCGATCGCGAGCATCTCTGGGGCTCTCCGGACGCGCGCGCGGGAGCGGCGGGGGCGCTCGTTGCAACCCCCGACGGCGAGCTGGTGCACGTAACGGGGTCGCTGCCGGAATCGCTTCTCGATCACGTGACCAATGCGCTGCGCCGGGGAACACCCGAAGACGCCGCCCCACTCACCGAGTCGCGCGACTCCGATGGGGACGTGTGGCAGGCACATCGGTGGGAAATGTTCCTGGAAGGGGCATTTGCCGCGCCATCGTGGCAGATCATCGCCGTTGCGCAGCGCGTTCCGATGTTCGAGGAGCTTGGTCGCCTGCGTGTCCTCCTTCCAGGACTGCTCGCCGCTACCTTGCTCGCGACTCTCTGGTTCTCCGTGTGGAGAATCCGTCGCCACTTCGAGCCGCTCGAGCAGCTGATCGCCGGTACGCGCCGTCTCAGTCGTCGGGAGTTCGACACGGTGGTGCGCGTGACTTCCGACGACGAGGTCGGCGAGCTCGCGCTGTCCTTCAATCTGATGGCCGCGAGCCTCAAGCAGCAGTTCGTGGCGCTCGAAACGATGGCTGAAGTGGATCGGCTGCTGCTGCGCTCCCCGGGACTGGAGCAGGTCCTCGATGCGCTGCTGCCCCGCATGGCTGCGCTGCTCGACAGCCGGACGGTTTCCGTGCTGCTGATCGATGCGGATGCGCCTGGACACGCACGCGTCTACGACTTCGGCGGCCAGCACCGCGATGCGTTGCCCGTGCGGCGCGTCGCCGTGGATGCGGCGCAGATCGACGCTTTGCTGGGCCAGGAGCACGGCTCGCACGCGACGCTGTGCCCAGACCGCGCGGAGGGGCCCGAGTTTCTCGCCCCCCTCGCGAAGCTGGGCGCCAACTTTGTCTCCGTGTGGCCGCTTTATCGCAGCCATCAGCTCGCCGGCCTGCTGTGCCTGGGATTCGACGCCGATCGGTGGTGGTCCGATGAGAGCCGCGTGAGTCGCGCCCGCGACTTCGCCGATCGACTTGCCGTCGTGCTCGCCAACGTCGAGCACAAGCAGGCTCTCTACCGGCAGGCTCACTACGATCCACTGACGGCCTTGCCCAACCGCGCGCTGTTCAGCGACCGGCTCGGTACCGACATTGCGGGCGTTGCGAGCGGTGGGGCCGGTGCGCTGCTCTACGTCGACCTCGATCACTTCAAGCGGGTCAACGACACCGCCGGGCACGGCACCGGTGATGAGCTCCTGAAAATCGTCGGGCAGCGGATCGTCGACTGCGTAAAGGAGGGCGATACCGTGGCGCGGCTGGGCGGCGACGAGTTTGCAGTGGTCCTGCGGCATCTCACCGATCCGGTCGTCGCGCGCGGCGTCGCGGACAGGATTCTCGCGAGTCTGGCGCAGCCGGTCAGCATTGCCGGTCGCGATCACTACGTCACCGCCAGTATCGGCGTGACACTCTTCCCGAACGACGGTCGCTCGATCGAGGAGCTGCTGAAGAACAGCGACATCGCCATGTACCGCGCGAAGGAGGCCGGTCGCAGCCGCGCGGTGTTTTTCGAGTCGGGCATGAACGCCCGTATGCTGGCGCGTGCGGCGCTGGAGACCGGGCTGCATCGTGCGCTTCGCCAGTCTCAGTTCACGCTGCAATACCAGCCGATCATCGTCGCGAAGAGCGCGTCGCTCGGCGGAGTCGAAGCACTGCTTCGCTGGCCGTCGGCCCCGCCGGATTACGCGTCGCCGGCGACGTTCATTCCCGCGGCAGAGGAGAGCGGCCTCATCGTCGAGCTCGGCGATTGGGTGCTCGACACCGCCTGCCGTGAGATCTCCGAGTGGACTCGCCGCGGACTCGGCATCGGATACGTCTCGGTAAACGTCTCGCCACGGCAGTTGCGAGAGGCTGACTTCCCGGACCGGGTGCGCCGCACACTCGCGCGCCACGGCCTGCCGCCGCAGATGCTGCGACTCGAAATCACGGAAAGCGTGCTCGCGGACACCGAGCTCGCGGGGGTGGCCCTCGCGCGTCTGGCGAAGCTGCGCGTCGGAATCGCGCTCGATGACTTTGGCACGGGCTACTCGTCGCTGAGCTACCTGCGGAAATACCCGATCGACATGGTCAAGATCGACCGTTCATTCATCCAGGACGTGCCGGCAAGCGATGCCGCTTGCGCGCTCGTCGAAACCATCATCGCGATGGGCCACACGCTCAGAAAGACGGTCGTCGCCGAAGGCGTCGAGACGGTCGAGCAGTTGAACTTCCTGCGAAGCCGCGGCTGCGACGGCGTTCAGGGCTTCCTGCTCGCGCGCCCGATGAAAAGCGAGGAGCTCGAGCGTCGCGTGCGCGAGTCTCGCACGCAGGAGCTCCGCTCGGCTGGCTAGCGCGTCCCGGCGCCGGCGAGCGTCGCACTCGTTCCGAGCGCATCGATGCGGCTCTCGCTATGATTCCGCAATCCGTTGCAGAAGGGGAATCGGCATGTCGAGAGTCACGCCGCTCAAGCGCGCCGCGATCATCGTGCGCGACATGGAACGGTCGCTCGCCTTCTACCGGGACGGGCTCGGCTTGAACGTGTGGGTCGAGGGGCAGGCGGGCGAAGAGCTGCCGGCGCTTTATCAGCTCCTCGGCATGCCTCCCTGCCAGATGCGCTGGGTGATCCTGCAGTCCGAAGACGTGGACTGGGGAATGGTGGCCCTGTTCGAGCTCACGAATCCGTCCCCCGAAGACGACACGCACCCGAGCATCGATCGCGTGAACCGCGGCGAGGTGTGCCTCGTGTTCCATACGCCGGACGTCGAGGCGCTCCACGAGCGGGCACGCGACCTCGGCCTTACGATTCTCTGTCCGCCCACCGTGCTCGAGCTCGGGCAGCACGATGCGGTCTCCAAGGAGATGACTCTGCGCGATCCGAACGGCGTGCTCGTCAATCTGGTCGAGAATCTCTCAGGTGGCATCCGCGGCGCCTCGAACAAATTTCCGGGGCTGAAACAGTAGCTAGTACAAGACCATACAGTTCATTCTTAACGTGTATTGTCTGCAGCGCGGGTCGGCGATCCTCGCGGTTGCCTTGGGTGCGCTCGCGTGTTTCGGGTGCGGCGGGGCAGACCTCGATCGTGCGGTGATCGCCGGCGATGCGCGCGGTGTGCTCGACGCGATCGACGCCGGTGCCGACATCGAGCTCGCCAACGCGCACGGCATCACGCCGCTGATGGCGGCGACCCGGGCCGGGCGTGCGAACGTCGCCGCGCTGCTCATCGAGCGGGGCGCGCACGTGCGCGCGGCCGACAAGCGCGGGTTCACGGCGCTGCACTACGCGGCGCAGAACGGGATGACCCAGACCGTCGGCCTCCTGCTCGATCGAGGCGCCGCGGTCAACGCGCGCGCGGGGGCGGGCGGCTACACGCCGCTGCATCTCGCGGTGATCGACTCGCGGGATGAGGCGGCATTGCTGCTCGTCGTGCGCGGTGCGGACGTCTCGCGACGCAATGCCCAGGGCTTCACGGCTCTCGACATCGCCGCGAGCCGGCGCGACCACGAGCTCGCTCGCGCCCTGCAGGATGCGATCGCGCGGGAAGCACGCGACGCAGCGCCCGGCGGCTGACACCGCACGCTCACGTCAGCGGGCTCGCTGCTGCTCGAGCGCGTCCCAGCGCGAGAATTTCTCGCGCAGCGCCGCTTCGATCTCCTCGATGCGTTGCCGGTCCGATTTCATCTGCTCGACGCCGAGCCGGTGATAGCCCGCCTCGCTCATGTGCGCCAGGAGCCCCGCGTGCTCATGTTCGAGGGCTTCGATCTCGGCCGGCAGCGACTCGAGCTCGCGCTGATCCTTGTAGCTCAGCCGTCCGCGCGGCTTCTCGCGCGGCGGGCGCCCGGAAGTCGCCGGCTTCGCGGCCCGCGGTTTTTCCAGTGCCTGCGGGCGCTGCGTGAGCCAGTCACCGTATCCACCCACATATTCGCGCCAACGGATCGTGACTCACGAGCAGGAGCGTGCCGGGGTAGTCCTGCAGGGTCTCCTCGAGCAGCTCGAGCGATTCGATGTCGAGATCGTTCGTCGGCTCATCGAGAGCCAGAAGGTTCGCCGGGCGCGCGAACAGGCGCGCGAGGAGCAGCCGATTGCGCTCGCCGCCGGAGAGCATCTTCACCGGCGATGCGGCGCGATGTGCCGGAAACAGAAAGTCGCCGAGATAACTCATGATGTGCCTGCGTTGGCCACCGACTTCGACCCAGTCGGATCCTCGGCTCACGGTCTCCGCGAGCGTGCGTTCCGGGTCCAGCTGCTCACGCAGCTGGTCGAAGTATGCGACCTGGAGGTTGGTGCCGAGCCGCACGCTGCCGCTGTCCGGCGCAAGCTCGCCGAGGATGAGGCGAATGAGGGTCGATTTGCCCGCGCCGTTCGGCCCGATCAGTCCGATGCGATCCCCGCGCATGATGCGCATCGTGAGACCTTCGATCACGCGCCGATCGCCGAAGCGCTTGGTCACGTCCGACAGCTCCGCGACCAGCTTCCCTGAAGCGTCGCCGGCGTCGAGCGAGAGCTTCACGTTGCCGAGCCGGTCGCGCCGCGCAGCGCGTTCGGCGCGCAGCCGCTCGAGGCGGCGCACGCGGCCCTCGTTGCGCGTGCGGCGCGCCTCGACGCCGCGGCGAATCCATACTTCTTCCTGCGCCCAGAACCTGTCGAAGCGGCGATTGACGATGTCTTCCGCCGCAAGCTCGTGCTGTTTGCGCGATTCGTACGCCGAAAAATTGCCCGGGTACGAACGTAGCACCCCGCGGTCGAGCTCGACGATGCGCGTGGTGACGCGATCGAGAAACGCGCGATCATGGGTGACGACGATCGCGGCCGGGCCCGCGAGCAGCAGCGCCTCGAGCGTCTCGATGCCGTCGATGTCGAGGTGATTGGTCGGCTCGTCGAGCAGCAGCAGATCCGGCTGCAGCGCCAGCGCGAGCGCCGCGCGTTTGCGCTCGCCGCCGGAGCTCGAGTCGGGCACGCGGTCGGCCTCGAGCCCGAGGCGATGCAGGTACTCCGTCAATCGGGCTTCGGCCTGCCGGTGCACCCGGTCGTGGCGCTCCTCGTGCGGTATGAACGCGCCTCCGGCTCGGCGTACGAGGCTTTCGCGCAGCGTCGTCGCGTGCGGCAATTCCGGTTCCTGTTCGACGAGCGCGACCGCAAGCCCGTCCCGGCGCTGCAGCTCGCCATCGTCGAGGGCGAGGAGGCCCGCGATCACGTTGAGAAGCGACGACTTGCCGGTGCCGTTGCGGCCGATCAGGCCGATCCGCTCGCCGTCCTCTACCGCGAGGCGCGCGCCATCGAGAAGCGGATGATCGCCGTAGGCGAGGTGGGCGTCGCGGAGGGTGAGGAGCGCCACTGGCTGTAGACTATAGCGTCCCACAGGAGATCCCCATGGCCATCAAGGCTGGTGACAGGATGCCGTCCGGTACGTTGAAGACGATGACGAAGGACGGTCCGCAGGACGTGAAGACGGACGAGCTCTTCAAGGGCAAGAGAGTCGTGCTCTTTTCGGTACCCGGAGCCTTCACACCGACGTGCGACGCGAAGCACCTTCCGGGCTTCGTGGAGAAGGCGGGCGCTCTCAAGGCCAAAGGCGTCGACACGATCGCCTGCATGGCCGTGAACGACGTGTTCGTGATGAACGCGTGGGGCAAGCACTCGAACGTCGGCGAAAAGATCGTGATGCTCGCGGACGGCAACGGCGATTACGCGCGCGCGCTCGGCCTCGAGATGGATGGCCGCGGGTTCGGAATGGGCATGCGCGGGCAGCGCTTCGCGGTCGTCGTGAAGGACGGCGTCGCCGAAAAGGTGCTCGTCGAGGCGCCGCGCGAATTCAAGGTGTCGTCAGCCGAGCACGTGCTCGGCCAGCTCAAGCAGCCATAACCAAGTAGCTAGGCCGCGCCAACCAACGCTCGCTTTGCCCGACGCGGGGATCCGCCACGACGTGCAGCTCGACCTGACCCTTCGCGTAGAGTGCGCGCGGTCGTACCCGTGCGACACGGCCGTGCGCTGCGCCCAGCAGCGCGGCTCGGCGCTGCCTCGAGCTCCTATTTCCCGATGAGGCGCTCGATCTCCGGGACGATCTGAAAGAGATCTCCGACGAGGCCGAGGTCCGCGACCTCGAAGATCGGCGCTTCGCCGTCCTTGTTGATCGCGACAATGGTGCGCGCGTCCTTGATGCCAGTGAGATGCTGAATCGCGCCGGAGATTCCGACCGCGATGTACAGCTCCGGCGCGATGATCTTGCCGGTCTGGCCGACCTGCATGTCGTTCGGCGCGTATCCGGCATCGACCGCTGCGCGCGAGGCGCCGACCGCCGCTCCGAGCTTGTCGGCGAGGCTGTACAGGATCCTGAATGCGTCCGCGCTGCCGAGCGCGCGCCCACCCGAAACCACGCGTGAGGCAGTCTGCAGATCGGGGCGGTCGGTACGGGCCCCCGACACCGAAACGAAGCGCGTATGCGACGGCACCTCGGCAGCGGCCGTGTCTGCCGCTTCGATACGCGCCGATCCGCCGGCAGTGGCCGCCTCGAATGAAGCGGTTCGCACCGTGCCGACGATCTTCGTCCCGGCGTCGACCTCGACGGTGAGGATGGCATTGCCGGCGTAGACCGGTCGCCTGAAGCGCGTGGCGCTTTCGACGGACATGACGTCCGAGACCTGCGGCGCGTCGAGAAGGGCGGCGATGCGCGGCATCAGGTCCTTGCCGAACGTCGTGGACGGGCCGAGCACGTGCGAAAACGGGGCGGCGATCGCGGCGATCTGCGGCGCAATCACGGCGGCGAGCGCATGCGCATTCGCCGCGTGCTCCATCTTGAGGACGCGCGAGACACCCGCGAGCTGCGCGGCCTGGGCCGCCACGCTCCCCGCATCCGCCGCGCAGACGGCGACGATGATCTCGCCGTCCGGAATGCCACGCGCGCAAGTCACGCACTTTGCGGTGCTCGGATTCAGCTTCGAGCCATCGTGCTCGGCGACGATGAGGATCCTGTTCACCGAACGAGCCCCTTCTTCCTTAGTGCCTCCACGAGCTCCTGCGCGTCCTTCACCTTGATGCCTTTCTGCCGCTGCGCGGGCGGCTCGACGCGCATCACCTTCAGGCGCTCGCGCGGCTCGACGCCGAGCTCGGCCAGCCGGATCACGTCGAGCGGCTTCTTCTTCGCCTTCATGATGTCCGGCAGCTTCACGTAGCGCGGCTCGTTCAGGCGCAGGTCGGTGGTGAAGACCGCCGGCAGGTCGACCTCGATCGTCTCGAGTCCCGCATCGACCTCGCGCGTCACGGTTGCCTTGCCCTCGGCGAGCTCGATCTTCGAGGCGAACGTGGCCTGCGGCCGGTTCCAGAGCGCGGCGAGCATCTGCCCGGTCTGGTTGTTGTCGTCGTCGATCGCCTGCTTGCCCAGGATCACGGCGAAGGGCTGTTCGCGCTCGATCAGCTTCAGAAACACGCGCGCAGCGGTGCCCGGCTCGACGGCCGTGCCGCACTCGACGTGCAGCGCGCGATCCGCGCCCATCGCGAGCGCGGTGCGCAGTTGCTGCTGCGCTTCGACGGGGCCGATCGTGGCCACGATGACTTCCTGCGCCGCGCCGCGTTCCCTGATACGCAGCGCTTCCTCGAGCGCGATCTCGTCGAACGGGTTGATGCTCATCTTGACGCCCTCGGTGCTAACACCGGAGCCGTCGGGCTTCACCCGGACGCGCACGTTGAAATCCACGACGCGCTTGATGCAAACGAGAATTCGCTTCATTCGCCGTGCCCGAGCGATCGTGCGAGCGCGGCTCGATGATGCCGCGGCGGCGGGTCGCGCTGCAGCTCGGTGAATTTCCGTCGGATGGCCTGGGCCGAGTCGCGGAGCTTCGGCAGGAAGCGTTCGAGCGCCAGCTTCAGCGGCACGGCCGCACCGGAGAACCGTATCGACAGGGCGGCGAGCACACGCTCCTCGACAATGATCGGCACCGCGATGCTCAACTCGTCGGTCGTCCGCCGCCGCCGCGAGGCCACTGCATAGCCCTGCGCGCACACCTCGTCGAGGAGTCTCTGCATCTCGACGCGATCCTTCGCGAGCTTGTCTTCCTCGCGCGTGGAGCGGGCGAGCGCCTCGAGAATCGCTTCCCGCTGCGCCGGTGGGCAGAACGCGAGGTACACGCGGCCGGATGACGTGGTGAGAACCGGCAAGCGAGACCCCGCCGAGTAGCGCTCGACGGCGAGCGGGCTCACGTGATCGGTCGTCTCGCGCACCGTCACCGTGCCGCCCGTGATCGTTGCGACCGTCACGGGCCACACGGTCTGCCTGCCCAGATCCTCGATCTGCGGCCGCGCGATCTGCGTCACCCACGTCTCGTCGTCGAATCCGTCGGAGAGACGCCGCACCATGATCGTGAGGCGATAGCGATCGTCCGTCGCGTCGCGGTAGACGTAACCCGCATGGCTCAGGGTCTCGAGGATGCGATAGGTCGTCGTGCGCGGAAGGTTGATCTCGTGCGCCACCTCCGACACGGTGACGCCGTTGCGCTGGTTGAGAACCGTAAGCGCGTCCAGGCCGCGAATGAGCGCGCGGATGGGTCGAGTCGATTCCATGGATTGTCGGCAGTGTAGGGAACTCGACCCACTCAGGCAATCGCTGCCGGGCTGCGCTCGAGCACCGTGAACTCCGCGCTTCTCGGCATGCGGTTCATGGCCCCGAGCAGTTGCTCCGGTGGCGCGGTGACACGGCGAGCGCCGAGGTCGAACCACGCGCCGTCGCTGCGTACGATGGCGGCCGCCTCGCCGAGAGCGTTGACGAACGAATTCGCGAGCGCGAATCGCGCGCCATCGGCGCTCATGCCCGCGAGCTCCAGCGTCAGCGTGAATACGTCCAGGTGGTGCAGCTCGCGGCGGTAGTCCACGGTGTCGCGGAGAACCACCGGTCCCATGCGATACCGCCGGAAGGCTTCGGGCGGAAACCCTTCGGATGCGAGAAACAGAAAGCGGCTCTGCGCGGCGTAGTCGAGATATGCGGTGTTCCGCATGTGCTGGTTCGCGTCGAGATCGCCCCACGCGACGGTGAACTGCCAGCTGTTTCGCACGGCGCTCATGCCGATCGCTCCATCGCGCTAGACTGCCGAGGGTCGCCGTCGCGCACAAGGATTCTGTCCGACTGTTCCGCATGTCCACGCCCGTCTCCGATACCTTCTGAGGGAGCGCTGCCCGCGTGCTGGCGTATGCATTACGGCGGACCGCCGGAGTCGTTCCCACTCTGTTCTTCATCGTCACGCTGTCGTTCTTCGTCATCCGGCTCGCGCCGGGCGGGCCTTTCGACGAGGAGCAGGGGCTGCCGCCGGAGATCAAGGCGAATCTCGAGGCCGCGTACGGCCTCGACGCGCCGCTCGGCGTTCAGTACGGCCGGTATGTCGGCGGGCTCGTGCGCGGGGATTTCGGCCCGTCGTTCAAGTACAAGGATTTCACCGTCACCGAGCTGATCGCGCAGGGCCTTCCGATCAGTCTCACGCTCGGTCTTTCGGCCGTGCTGCTCGCGCTCCTGGTCGGGGTTCCACTCGGAACACTCGCAGCGCTGCACCGGAACACGTTGGCGGACCACATCAGCATCGGCATCGCCGTGCTCGGCATCGCGCTTCCCAGTTTCGTCATGGCGCCGCTCCTCGCGCTCGTGTTCGGCCTGCATCTTCGGTGGCTGCCGGTTGCGGGCTGGGAGCCGGCCGACGCACGCTATCTGGTGCTGCCGGTCGTGACGCTTGCGCTGCCCGTGATCGCCTACGTCGCGCGGCTCACGCGCGGCAGCCTGCTGGAGGTGCTGCGGACGAACTACGTGCGCACCGCCCGCGCCAAGGGCCTGTCGGAATCCCAGGTGGTTCGCCGGCATGCGCTGCGGGCGGCGCTGCTGCCGGTCGCGAGCTATCTCGGCCCCGCGACGGCGTTCGTCGTGACGGGCTCGCTCGTAGTGGAAAGCTACTTCGGGCTGCCGGGTACCGGACGCTATCTGGTGCAAGGCGCGATCAATCGCGACTACACGCTCGTCATGGGCATGGTCGTCGTGTACGGGGCGATCACGCTCGCCTGCAATCTCATCGCCGATCTTCTGTACGGCTGGCTCGATCCGCGCGTGCGCCATGAATGAAGCCGCGGCATCGTTCGAGTCCGCGAAGACACCGGCGCCGCGAGGTCTCTGGAGAGACGCCTGGCGGCGGCTGCAGACGAATCGCGCCGCGCTCGTCGCTGCCGCGGTGATCGTTGCAATCGCCGCGCTCGCGCTCATCGGCCCTTCGCTGAGCCCTCACGCCTACGACGCGCTCGACTGGGAGCACAGGGCCGCGCCGCCGCAGCTCGATGCCGGCCATTGGCTGGGCACGGACCGCCTCGGGCGCGACCTGTTCGTGCGCACGCTCTATGGGGTGCGGATTTCCCTCGTCATCGGGCTGCTCGCGACCGTCGTCAGTCTCGCGATCGGCGTCGTGTGGGGGGCCGTCGCCGGGTATCTCGGCGGCCGCATCGATGGCCTCATGATGCGTGTGGTCGACGTGCTCTATTCGCTGCCCTACATCTTCATCGTGGTCATCCTCACGACCGTCTTCGAGCGCGGCAACATCTACGTGCTGTTCGTCGCGATCGGTGCCGTGGGCTGGCTCACGATGGCGCGCATCGTGCGCGGGCAGACGCTGTCGCTGAAGCGCCGCGAGTTCATCGAGGCCGCCCTCGCGAGCGGCGTCGGCACGCCCGCCATCCTCGCGCGGCACATCGTGCCGAACGTCCTGGGCCCCGTCGTGGTCTACGCGACGCTCACGATCCCGCAGATGATCCTGTTCGAGAGCTTTCTGTCGTTCCTCGGCCTCGGCGTGCAGGAGCCGCTCGCGAGCCTCGGCAGCCTCATCAATGAGGGCGCCCAGGAGATGGAGTCGGCGACGTGGATGCTGCTGGTTCCAGCCGGCTTTCTCGTCACGCTGCTCGTGTGCTTCAACTTCCTCGGCGACGGTCTCCGCGATGCGCTCGACCCCCGCGACCGCTGAGGGGGAGGTCCTCGCCATCGACGCACTCGGCGTGACGTTCGCGACGCCGGACGGCGACCTCGCGGCGGTCCATGATTTCTGTCTCAACATCCGGGCGGGGGAGTGCGTCGGCATCGTCGGCGAATCCGGAGCGGGCAAGAGCCAGGCGCTGCTTGCCGTCATGGGCCTGCTTGCACGCAATGCGCACGTCCGCGGGAGCGCGCGATTCGAAGGCGTCGATCTCGTGGGTGCGAGCGCGAGCGAGCTGAACCGGGTTCGCGGCTCGCGGCTCGCGATGATCTTCCAGGACCCGATGACATCGCTCACGCCGCACATGCGCATCGGCGAGCAGATCGGCGAATCGCTCGTGCATCACCAGGGCCTGTCGCGTCGCGAGGCGCAGGCCCGTGCGCTCGCGTTGCTCTCGAGCGTCCATATGACCGATGCCGAGCGACGGCTCGACCAATACCCGCACGAGCTCTCGGGAGGCATGCGCCAACGGGCGATGATCGCGATCGCGCTCGCCTGCGATCCCGCGCTTCTGATCGCGGATGAGCCGACCACCGCGCTCGACGTGACGATCCAGGCCCAGATCCTCGCGCTGTTGGCGGAACTGAAGCGCGAGCGCGGCATGGCGATGGTGCTCATCACGCATGATCTCGGCGTCGTCGCCGGCATCGCTGATCGTGTAGCAGTCATGTACGGGGGGCGGATCGTGGAGCTCGGCTCCGTCGCCGCGATCCTCAAGACGCCGAGTCACCCGTACACGCGGGCGCTATTGCATTCGATGCCGCGCATCGATGAGCCGAGCGGGGCCGCACTCGCGACAGTGCGCGGTCAACCGCCGAACCCGCGCGCGCTGCCTGTGGGTTGCGCCTTCAATCCACGCTGCGATCGCGCCGGCGATCGATGCCGCCGAGAACGACCCGTGCTGAAAGCGCACGATCCGTCGCTCGTCGCGTGCCACTTTCCGCTCCGATGAAAGACCCGTTGCTCCGACTCGCCGGTCTTCGCGTGCAATTTCCGGTGCGGCGCGGATGGTTCCGCCGACCCGGCATGCTGCGTGCCCTCGACGGGATCGATCTCGAGCTCGCACCGGGCGAAGCCGTGGGCGTCGTCGGGGAATCGGGCTCCGGGAAGTCGACGCTGGCGCGCGCCGTGCTGCAGCTCGTCCGGCCGAGCGCCGGACAGGTCGTCTGGCTCGGCCGGGCGCTCGAGCAGCTGACGATCGGGGAGTTGAGGCCGCTGCGAAGCGATCTGCAGATCGTCTTTCAGGATCCGCTCGCGAGTCTCGATCCGCGCATGACGGTCGGCGAGATCGTGGTCGAGCCGCTTCGCGTGCATCGCGCGGATCTCGATCGCGCCGGTCGGCGGGCCGAAGCGGGCGCGATGCTCACGCGCGTAGGCCTCGCGCCCGACATGATGAATCGCTATCCGCACGAGCTCAGCGGCGGGCAATGCCAGCGCGTCGGCATCGCACGCGCGATGATCCTGAGGCCGAAGCTGCTCATCTGCGATGAGCCCGTGAGCGCGCTCGACGTGTCGATCCAGGCGCAGATCGTGAACCTGCTGCGCGAGCTGAAACGCGACTCGGGCGCCTCGATGCTCTTCATCAGCCACAATCTCGCGGTGGTTCGCCGCCTGTGCGAGCGGGTGCTCGTGTTGTACCTCGGCAGGATGATGGAGCTCGCGCCGACCGCCGCGCTGTACTCGCGACCCTTGCATCCCTACACGCGCGCGTTGCTCGCGGCGGTGCCCGTGCCCGACCCCGACGTGCAACGGCAGCGGCTCACGCTCGCGCTCGAAGGGGAGCTGCCGTCGCCGACCGAGCCGCCGAGCGGCTGTGTGTTTCGCACGCGCTGCCCGCACGCGATCGAGCGTTGCCGGCTCGAGGTCCCCGCCTGGGAAGCGCCGGCGCCGGAGCGTCGCGTCGCGTGTCACCGGTGGCGCGAGATCGCGTGACGCGCGCGTGCGAGAATCCCACCCATGCCCGCACCGCTCTCCGGCATTCGCGTTCTCGATCTGTCTCGCATCCTCGCGGGTCCCTGGGCCACGCAGGCGCTCGCCGATCTCGGCGCCGACGTCGTGAAGGTCGAGCGTCCCGACGGCGGCGACGACACGCGCGCGTGGGGACCGCCGTATCTCAGGAACGCCGCGGGCGAGGAGACGAGCGAGGCCGCGTACTACCTCAGCGCAAATCGCGGCAAACGCTCGATCGCGGTCGATCTCGCGCACGCGGACGGGCAGCGCGTCGTGCGCGAGCTCGCGCTGCAGTCGGACGTCCTGGTCGAGAACTTCAAGGTAGGTGCGCTCACAAAGTACGGCCTGGCGTGGGAGGAGCTGCGCGATGCGCATCCGCAGCTCATCTACTGCTCGATCTCCGCCTTCGGCCAGGACGGTCCCGATGCGGGCAAGCCCGGTTATGACGCGATGATCCAGGCAATGGGCGGGCTCATGAGCATCACGGGGCCGCCCGATGACGAGCCGGGCGGGGGACCACAGAAGGTCGGGGTTGCAGTGGCAGACCTCATGGCCGGCATGTATGCGGTAACGGCGATACTCGCCGCGCTTTATGAACGGAGCGCCTCGGGCCGCGGGCAGCTCATCGACCTCGCGCTGCTCGACACGCAGCTCGCATGGCTCGCGAATCAGAACCTGAACTACCTCGTGAGCGGACGGCCACCCCAGCGGCGGGGCACGGCACATCCGAACATCGTCCCGTACCAGGCCTTCGCAACGGCTGACGGCTTCCTCATGCTCGCGATCGGCAACGATCGACAGTTCGCGAGCTTCTGCGCGGCGGCGGGCGAGGCCGGCGTTCCGCGCGACGAGCGCTTCGCGACCAACGCTGCGCGGGTCGCCAACCGGCGCACGCTCGTGCCGCAGATCGCGCAGTGGATGAGGCTCAAGACGACTCGCGAGTGGCTCGCTGCCTTGAACGCGGCCAGCGTGCCTTGCGGGCCGATCAACGATATCGGTCAGGCCTTCGCCGAGCCGCAGGTGCGCCACCGCGGCCTGCGCATCGACCTCGCGCATCCGCTCGCAGGCACCGTGCCGCTCGTCGCGAATCCCATCAACCTGTCGCGCACGCCGCTCGAGTATCGCCTTCCGCCTCCGCTGCTCGGCCAGCACACCGACGAGGTCCTCAGCGAACGTCTGGGCTACACGGCCGACCGGATTGCGAAGCTGCGCACTGTGCGCGCCATCGGCTGACCGGATATGCTCGAAGCATGACCGCAGAGACCGTCGTTCGCCCCAGCGATTCGCTGCGCCACGTCCGCTACGAGATCCGCGGCCGCCTCGCGCGGCGCGCCCACGAGCTCGAGCGCCTCGGCTACGAGATCATCTCGCTCAACATCGGTAATCCCGGTCTCTTCGGTTTTCGTACTCCCGAGACGATGCGCCTGGCGATGATCGAGAATCTGCAGGAGGCCGAAGGCTACTGCCATCAGAAGGGAATCTTCCCGGCTCGCGAAGCCATCGTCATGCAGCAGCAGGCGCGAGGCGTGCAGGGCGTCACGGCCGAGGAAGTGTTCATCGGCAACGGCGTGAGCGAGCTCATCGACCTCACCCTGCGCGCGCTGCTGAACGACGGCGATGAGGTGCTCGTCCCGAGTCCCGACTATCCGCTGTGGACTGCGTCCGTCACGCTGAACCGCGGGCGCGCGGTGCATTATCCGTGCCGTCCGGAGAACGGCTTCGTCCCGGATCCGGACGAGGTCGCAAGGCTCATCACCGGACGCACGCGCGCGCTGGTCGTCATCAATCCGAACAATCCGACGGGTGCCGTGTATCCACGCGCCGTGCTCGAGAAGCTCGCCCGGCTCGCGGAAAGCCACGGGCTCGTCGTGCTGAGCGACGAGATCTACGATCAGATGCTCTACGACGGTACCGAGTTCGTCCCGATGGCGACCCTCGTGCACGACACGCTGTGCGGCACGCTGTCCGGCCTCTCCAAGGTCTATCGCGCGTGCGGCTATCGCGTGGGCTGGGCTTCGTTCTCGGGGCGGCTGCGCGGAGCCAGCGACTATCTCGCGGCGCTCGAGCTGCTGGCATCGCTGCGCCTGTGCAGCAACGTGCCCGCGCAGTGGGCCGTGCAGACGGCGCTCGGCGGGCATCAGAGCATTCGCGAGCTCGTCTCACCGGGCGGGCGTCTGTTCGAGTCGCGTCGCGCGATTCTCGATGCGGTTCGCGAGAGCCGCTTTCTCGTGCTCGAGCCGCCCGCCGGTGCCATGTACGCCTTCGTGCGGGTGCGCGCCGGGACCCTCGCGGAATTCGACGATCAGCAGTTCGCGCTCGACCTGCTCGAGCAGCAGCACGTGCTCGTCGCACCCGGTGTCAGTTTCAACGTTCCCTATCGCGATCATTTCCGCGTGACGAATCTGCCGGACGCGGGCATTCTCCGGCAGGTGTTCGCGCGCATCGAAACGCTTCTCGCAGCGTACGCGAACGCACCGCGCGCACTGCCGGCCGACAACGTGGTCGCGGCTCGGGATAGGTTCAAGTAGAACTATTGATATAGTTCTCAAACCGCTGATTTGTTGACTCTTCCTGCTCCGATAATTGCATCGATCGACGCCGGTCGGCTGCTCGTCGTCCCCGGCGGGCGGCGCGCGGAGGCTGTCCGTCTCGCTTACGCGGAGTCGCAGGCGGCACGCGGCGGCACGATCTGGCGCACTCCGAACGTCATCGCCTGGTCGAGTTGGCTCGATCGTGAGGCAGCGGCCGCATCAGCCGAGGGTGTGCGCCTGCCGCGCATCATGGGGGAGGTCGAATCGTGGCTGGTGTGGCGCGGGTGCGCGCTCGAGGCGGCGGGCGACGTCGGCATCACGGCATCCGACGCACTGATCGAGGGCTTGCGGCGCGCGGCGGTGCTCGCCGTGGAGTGGCTGATCCCGACCGACTCGATCGCGCGCGGCGCGCACATCGAATGCAGGTGGCTCGCACTCGCGATGCGGGCGTTCGATGCACGCTGCCGCGACCTCGCTGCGGCGCCGCTCGCGGAGCTGGCCGCCCGGATCGATCGCGCCCGAAGCGCGCATGTGGATCTCGCCGGTTTCTCGCCGCTCACGCGATCGCAGCGCGCGCGAATGGAACGGTGGAGCCAGGCCGGCAGCGATGTCCGACAGATCGCATCGGAGGGCCGCCCAGCGGAAATCCGGATCGCGCGCGCGGCAGACGCCTCGGACGAGCTCGCGGCCGCATCCGCCTGGGCGCGCTCGCGGCTGCTCGAGGATCCGTGCCGCCGCCTCCTCATCGTTCTGCCGAACCTCTCCGCCGTGCGTCCCGGCGTGGCGCGAGCGTTCGCGAGCGTGCTCGATTCGTTCGTGATCGAAGGGGGCGAACCGCTCGCGGACAGCCCGCTCGCGCGTCACGCGCTCGCGAGCCTTCGGTTTCCGAACGGAACGCTCGACTTCGATGCGGTGAGCGCGTGGCTTCGTTCACCGTACTGGCGGCGTCCGGATGCACCGGCGCGCGCGAGGCTCGACATCTGGTTGCGAAGCCGGCTCGCGATGCGCGTGACCTGGCGCGAGCTCGCGGATGCCCTGTCCACGCCGCCGGACGCGCTCGCGGATGCGGTCGCGGAGCTGCGTCGGCGTCTCCATGTCTTCGCGAGCTCCCTGCCCGATGATCGAGCGCGCTCGAACGTGTGGGTGGAACGTTTCGTCGCGGCGCTGACGGCGCTCGGCTTTCCGGGCGAGGAGTCGGACGCCGCTCCGAGGCAGGCGCATGTCCGATTCCGCGAGGCCTTGAACGAGCTCGCCACGCTCGATGTCATGTTGGGCGATCTGGCGCACGGCGAGGCCGTCGACTGGCTCGAGCGCCTCCTGAGCCGCGCGACTGTCGAAACCGCTGCGCTCGATCCGGCCGTTACGATCACCGATGCGCTCGCCGACCCGATCGTGCGCTATGACGGCATCTGGATCACCGATCTGCGGGCGGAGAGCTGGCCGGCGCCCGTACGCCGCGACCCGTTCATTCCAGCGCACGCGCAACTCGCAGCCGGTTGGTCGTCCGCATCCGCCGGCGGACAGCTCGCCCAGGCGCGTGCTCTCCTTGCGACCTGGAGCGGCGCTGCGGACGAGCTCATCCTGAGCTGGCCGTCGAGCGCGGACGACTGCGAGCAGATGCCGAGCGCGCTGCTC
>JBQTHP010000069.1:0-4314 GCA_052389755.1 Gammaproteobacteria bacterium
TCGCGCTGCGCAAGCCCGACGAGGCGGCGCATGCGCTCGGCAAGCTCTTCAAGCACGTGGGCGAGAACAACGTGCTCTGGGGCACGGACTCGATCTGGTATGGCTCGCCGCAGGACCAGATCCAGGCATTCCGCACGTTTCAGATCGCGCCGGAGCTGCGCGACAAGCACGACTATCCGCAGATCACGCCGGCGCTGCGTCAGAAAGTGTTCGCGCTGAATGCGGCGAAGCCTTACCGCCTGTCGATCGACGAGATGAGCAAGCGTGCGCGGAGTGATGCGATCGCGCGCCAGAGGCTCGCCTATGAGCGGCCCAATCCTTCCTTCCGCACCTACGGCCCTCGCACGCTGCGGGAGTTCCTGAACCTGGCGCGTTGGAGCTCGAGTTGACCTCGCCACTCCAGATCGGCAAGCGAGGAGCTGCCATGGGCTCATCCAATTGTGTCGTCGTCGGGGTCGGCCCCGGCAACGGCGCGGCGTTCGCCCGCGCCTTCACCGGCGAGGGTTATCGCGTCGGACTCATGGCGCGCTCGCGCGCGACGCTCGATCCGCTCGCCGCCGAGCTCGCGGGCTCGATCGCGATCACGTGTGACGTTCGGGTGCCCGAAGAGATCGAAAGGGCGTTCGCGCGTCTGCGCGATGCGCTCGGTCCGGTCGGTGTGCTGATCTACAACGCCGGCGCGGGCGCCTTCGAGGACATCGATCAGGCGACATCCGAGTCGCTCGAGAGCGCCTGGCGCACGAACGCCCTGGGTCTTTTCGTCGCGACTCGCGCCGTGCTGCCCGACATGCGCGCGCAGCGTCGCGGCAGCATCATCGTGGTCGGCGCGACGGCTTCACTTCGCGGCGGTGCGAAGTTCCTGCCGTTTGCCGCCGCCAAGGCTGCCCAACGCAGCATTGCGCAGTCGATGGCACGCAAGCTCTGGCCCGAGGGCATCCACGTCGGGTACGTGGTGCTCGACGGCGTAGTGGATCTGCCACGTACGCGGCAGATGATGCGCGACAAACCCGATGAATTCTTCCTGAAGCCGGAAGCGATTGCCGACAGCGTGCTTGCGCTCGTGCGCCAGTCCCCACAGGCCTGGACGTTCGAGCTCGATCTGCGGTCCTTCATGGAGAAGTGGTGACCGGTCCCTGCACCGCGCGGCGCAGCGCCGCCCGCGCAAGCAAGCGCGTGGAATCGAGCGTCGGCAGAGGAGAGTTCGAGTCGTTCATGATCAACGGGATCTCGGTGCAGCCGAGTACAACGGCGTCGCAGCCCTCATCTTTCATCCGTCCGATGACCCGCTGGTGATAAGCGACCGCGTCCGGCTTGAAGACGCTGTAAACCAACTCATCCATGATGATGCGATTGATTTCTTCGCGTTCGACGGTGTTCGGGCGCACATACGCCAGGCCGCGCGCCGCGAGCTTCTCTGGATAGACCTCGCTCTCGACGAGCCAACGAGTTCCGGTCAGGCCGAGGCACCGGAACCCACGCTCGACGGCCTGCGCGGCGACGACCTCGGCGATGTGCAGCCAGGGGAGCGGTGATCGCGGTTCAACGTAAGGAAGCGCCTGGTGGATGGTGTTGTCGGGGCAGATCAGGAACTCAGCACCGATTCGCGCGAGCTTGTTTGCGGAGGAGAGCATGAGCTCGCCCACGCCCTGCCAGTCGTCCCTGTAGATGCATTTCATGTACTCGCCGAGCGAGTGCGTGTGCATCGAGACCTCGGGATGAGCGTGCGGGCCGAGAAGCTGCGCGCCTTCCACGCAGATGGTCCGATAACAAAGAGCCGCGCCTTCGGCGGAGCACGCAACGATACCGATGTGGTGCGGCATGACTCAGCCGGAGCTGCCTTCCGGTGCGGCGGAAGCGCTTTCGTCGGCCTGCGCCTCGCGTCCAGGTCGAAGCAGCACGGCGCTGAGCAGTGCTGCCGCGGCGGCGAAGAGGGTTCCGCCGACGAAGGCAACGTGATAGCCGGCGGCGAGCGCGACGGGCGCGGCCGCGGCGGATGCGACGAGCTCGTCGGAGCGTCCGTCGGCAAGGCTCGCGAGCACCGCAAGGCCGAGCGCGCCACCCATCATGAAGGATGTGTTGACCACTCCAGAGGCAAGGCCGGATTCGCTCGGCGCAACCTCGCTCATGGCGGCGAGCAGCACGGGATTGAACGCCATGCCAGCGCCCAGGCCCAGGAGGAGCATGCCGGGTAGCACGTCGACGACGAAAGTTCCGTCGACCGGAGCGCGCGCGAAGAGCGCAAGTCCGACCGCTGCGATCGCGAGCCCGACTGCGAGCGGTGCTCTGATGCCGAAGCGCATGACGAGCTTCGCGGAGAGGCCCGCGGAGAACGCCGCCATGATGAGATTGGAGGGCAGGAAGGCGAGGCCGACCTGCAACGGGCTGTATCCGAGCACGCGCTGCAGATAGAGCGCGGAGATGAAGAACCACGCGAACATCGCCGCCGCCCACAGCACGCCGACGACGTTGGCGGTGGCAACGCTGCGGATCTTGAAGAGTGCGAGCGGCATCAGGGGTGCACGCACCCGCGCTTCGATGGTGAGGAACGCGGCGAGCAGCACGACCGCCGCAACGAGCAGGCCCATCGTCTGGGTGGATGTCCAGCCGGCATCGTTGCCATTCACGATCGCATACACCGCGAGCATCAGCGACGTCGTCACCGTGACCGACCCGGCGACGTCGAGGCGCGTCGAGGCAGTGCGGTCGGCATCGGCGGGGATCAGATAGACGCACAACGCAAACACCCCGATGCCGATCGGGATGTTGACGAGGAAGATCCAGTGCCAGTCGAGCGCGTCCGTGAGCACACCGCCGAGCAGCACGCCGATGGTGCCGCCGCCAGCCATGACGAAGCCGAAGTAACCCATCGCCTTGGTGCGCTCGGCGGCATCCGTGAACAGGTTCATGATCAGCGACAGCGCGATCGCCGCGACGACGGCGCCGCCGATGCCTTGCACGGCTCGCGCGAACACGAGCAGCCCTTGCGAGCCCGCAAAGCCACAGCCGAGCGATGCGAGCGTGAAGAGGGTGAGCGCGATCAGGAACAGGCGGCGCTGGCCGTAGAGGTCACCGAGCCGGCCGCCGAGCAGCAGGAAGCCTCCAAAGGTGAGCATGTACGCGTTCACGACCCACACCAGCGAGGTCTCCGAGAAGCCGAGATCCGCCTGGATCGACGGCAAGGCGACGTTCACGATCGTGGTGTCCAGGACGATCATCAGATCGCCGAGGCACAGCACGATGAACGCGAGCCAGCGCTTGTCGCCTTGAATGGTCATGGTCAGATCGGAAATACCGTTACCTATTCGCGACTGCCCGTCCATCCTTCGGAAGAGGTAGACGCGCATCACATCCGGGCCCGCTGTCGGCACGAGGGGTGCTCGTTCGTCCTTGGCAGTGTTATCATGCCATTGAGGTGGTGATAACATGATCCGTACGCAGATTTCACTGGACGAGACGCTATACAAACGCGCCAAGCGAGCCGCGAAGCGTCAGGGTGTTTCGCTGGCCGAGCTGTGCCGGCGCAGCGTAGCCGAAGTGGTGGCACGCGATGATACCGATCATCCCTGGATGGGCTACATCGGCGTCATCGACGGAGAGCCCGACGACAGCACGAGCGTTGATGAGGTCGTGTACCGGCGCGGCGCCCCGTGAGTGGCGCGGTTTTTCTCGATTCCGGCATCTTCATCGCCGCCCTCAATCGGCGTGACCGCGCGCACATTCAGGCTGCCGAGCTCTTCGGCCGGGCCGGAACACGATGGATCACCTCACTCCTGGTGATCTCCGAGTGCTATTCGTGGTTTCTGCATCGCCACGGTGAGGAGGCTGCCCGGCAGCTGCGGAACTTCGTTGCGTCACTGAAGGGGCTGACGATACTCGGCGCGACGCTCGAGGATCACGAGCGAACGCTGCGCATACTGGACCGGTTCCGTGGTGCAAAGCTCACGTATGTCGATGCGGCTTCCCTGGCCTGCATCGAGCAGCGAAAGATCGGGACCGTTTGGAGCACCGATCACCATCTCGGCCTCACGGGTGCCGAAATACTTCCGCGGTCCTGACTCTCTGGATGTCGATCTTGGCGTGCACCGATCGACGCAGGGATGACAGCTCACCAACCGAGGACGCATTCGTGAAATACAAGGCGCTGCGCAAGAGCGGTCGGCTGCTCTCGGTCGCCTCGCTCGAGTCCCCGCGGCAAGCGATCACGCTGCGCCCGCGCAGCGGCAAAGTTTCGGTCACCGACGGCCCGTTTACCGAAGCGAAAGAGATGATCGGCGCGTTCTTCGTGATCGAAGCCAAGGATCGCGACGAGGCGAT
>JBQTHP010000070.1:0-29636 GCA_052389755.1 Gammaproteobacteria bacterium
GATGGCGTTTTCACCGAGCGAATATCGTGGAGCGAATGAAAACGCCATCGAGCAAGCCGGGCCGCTCCGCTTTCGCTTACGCCCCGAGAAACATCCGATACGCCGGATTCGCAGTCTCGTCCGTATACCCGTAATGCAACTCATCCAGATGCCGCACGAACTCGGCTCGCTCCGCGGCCGGCACCTGGATGCCCGCGAGCACGCGTCCGTAGTCGGAGCCGTGATTGCGGTAGTGGAACAGGCTGATGTTCCAGCGCGAGCCGATCGCCTGCAGAAACCTGAGCAGCGCGCCGGGGCGCTCCGGAAACTCGAACCGATACAGCAGCTCGTTCTCGATGCCGCGCGCGTGGCCGCCGACCATGTAGCGCACGTGCAGCTTGGCCATCTCGTTGTCCGTCATGTCCGTGACCGCATAGTTGGCGGCGCGCAGACGACGCACGACCTCTTCTGTCTCCGTCGCGCCCTGTGACAGCCCGAAGCCGACGAATATCTGTGCGGCGCGCGCGCTCTCGAAGCGATAGTTGAATTCGGTGACGCTGCGGCGTCCGAGCACGCCGCAGAACTCGAGAAAGCTGCCGGGTCGCTCGGGGATCTCGACGGCCAGCAGGGCCTCGCGTTCACCGCCGAGATCGGCGCGCTCGGCGACGTGACGCAGGCGATCGAAGTTCATGTTGGCGCCGCCGTTGATCGCGACGATGCGCTTGTCGCGCCAGCCTTCGCGCGCGAGGAATTTCTTCGCGCCGGCGACGGCGAGCGCACCGGCCGGCTCGACGATCGAGCGCGTGTCCTCGAACACGTCCTGGATCGCCGCGCAGATCTCGTCGGTGTCCACCAGCACGACCTCGTCGACGTGCTCGCGCGCGAGCTGCAGCGTCTCCGCGCCGACGCGCTTCACCGCGGCACCGTCGGCAAAGATGCCGACGCGCTCGAGGGTAACGCGCTCGCCGGCCTTGAGCGATTCGTACATGCTCGCGGCGTCTTCGGGCTCAACGCCGATGATCCGGATGCGCGGATAGAGGTACTTCACGTATACGGCAACGCCCGCGAGCAGCCCGCCCCCGCCGACCGGCACGAAGATGGCATCGATCTCGCCGCCGCTCTGCCGCAGGATTTCGAGACCCACGGTTCCCTGGCCTGCGATCACGTCGGGATCGTCGAACGGATGCACGAAGACGAGGTTGCGTTCGCGCGCGAGCTCGACCGCGCGCTCGTACGCGCTGTCGTAGTCGTCGCCGTCCAGCAGGACCTCGCCGCCGAGATCGATGACGGCCTGCACCTTGATCTGCGGCGTGGTCTGCGGCATCACGACCACCGCGGGAATGCCGCGATGGCGCGCGGCGAGCGCGACACCCTGCGCGTGATTGCCGGCCGACGCGCAGATCACGCCGCGGGCGGCAACCGCTTCGGAAAGGTGCGCGATCTTGTTGTAGGCGCCGCGCAGCTTGAACGAGAAAACCGGCTGCAGATCCTCGCGCTTCAGCAGGATACGGTTTGCGAGCCGCCGCGAGAGACGCGGCGCATGCTCGAGCGGCGACTCGATCGCGACGTCGTACACGCGCGCCTTCAGGATGCGCTCGATATACGGGCTGACCACGTGCGCAGCACCTCCCCGGGTTACAGCAAGAGATTACGCAGGTTGCGGCGGGATTTCGACGACACGGAAGCCCGTGCCCTCGCCGTGCCGCTTGCGAAGCAGCGGCAGCGCGACGTTGTAGACCGGAATGCCGGTCCGCGTGCGCCCGTCGGGGCTGCCGCTGTGGGCATGCCCGTGAAACACCGCATCGACCGGGTAGCGGTCGAGCGGCTCCTCGAGCCGGCTCGTGCCGAGGAAGGCATAGATCTCGAGCGGCTCGCCCTCGACCGTCGAACGGACGGGTGAGTAGTGGAGTATCGCGACCCGGTGCGGCGTGCGCAGCCGGGCGAGCGCGGATTCGAGCTTGATTGCTTCGTCGTGCGCTTCCTGCACGAACCGCTTGATCGCGCTCTCTCCCCACGCACCCAGCGTGCCGCGGTCGAAGCCGCCGACGAAGCCCTTCACGCCCGCGAATCCCACGCCATGAATTTCGCACGCCCCCCCGTCGAGCAGCTTCACACCCGCGTCGCCAAGGATGGAGCGAATCTCCTGTTCATGGCCCGCTTCGTAATCGTGGTTGCCGAGCACCCCGACCATCGGGATACGCACAGAGGCCTTGAGCTCCTGCGCCAGGATTTGAGCCTCCTCGGTGAGGCCGTAGTCGGTGAGATCGCCGCAGAGCAGGAGCACGTCGGCGCGGTCGTTCACTGGCGCGAGCAGCGGCTGCAGCGCGCCGCGGGAGCTCTTCTCGCCGCGACTACGAGCGCATCATGCAGGCACTTGCCGACTCCGGATGCCGCACGGAGCTCACGTTTCCGCACTGGCTCGGCAAGGCGCGCTGCAGCGATGACTTCATCGACGTGATTTTCAGCTCCGGCAACGGGATCGCGGAAGTCGACGACGAATGGTTCGAGCACGCACGGGACGGCACCATCCTCGGCATGCCCGTGAAGCTCTCTCCTCCGGAGGAGATGGTCTGGTCGAAGGCGTTCATCATGGAGCGCGAGCGCTTCGACGGCGCCGACATCAACCACCTGATCCGTGCGTGCGGCGCGGAGCTCGACTGGGCGCGGCTGCTGCGCCGCTTCGCCCCGCACTGGCGGGTGCTGCTTGCGCACCTCGTGATGTTCGGCTACGTCTACCCCGCGCTGCGCGACCAGGTGCCGGATTGGCTGTTCGATGATCTGCTCGGCCGGATGTGGCAGGAGGCCCACGGCGCGCCGCTGCCGTCTCGCGTGTGCCGCGGCACGCTGCTCTCGCGCGCGCAGTACCTCATCGACGTGGAACGCTGGGGTTACGAGGACGCGCGCCTCACGCCCACGGGATCGATGACCTGGCGCGAGGTGGCGCGCTGGACCGCGGCGATCGGTCAGGACCGCTGAGCCGCTCAGCCGCGCGGCGCGGCCTGACGGATGGCGAAGCGGAAGCGGGTCTTGCCGATGACGACGATGTCGCCGTCCTTCAGCGGCTGGCGGGTGACGCGCCGGCTGTTGACGTGCACGCCGTTGGTGCTGTTCAGGTCCTCGATGATCGTCTGCACGGGTCCCGCGAGGATCACGGCGTGACGGCGGCTGACGAAGCGCGCATCGACCTGCAGATCGTTGTCCGGCGTGCGCCCGACGGTCGTCTTGCGTCCGAGGACGTGGACGACCTCTGCATCGCCGCTCGTGCGCACGAGGAGACGTGTCGCGCCTTCGGGCGGCGGCTCGACTCCGGTCAGCGGCTCGAGACGTTGCAGACTCTGCTTTATGTTTCCGACCAGCTCGACACTGCTTGCGGCATCCGCTTCGAGCCGATGGATGCGCGTGTCCCGCTCCTCGAGCGAGCGGCGCGTCGTTTCCGCGGCGTGGCGCCATTCCTCGGAGGCCTTGGCGAGCTCCTCGAGCCGCGTTGACTTGCTGCGCAGCTCCGCTTCCAGGCGGTGAATCGTATCCTCGGCGGCGCGCAGATCGCTCTCGAGCTCCTGCGCCCGCGCGGCCGCGTCCTGCAGATTCCGCTGCAGCAGCGCGATCGATTCCGCCTGCGCCGCGATCCGGGTTTCCGACGTCTTCGCTGCGCGGGTGTGCTCGGTACCCTGCGCCGCGACCTGCGCGGCGGCTGCCTCCTCGGCGGCGCGAAGCTGCCGTTCGCGCTGCGAGAGCGCAGTGGCGAGCGAGTTCACTTCCCGCTCGAGAGCCTCGGTGTGCTGCGCTCGAGCCGCGAGCTCGTTCTCGAGATCGCTCTCATGGCCAGTGCGTCGCGACAGCTCCGCCCCCAGAACCGCAAGCCGTGCTTCGCGGTCGTCGATTTCCTGATCGAGGCCGCGGCATAGCAGATCCCAGATGCCGCGGCGCGCCTCGAGCGTCTGAAGCGTTTCGAGGTGGCTCGCGGCGCTCGCCTGCGCTTCGGAGAGATCCCGCTGCAGCGTCGCGAGGGTGCGGTCCTTTTCGATGACCTGTCGCTCGAGCGCCTGGGCAGATTCGCGGCGGCGCCGATCCGCGTCGGTCAGGCACGCTTCGAGGTGTGCTTCGCGCGCTTCCAGCGCCTCGATACGCGCGTCACGCTCGGCGAGCTCGCGAAGCGCGTCGTCGGCAGCACCTGCGCGCTCCGCGGCAGCACGGCGCTCCTCGCCCAGCTGCTCGATCTCGCGCTCGAGCTCGACGAGACGCGCGCCCTTGTACTGGAGCCGTTCCTGGACGTCGCGGAGATTCTCGGCGAGCGCGCGCAGCTGCGCTTCGACCGCGCCATCAGCCCGCGCGGCGGAAACGGGCTCCGGAGCGGCCCACGTGTCCGTCCTGGCGAGGTGGTCGTCGCCCGCAGCCGCTTCGGCGGCGGCAACATCGAGCACCGGCAGCTCGGCGGTCGTTTCGAGATCGGACGGGGTAGAGGTCGCGGACTGACGCTGCTGCACGCTCATCGGCGCGCTCCTTAGTCTATATGTCCGGAAGTGTAGCGCGGGCACCCCGGTCCCGCCGAGAGGGCTGTGTGATGAGCCTCGCGAAACCCGGAGGAAGGCTCAGACGGCTCAGACGTCTAAGACGGCGAAGATGAAGAGCGTTGAGACGAGCGGGGACGTTCGTGCGACCGGCGTGCGGTGAGAGGGCGTCTTAGCCCTTCAGGAACTCCCTGATGGCATCCGCCACCACCTGCGGCGCCGCGTCGAACAGCCCGCCCCCTTGATTCGGCAGATCGACGACGCGCACGCGCGGCAGCACTTCGCGCGTGCGAGCCGTAGCGTCCCACAGATCGTCCCGGGGCCGCAGCACCATGACCGGCTGAGTGATCGACGCGAGACGATCGCGCATCGGGTACTGCATGAGAGCGTTCGCGCCCCACGATGCGTCCGTGGGCGCGGCCGTGACCGGTGAGCGCCTGAAAGCCTCGCGCTCGGCATCGCGGTACAGCGGCACACCGATGAGCACCAGGCGCCGGATCTGCTCCGGCTTTGCGACCGCGAGCTCGGCGGCAATCGCTGCACCGGCGTGATAGCCGAGAAGGTCGATCTGCCGAAAGCGCATGGAATCGATGAAATCGCCGATCCCGCCGGCGTAATCCGCGACCGTCGCGTGCGGCGGCGGTGCGTCCGACTCGCCGTATCCCGGGATGTCAGGCGCGTACGTCGAGCGGTCGCGTCCCATGATCTCGAGAAATCCGCGGAACAGCCGCGCCGACGAAGCGCCGGTATGCAGGCACAGCAGCGCGGTAGCCTCCTCGAAGCCGCCGCCCGGCGGCATCGCGTTGTGCACGTGCAGCTGGCCGAAGCGACTTTCGAAATAGCCGCGGCGCACGCGCGGCGCGACGGCAGCGTCGTTGCCTGATGCAGGCGCTCGCTTCATGCGCGAACTATAAGGAATCCGCAGGCGCGACGCCTCGCGCATTGAGAGGCGGGTTGGCCGTAAAATCGGCGGCGAGTACAGTCCCCCTTGCGTTTCAGCAATTGAAGGACCGACTGCCATGCGCACGATCTCCTGCGGTGTGCTTCTCTTCGTTTCGGGTGCGGCATCCGCCGGCGTCATCATGGAGATGACGGACAAGGATCTTACGGATCCGGAAGCGAAGCCGGGCGTCGAGAAGCTGTGGTTCGAGAACGGGCAGTTCCGCGTCGACTCCGTCGAGAACGGCCGCCTCGCGACGAGCGTGATCTTCAGAAATCAGACGATGTACGCCATCGATCACGGAGAGAAGAGCTACACCGTGGTCGACAAGGCCACGATGGACCGCATGGCAACGCAGCTCGCCGACATGCGCAAGAAGATGGACGCGCAGATGGCGGGCATGCCTCCAGAGCAGCGTGCGATGGTCGAAAAGATGATGAAGGGTCCGGGAATGCCGGGCACGCAAAGCGAGCCGCAGTCCAAACGCTCCGTGAAAAGCACCGGACGCAGCGGCAGCGTTGCCGGCCGCGCGTGCCGCGTGTGGGAGGTCGCGCAAGACGGCGTCAAGCGCGAGGAGCTCTGCGTGGTCGCGCCCGCCTCTCTTCCCGGCGGCCGCGAGCTCATGAACGCCATGCGCGAGATGACGCAGATGTCGCGTGGCTTCGTCGAGAAGCTCGGCGGTGGCGATGGGATGGACGACGCCTGGTCCGACCTCGATCAGATCAACGGCATTCCGATCCTGACGCGCAATTTCGAGGACGGCAAAGTCGTCGATGAGACGCGCCTCACCAGTGTGCGCGAAGAGGGCATCGGCGCTGCGGCATTCGAGGTCCCGAAAGGTTTCAGACAGGAGAAGATTCCCCAATGACCATGAAAAATCGCGTGCAGATCGCGTGCGTCTGCCTGGCGGCGCTGACCGCGAGCGCTTGCGGCGTCGGGGAGCTCGGCGCATCGGCCGCTGCCGGCGGCGCCTCGAAGGCCGAAGAGATCGAACAGGCGAAGCAGACGCAGGCGCGAATCGAACAGCAGCTCGAAGACGCCGCCGCGGAGGCTGCGAGGCAGCGCGAAGCGATCGAAGCCGCTTCGGAATAGCCGCACCGGCATGCGCAACGTTCAGGTCCGCATCAAGCGATTGGGGAAAGGCGTTCCCACGCCGGATGATTTCGAGCTCATCGAGACGGCCGCGCCGACGGTGAGTGCGGGTCAGATTCTCTGCCGCGCGCGGTGGCTGGCGCTCGACCCGCACGCGCGCGCGCCTCTGAACGGACACGAGTTTCCGGACCGGAGCAGGAGCGGCGATGTGCTGCCCTCGCGCGCCGTCGCCGACGTGATCGAGTCGCGCAACGACGTGTTCGCGGTGGGTGCGTGCGTCGAGCTCGAGCACGGCCTGCAGAAGCTTCGCGTCTCGGACGGCTCGCGCGTGCATGCGGTGCGCCCCGGCCAGAATCCGCCGTCGACGGCGCTCGGCATCCTGGGCGTTCCCGGCATGACGGCGTATCTGGGGCTTCTCGAGGCCGGGCGACTGCAGCCTCGCGAAACCGTGCTCGTTTCCGCCGCAGCCGGCGCAGTCGGCGCGATGGTCGGCCAGATCGCGATGCTCCACGGCGCTCGCGCGATCGGCATCGCGAGCGGTAAGGAGAAGTGCGACTGGGTGACGAAGAGCGCGCGCTTTTCCGCGTGCATCGACCAACGGTCCGAGAACGTGAGCGCACGGCTGCGCGCGCTGGCGCCGAACGGCGTCGACATCTTCTTCGACAACACCGGCGGCGAGATTCACGACACGATCGTGAACGGCCGGCATCTCGCCGCGAACGGACGCATCGTAGAGTGCGCGGCGATTCAGCCGAGGATCGTCGCCGACTACGCGCATCGGCGCGACGAATATCTGAAACACGCCATCGCCTGGTACGGCGAGGGCTTGCTCGTGTACCGCGAAGACGTCGTGGATGGTCTGCAAAACGCGGCGGCGCACTTCTGCAAGCTCATGCGCGGCGAGAATTTCGGCAAGGCGCTCGTCAGGCTCTAGCCTGTCCGACCAGCGCGTGGATCCGACGTGGTGGTGGGTGCTCGCGATCGGCCTGATCCTGATCGGGATCGCCGGTACGTTCCTGCCCGGCATCCCCGGCGCGGTCGCGGTTTTCTGCGGCATGCTCGTCGCCGCATGGATCGACGACTTCCAGCGCATCGGCTGGGGCACCGTCGTCGTCCTCGGGGTCCTCACGGCGCTGGTCTTCGTCGCCGACGTCCTCGGTAGCCTGCTCGGCGCCAAACGCGTCGGCGCAAGTCATCAGGCGTTGATCGGCGCGGCCCTCGGCGCGATCGTCGGCATCTTCTTCGGATTCATCGGGCTCATCCTCGCGCCGTTCGTCGGCGCCGTCGCGGGTGAGCTCCTCGCGCGGCGACGCCTCGACTCCGCAACGCGAGTCGGCATCGGAACATGGGTGGGACTCGCGGTGGGCGTGCTCGCGAAGATCGCGCTCGTGTTCACGATGCTCGCGCTGTTCGTCGCGAGCTACTTCGTGTGAGTCCCCTCGCCCGCCTTCGGCACCCTCTCCCCGCAGGGGAGAGGGTTGGGTGAGGGGGTGTAGCTACTTCGCGCGGCGCGCCGGGCGGCGTGCACTCGCGCGACGCTTGGGCGATGCCCGCCGCGCTCGCGCCTTTCGCGCACTCTTGCGTACGCTCTTCGCCTTGCGGGCGGGTTTGCGCGAGCCGCGCTTGCGGGCGCTCGCCGCGCGCTTCTTCGCGGCCGCAGCCTTACGAGCGGCGGGACGGCGCTTGGCCGCCTTGCGGGGCTTCTTCGCTGCGGCAGGTTTGGCTGCCGCTGCGGGCGCGCTCGATGTCGAAGCAGCCGCCGGCTTCGGCTGCGACGCGGCCATCGGCTGGGACGCCTTGGGCTGCGGCGCGGGCTTCGCGGCCGCCGCCTTCCTGAAGGAGTGCACGGCGAACGCGCCGCCTTGCGGATCGACGATCTGGGCGATGCGGTCGCCGCCCGGCACTTCCATGGGACCGTTTACGACGCGTCCGCCCGCTGCGCTCGCGGCCCGGGCCGCCGCATCGGCATCGTTGACGTTGACGTAGCTCAACCAGTGCACCGGCGTATCCGGATCCTTGTTGAACATGCCGCCCGCATCGGTGCCGCCGATCGAGAAGATCTGATACACGCCCATCGGACCCATGTCGTGCGCCGCGGACTTCCGCCAGCCGAAGAGCTCGCCGTAGAAGTCCAAGGCGGCTCGGTGATCGGTGGTCGCGAGCTCATGCCACGAGAAGTCCCCGAGCGCCGGGCGGCCACCGCCGGCGGGCGAGGGGTGCGCCGATTGCAGCAGCGCGAAAGTCCCACCCTGCGGATCCGCCAGCACGGCCCACTTGCCGACGGCTGGAACCTCCTGCACGTCTTTCAGGACGCGGCCACCGAGGCGCTGCGCTTGCGCGAGCGACGCCGCAATATCCGGGGTGCCGACGTATGGAAGCCAACTCGGCGGCGCGCCCATCGACTTCGCATCCGCCGGCAGCACCATCAGTCCGCCCATCGGGCCGCTCGAGCCTTCGAACAGCGTGTACGACCGATCGTGCTCCCACGGCCGCGTCCTCCAGCCCGTCACTCTTGGATAGAACGAGCTCGCGGACTGGGTATCGGTGGTCATGAGCTCGTGCCAAACGAAATTCCCGCGCATTGCTGCCCCCTGTTTGTGGACCGGTGTGTGATGCCCTCACCCGGTCGGCCCGAAAGGTTGCGTAGCGTCGGCCCGACGCAGTGAAGCTGTCAAGGATGACTTGAGACGAGCCGTCTCAGTCGTACTCGTCGTGCTTCCGCGCCTGCCCGCGCACCTTCTCGGCGGGGTAGCGCTCGGCGTTCTTGCGGATCTTGTCCGCTGCCGCGCCAAGCGGGTCGATGCCGAGCCGGTCGGCAAGGCGCAGCACGTACAGCAGGACGTCCGCGATCTCCTCGCGGGCCTGCGCACGACGCGACTCATCGAGCGTCCTGCTCTCCTCTTCGGTGAGCCACTGGAAAATCTCGAGCAGCTCGGCAGCCTCGACGGCGAGCGCCATCGCGAGATTCTTCGGGCTGTGGAACTGATCCCAGTCGCGTTCGCGCGCGAAGTCGCGCAACTGCGCCACGAGTCGGTCGAGCTCGGTCATTGCCTGCTCGCCTGCAGGTGCGCCGTGAGCGCATCGGCGAGCGATGGGTGTCGCGGCACGCGTCCGAGCACGATCTGCTCGTAGGCTAGCCGCACCTGCCGGGCGCACGCGCGCGCCGCTACGCCGCCGACGCCCGTCCCGAGGCCGGGCATCGCGACCGAAGAAACCCTCGAGCTCACGTGCCCCTCCCCACCCGAACCCGAAGCGAACACGCCCTGCTTGACGAGGCGGAATACGGCGCGCGCGGCGAGGTATGGATGCGCAGTTCCGGCGACGTTCATCGGCACACGCATCGTCGGGGCTGAGATGAGAAAGCGCAGCCGCGGGTGATCGGTCGCGATGATCTCCGCCTGACCGACCGGCAGCTCACCGTCGTGCTGTGCACGAATCAGCGCCTGCAGCCGTTCTTGGATGTGGCCGCCGAAGTGACGGCGATATACACCGTCGATGCCTCCGTCCATGAATCCGAAGCTGTTCGCGGGACTGACGAGCGCATCGACGTCGAGATCGAGTATCGAGCCCCGATGCAGGGATACATTCGGCAGGGCGCCGCATTCTTCTCGCCAGGCGTCAGCGAGGGCCGCGTCGGTGGCTGCCAGGACCAGGCGCATGCGCAGATTGTAGAGGCTGCCGGCATCCGGATGGCGGTAGCCAGCGGCCGCTCCTCCCGGGCACAATCCCCGCCCAGCCTGGGCCTGAGGATTCCTCGATGCGTCGGACCTGTCGCTCGATTGTGTTCGTTGTGGTCTCGGGCGTGGCCCTGCTCTCTGCGCATGCGAAAGCGCCGCTCTCCGCGGACAAGATGTGGACGCTGCACCGCCTGGCCGATCCGGCGATCTCGCCCGACGGCAAGCTCGCCGTGGTGCCGGTAACCCGTTACGACGTCAAGGAAAACAAAGGGTTTACCGACCTATGGATCGTGCCGGTAGCGGGCGGGGAGGCGCGGCAGCTCACGAGCGATTCGGCGCCCGACACGAACCCCGTCTTCAGCCCGGACGGCCGCTGGATCGCTTTCGTGTCGAAGCGCGGCACCGACGAGCAGAACCAGATTTACCTCATCGCCGTGAACGGCGGCGAAGCGCGTCGCGCCACGAATCTCCCCACGGGCGCGGGCGTGCCGAAGTGGTTCCCGGACAGCAAGCGCATCGCCTTCGTGAGCGAGATCTGGGGCGATCTCGTGCGGTGGGAGGATCAGGGCAAGCGCATGAAGGAGCGGTCGGAGTCGAAAATGAGCGCCAAGGTCTGGGACCGCGCGCCGATCGCCCACTGGGATCACCACCTCGATGATCGCGAGCCGCATGTGTTCTCGATCGCGATCGACGGCGGCGAAACCGTCGCCATCACGCCAACTTCCGGATTCTTCCTCTCGAAGCGCGAGTTCGACGCGTTCTCATACGACATTTCCCCGGACGGCGAAGAGATTGCGTTCGCGACCAACACCGACCGCAGCGGCGTCGATCCGAACATGGACATCGTGTTGCTCGCCTCCTGCGGCTGCAAGCCGCCGAAGAACCTGACGACCGACAACCCGGGAGACGACTCGAAACCGAGATACGGCCCTGACGGACGTCATCTCGCGTTCCTGCAGCAGCGCATCAAGGGCTTCTACGCCGATCGCGAGCGGCTGATGCTGCATGAGCGCGGCTCGCGTCGCACGCGCGGCCTTACCGAGAACTGGGATCGAAGCGCCGACAACGTCGTCTGGATGGCGGACGGCAAAGCGCTGCTCGGCGCGATCGATGACGCGGCTACTCAGCGCATCTACCGCTTCGATGTGACCGGCTCCGTGCCGAGGCCGGTCACGAAGACGCCCAGCTTCCACGGTCTCGCCGCGTCGAGAACCGCGGTCATCGCGATGCGGCAGAGCTTCGGCGAGCCGCCGACGCTCGTGCGCCTCGATGTGCGCTCCGGCGCAGCGACAAAGCTCAGCGCGTTCAACGATGCAGCGCTCGCCGACGTGGCCTTCGGCAAGGTCGAAAGCGTTGCGTACAAGGGCGCGCACGATCGCGACATCCAGATGTGGGTCGTGTATCCGCCGGACTTCGATCCTGCGAAGAAGTATCCCGTGTACATGCTCCTGCACGGCGGTCCGCACAACACCGTCATCGACGGCGTGCAGTGGCGCTGGAACGCACAGGTCTTCGCGGGCTGGGGCTACATCACGACGTGGCACAACTTCCACGGCTCGAGCGGTTTCGGTCAGGAGTTCGCCGACTCGATCAACCCGGACCGCATCTCCCTGCCCTACGAAGACACGATCAAGGCAGCGGAGTGGCTGAAGGCGCAGCCGTTCGTGGACTCCGAACGCATGATCGCCGGCGGCGGCAGCTACGGCGGGTTTCTCGCGAGCACGATCCTCGGACGCGAGCACCCGTTCAAGGCGCTCATCGCGCACGCGGCGGTCTACAACAATTTCACGCAGATCGCAGCCGACTACGGCGCGTCGAAGGAGCGCTTCTTCAACTTCTGGGACAAGCCCGAGGAGTTCGCGCGCTATTCGCCGCATACCTTCGCGGCCAATTTCAGCACGCCGACGCTCATCATCCACGGTCAGCAGGATATGCGCGTGCCCGTGAACCAGGGCATCGAGCTCTTCAACACGCTGCAGAAGCGGGGCGTGCCGTCGAAGCTCGTATATTTCCCCGACGAGAACCACTGGGTGCTGAAGCCCCAGAATTCGCTCTTCTGGTATCGCACGACGCAGGAGTGGCTCGCGCAGTACGCGCCGCCCCTCACCCAACCCTCTCCCCAGCTCGCTGGGGAGAGGGTGCCGAAGGCGGGTGAGGGGCGCGTGCCGTGAGGCGACGTCAATTCGTCGCGGCTGCTTCGGCGGTCGCAGCCGCGGCGGCATCATCGCGCTGGGCCATGGCCAGAGCCGGAAAGCCTCTCAGGATTCTGATCCTCGGCGGCACGCGCTTCCTCGGCCTGCACATGGCCCGGCTTGCGCTGAAGCGCGGTCACACCGTCACGTTCTTCAACCGCGGCCGCACGAACGCGGACCGCTTTCCGCAGATCGAACGCATCAAGGGCGATCGCAACGGCGAGATCGAGGGTCTGAAGGGCCGCGAGTGGGATGCGGTGATCGACAACTCGGGCTACGTGCCGCGGCACGTGAAGCTCTCGGCCGAAGCGCTCGCGCCGAACGTGCAGCAGTACGTATTCGTCTCGTCGATCTCGGTCTACGATCTAGGGGCCTGTCCGACTAATCGCCGAGCGGGGCGAACGCCTTCGCGTCGTCGAAATCGTAGATCTGAACCTCGCCGTTCGATCGCACCATGCGCTTGCGCAGACGCGGGAACTCCGAGATCTCGAACTCACGAGTCTCGCCGCCCATGAGATAGACGAGATCGCCCGGGCCGGGATTCTTCATGAGATGGGCGACGGACGGCGTCGGAAACGCCATGAAGTCGCCCGGCCCGACGTCGTATTCCACCTCGTCGATGAGCGCGACGCCGCGGCCCTCGAGCACGTATACCCACTCCTCTTCGTAGCGATGCGAGTGGTAGGCGAAGGATTCCCTGCCTGCCGGAATGCGCACGTAGCTCACACCCGTGCGCTTGAGGCCGACGGCGCGCGACAGATGCATGCCATGCAGCTCCGACAGCGGATTCCACGGGTGCGAGAACGACTGAGAATGCGTCGCGACGTCCGCGGCGCGCATTAGATACAGATTCGGACGCTCCGTAGCCATGTCGCCTCCTCGCGAGCGCTCGTGCGCTCGAACGGAATGTTAGCGGTTGGCGGTCAGGCCCGAACCGCGACGAACTGCCCGCGGAACGACGCGGATGCGCGGGATTCGTGCATCAGCACCGCAGCCAGCTGGATGCGAGCCCGACCCCGCCGCTCGAGCGTCGTGCGAAAGCGGCTCCAGCCGGCCTCGTCCGCGAGCTCGCACGTCGCGGTGAAATCGCCGGGAATCGGACGCTCGTAGCTCATCTCGCAGCGCTGGATGACGAGGCGCGCCGAGATGCCGTCCGCCGCGAGGCGCAGGTGCAGCAGGGCCCAGGCTGCGAGAACGGCGAGCGCCGCGGCGCTGCCGCCGAACACCGTTTCGCGATGGTTGATGTTCGGTGCGAGCGGCGCAAAGAGCGCGACGCGGTCGCTCGTCGCCTCGCGCACGCGCACGCCCATGGCCGCAGAGAGCGGGATGTGCTCGCGCAGATAGCGCTCGAGGTCCCTCGCGTCCGATTGCATCGTCATCCGCTGCGCCGGTTCTCGTGCTTTCGCTATGATCCGGCGGAGTGTTCCGGCCGCGGACGCCCGAGTCAATCACGCGGAGGAGTGAGCGATGATCCTGACGACGACGCCTGCGATCGATGGCCGCGAGATCAGCGAGTACAAAGGTATCGTGACCGGGGAGGCAATACTCGGCGCGAACATCATCCGTGACCTCTTTGCGAGCGTGCGCGACATCGTGGGCGGCCGCTCCGCGGCGTACGAAAAAGAGCTGCAGAAAGCGCGCCAGCTGGCGCTCGATGAGATGCGCGACGCGGCGCGCAAGCTCGGCGCGCAAGCAATCGTGGGAATCGATCTCGACTACGAAGTGCTCGGCGCGGGCGGCAGCATGCTCATGGTGACGGCGTGCGGCACGGCCGTTACGTTGCGCTAGTTACGTTTGCGCTGGGAGAAGGACGGGCCGCGACTGCCGGAAGCAGTTGCCGCTCGCGCCAGATCAGATAGAGCCCGCTCGCGATGACGACGCCGCCGCCGAAATACACGCGGCCCGAGGGCAGCACGTCCCAAAACAGGTAGTCGAGCGCGATGCCCCACAGCAGCGCGGTGTACTCGAACGGTGCCACTACGGATGCCGGCGCCAGCCGGAAGGCTTCGGTGAGAAGGTGCTGGGCGACCGCGCCCGAGAGACCGATGCCGACGAGCGGCCACCAGTCCTGCAGCCGCACCGCCTGCCAGCTGGGCCAGGCGATGAGCGTCGAGAACACCGTGAGCTGCACGATGACCCAGAAGACGATGCTCACGGTAGTGTCCGTGCGAGTCAGTACGCGAACGGTGATCGCGCTCACCGAGTAGGCAGCCGCGGAAGCGAGCGCGGCCAGCGCGCCGAGCGTCAGGACGCTCGAGGCTTGCGGGCGCAGCATGATGAGCACGCCCGACAGACCCACGCAGATCGCGAGCCAGCGGCGCCAGCCGACGTGCTCGCCGAGCAGCGGCATCGAGAGCGCGGTCACGATCAAAGGCGCCGCGAGGAAGATCGAGTACGCGTCCGCGAGCGACAGCACGCGCACGGCGTACACGAACCCGCCCATCACGACCAGAACCAGAACACCGCGCGCCAGATGCAACGACCATCGCACCGGCTTCAGCTCGCGCAGCCGCCCCATGACGAGGAGCGGCGCGAGCATGAACGGCAAGGAGGCCGCGCCGCGCATCGCGGAGAGCTGCATGGGCGAATAGTGCGGTGCGAGCAGCTTCAGGAGCGCGTCCATCGCCGCGAACACGCCAACGGCGACGAGCATCACCGTGATGCCGCGCAGATGCTCGGTATGCATTCGCTTGATGCGCGCTGGTCGGCGCGCGTTCTACCACTTCCCGGTGTTGGGCATCGACTTCCATGGCTCCGCCGGAGCGAGCGGCGCGCCTTTCTGCAGCAGCTCGATGGAGATCTCGTCCGGCGAGCGCACGAACGCCATGTGTCCATCGCGCGGCGGGCGGTTGATCGTCACGCCGTGGTCGGCCAGGCGCCGGCACGTGGCGTAGATGTCGTCCACCACATACGCCAGGTGCCCGAAGTTGCGTCCGCCCGTATACGCTTCCGGATCCCAGTTCCAGGTCAGCTCGATCTGCGCCGCGCGGTCGCCCGGCGCCGCAAGAAAGACGAGCGTGTAGCGCCCGTCACGATTGTCCTTGCGCGAGATTTCCTCCAGCCCGAGCGCGTCACGATAGAAGCGCAGCGAGCCTTCGAGATCCGTCACGCGAACCATCGTATGCAGATACTTCATCAGAACATCTCGGAAGGCCCCGGCGTCTTGATGTCGACCTCGTGGCGCGAGGCGATGAACTCGCCGGTGATCATCTCGTCGTAGCCCTGCCCGGGACCGACCATGGGATACACGCCTGCGTCGGGATCGATCATCACCTCGAGAAACGCAGGCCCCGGGTACGCAACGAACTCCTCGATCACGCGCGGCACGTCGTCCTTGCGGTCGAGCCGCACCGCGTAGCCGAAGCCGTCCGCCTGGGCGGTCTTCACGAAATCCTTCTTGTGAAGCGACTTGTCCGAAGCGGACAGCCGGCCCTTGAAGAACAGTTTCTGCCACTGCTTCACCATGCCGTCGCCGAAATTGTTGAGCACAACCACCTTCACCGGCAGGTCGTACGTGGTGACGGTCTCGAGCTCGCCGATGTTCATGCGAATGCTCGCATCGCCGTCGATGTCGATGACGAGGCGGCTCGGGTTCGCGATCTGTGCGCCGATCGCGGCCGGCAGGCCGAAGCCCATCGTGCCCATGCTGCCGGAGGTGAGCCACAGGCGCGGTGAGCGGAAGTCGCAGTACTGCGCGGCCCACATCTGGTGCTGGCCCACGCCGGTCGAGATGATGGCCTCGCCTCGGGTGCGGCGATTCAGCTCCTCGATCAGATAGTGCGGCTGGATCAGTGCGCTCTTGCGATCGTAGTTCATCGCGTGCGCGCGTTTCAGCTCCGCGAGCTCGGCGCGCCACGCGGAAAAGTCGCGCTGGAACCGCTCGCGATTGCCATGGGCGGTGAGGGCCTGCAGAGCGTCCGCGAGCAAGCCGATGTGCGTCCACTGCGCTGCCTTCACCTTGTTGATCTCGGCGCGGTCCACGTCGAGGTGTGCGATGCGCTTGGCGTTCCTCGCGAACTTGGCCGGCACGCCCGCGACGCGATCGTCGAAACGCGAGCCGACCGCGATCAGGAAGTCGCAGTCTTCGACGGCGTAGTTCGCGAACGCCGCCCCGTGCATGCCGAGCATGCGCATCGAAAGGGGATGCGCAGTGTCGATCGCGCCGATGCCCATGAGCGTGGTGACGACGGGAACACCGAACGCGTCGGCGAACTCGCGCAGCCGGTCCGCCGCGCCGGCGTTGATGACTCCCCCGCCGGCGTAGATGAGCGGCCGCTGCGCCTCGCCGAGCATCGCGAAGAATTGGGCGGCCTCTGCCCCGCCGAGTGCATGACTCCGAAGCTCCTCGAGCCGACGCCGGTAACCCGGCACCGGCAGGGACCCCGCGCCGGCGAACGCTCCCTGCCAGTTCTGCACGTCTTTCGGAACGTCGATGACGACCGGACCCGGGCGGCCCGTGCGCGCGATCTCGAACGCGGTCCGGACCGTTGCTTCGAGCTTCGTCGCATCGGTCACGAGAAAAACGTGCTTCGCGACCGCGCCCATGATCGACGGCACCGGCGCTTCCTGGAACGCATCGGTACCGATCGCGGCGGTCGGCACCTGCCCGCAGATGACGACGATGGGCACGGAGTCCGCCATGCAGTCGCGCACCGGCGTCACGGTATTGGTCGCGCCGGGGCCGGATGTGACGAGACACACGCCGACGCGCCCGCTCGCACGCGCGTAGCCCGCCGCCATGAAGCCCGCGCCCTGCTCGTTCGCCGGCACGATCAGCGGCATCGGCGGAGCGCCGTTGCGCGTCGCCTGCTCGTTGTAGAGAAACACCGCGTCGTACGTCGGCAGGATCGCGCCGCCGCTGTAACCGAAGATCGCCGACACGCCTTCGTCGGCGAGCACCTGCACGATCATCTGCGCGCCGGTCATCTCGCGACCGGCAAGCGCATGAGCTCCGGGGCGGGTTTGAATGAAGGTGTCGCTCATAACTCTCGGCCGAGCCTAGCAGCTCGCGTCGAAGCCACGAAAGAACGATTTCGCCCGGCTGATTCCTCGCGGCCGGTGCGCGGCAGATCGTATATCCTCGATGTGTTCCCCGGTTTTGGCACCATGCGCCACATCATCGCGGTCCTGCTGCAGAACGAAGCCGGCGCCCTCGCGCGGGTGGCGGGCCTTTTCTCCGCTCGCGGCTACAACATCGAGTCATTGTCGGTCGCGCCGACCGAGGATCCGACCGTCTCGCGCATCACGCTCGTGACGAAGGGTTCCGACGCCGTCATCCAGCAGATCGCCAACCAGCTCTACAAGCTCATCGACATCGTGAGCGTCGAGGACATGACGCTCGGCGAGCACCTCGAGCGCGAGCTCGTGCTGCTGAAGCTGCGCGTGCGGCCGGCCGACACCGACGCGGTGCGCGGCTACGTCGTGCGCGCGGGCGGACGCGTACTCGACCCGGCCACCGAGTGCTTCATCGTCGAGCTCACGGCAAGCGAGGCCGAGGTCAATGCGCTGATCCGCGATCTCGGCGTGCGCGCCGAGATCGCGGTGGTGGTTCGAATCGGCGCGCGGGGGATGGGCCCCGGCGCGGCCGCGGCCCCGTCCTCCGGCCGGAAAGCGGAAGCCGGAAGCCGGTAGCCCTTCGACAGAGCGAACCGAAGCCGCGACGAGCGGATCGCTGCGACATCGACCCAAGGCATAACGTTCGCGCATGAACCGCCGCCTCTTCGTCCAGACCTCGCTCACCGCCGCCGGCGGGTTGCTGATCCAGCCGGCGATGCATCGCATCGCGATCGCAGCGGAAGGCAACGCGGCGAAGCCCGCGCCGCCCAACCCGCTGGGCGTGTACGTGCGCATCGAGCCCGACAACCGGATCGTGATCGGTGCGCGAAGTCCCGAGATCGGCCAGGGTGTGAAGACGTCGTTGCCCATGATTCTCGCCGATGAGCTCGACGTGGACTGGCAGCAGGTCAGCGTCGAGCAGCTGCCGCTGGGCATTGTGTTCGGTGGCGCGGCACCGGCCTGGAAGTACGGCCCGCAGGGCGCGGGCGGGAGCACGAGCATTCCGGATGCGTGGGCCGATCTCCGTCAGATCGGTGCGCAGGGGCGCTGGCTCATGCGGGCGGCCGCGGCGCGCGAATGGGGCGTGCCGATCGAGTCCGTGCGGACCGACGCGGGCCACGTGGTGGGCGGCGCCGGCGCGAACGGTCGGCGGGCCTCCTATGGGCAGCTTGCCCGCGCAGCGGCAACGCTGGCGCTGCCGATCGAACCGCTGCCGGTCAAGAAACCGGGCGAGTACCGCATCATCGGACGACCGACCCGCGTGGTGGATGCCGCCGAGATCGTCTCGGGTCAGGCGCGTTACGGCATCGACGTGCGCGAGCCGGGCGCGTTCGTCGCGGTGATCGCACGATGTCCGTACTTCGACGGCGGCATCGAGAGTTTCGACGATGCCGCCGCGCGGCGCGTGCCGGGCGTGAAGACGGTCGTCGTCGTGCCGGGTCCGAAGGCCGACGAGCCGTTGACCACGAACCTCGCGACGGGTATCGCGGTCGTCGCCTCGGACACCTGGTCGGCGCTGAAGGGCCGCGAGGCGCTGAAGATCACGTGGCGGCGCGGCCCGCATGCGGGCGAATCGAGCGCGACGCTCGATGCGCAGTGCAAGCGCCTTCTCGCAGGCAGCGGGCAGGTCGTGCGCAACGATGGTGACTTCGACGCTGCACGGGCCGCGGCCGCGCGCATCGTGGAGGCGCGCTATCGCGTGCCGTTCGTCTCGCACTGCCCGCTCGAGCCGCAGAACGCTTTCGTTCACGTCGAAGCCGATCGCGCACGGGTGATCGCGCCGGTGCAGCAGCCGGCCGGGGCCCAGCGCATCGTCAACCTGGTGACGGGCATCCCGCGCGAGCGCATCGACGTACAGATGACGCGCGTCGGCGGCGGTTTCGGACGTCGCTTGAGCTCGGATTACGTCGCCGAGGCGGCAATCGTCTCGAAGGCCGCGGGGCTGCCGATCAAGCTGCAATGGAGCCGCGAGGATGACCTGCAGCACGATTTTTTCCGCCCGTTCGGCCACCACCATGTCATCGCCGCGCTCGATGCGGACGGCGCGATCACGGGATGGACGCACCGCCTCGCGAGCGCCTCGAAGTATTACCGGCGCGCCAATGTGAAGCCCGAGGACATGTGGACGCCGGAGCTCTATCCGGATGATGTTCCGGCGCGGCTGGTACCGAACCTCCGTCTGGAGTGGTTTCCCGTCGAGTCGGGGATTCCGCGCGGCTCGTGGCGCGCCCCGGCGCACACGGCGAATGCGTTCGTCGTCCAGAGCTTCATCGATGAGATCGCGCATGCCGCGCGCCGTGATCCGCTCGAGTTGCGGCTGGCGCTGCTCGGAGCTGATCGCGAGCTGCCCTACGATCAGCACGGCGGTCCCAGGTTCTCGACCGGGCGTCTGGCCGCCGTTCTGCGCAAAGCAGCCGACGGCATCCGCTGGGGTCGTCGGGCCGGCCGCCGCCGCGGCCTCGGCCTTGCGGCGCACTTCACGTTCGGCGGCTACGCGGCGCATGCGATGGAGGTCGAAGTGGACCGGGCTGGCGAGCTGCGAATCCATAGAGTCGTGACGGCCATCGACTGCGGACGGCCCATCAACCCCCTCGGGATCGAAGCTCAGATGCAGGGCGGCACAATCGATGGACTTTCAACGGCACTCGGGCTGGAGATCACCATCGAGGGCGGCCGCGTAGTGCAGCGCAATTTCTCCGACTACCCCCTGCTGCGGATGGACGCGGCGCCGGACGTCGAAGTGCACATCGTCCCCTCCGAGGCAGACCCCGCCGGGTGCGGGGAGATGGGCATACCGACCACCGCGCCGGCGCTGACGAACGCCATTTTCGCGGCCACGGGCCTGCGCGTGCGCGATCTGCCGATACGCGACCAACTCCGCAAGACATAACGAAATTCAGCCGCGCTGCCCCCGGATCCAGACGCCCTTTGCGTTCGCACAAACGCGCAGCGTATAGTCGGTTCACGAAGAGACCCGACCCGGCATACTCGCGATAAAAACTAGAGCCGGGCTGTAGACGACGGGGCGGTCGGACACTTGCGCGTATTGCCGCACGATGCGCGCGGATCCAGGATTTATTTCCGGGAAACGTCGGTCCGATCAAATGTTTGCGACATTGATTCGTCCGGCGCACCCGGGGGCGGTGCAGGATTTCTGCCTCTCCTGCACTCCGGGGGGCTAGCGCATGCATGTTTACAAGGACTCGCCGGCTGCCGCGCGTAATGCCGATTGGGACGCGCTCCTGCAGGCTCTGAGTGCACTCAAGCGCGGCGATACGTCGGTGCGGCTGCCGACCGGCGGGCCCGGCGTGCGATCGCAGATCGCCGAGGCCTTCAACGAGCTCGCCGAGCGCAACGCCGCAGTATCCGCGGAGCTCAAGCAACTTCGCCGCAGCAAGCGCAAGAACGGCCGCGATGCAGACCCGAACGTGAGCGCGGGCGCGGCAGTGTCACGCGCTGCGCTGAACGGCGAGGCGGGCGCGGTACTCGCCGCGCTGCATGCTCTCCGGAATGGCGATTCCTCCGCGCGGCTTCCACTCGAATGGGCCGGCGCGGCCGGCCGCATCGCCGAGACCTTCAACGATGTCGTCGCGCTCAACGTGCGCCTCGCCGGCGAGATCCAGCGCCTCGCGCGAGTGGTGGGCCGCGAGGGCAAGCTGAAGCACCGCGCGTCGATCGGCCCGGCGAACGGCTTCTGGCGCGATTCGGCCGAATCCATCAACACGCTCGTCGACGATCTCGTGCAGCCCACGACGGAAGCCTCGCGAGTCATCGAATCGGTCGTGCAGGGCGACCTCACCAAGACCATGCCGCTGGAGATCGACGGTCGGCCGCTCGAGGGCGCACACCTGCGCACCGCGAAGACCGTCAACAGGATGATCGATCAGCTCGCGCTCTTCGCGGCCGAAGTGACCCGCGTGGCGCGCGAGATCGCCGACGAAGGCAAGCTCGGCGGTCAGGTCAGGGTGGCAGGCGTCGCAGGCACCTGGAAGAGCCTGACCGACTCCGTGAACACGATGGCGAAGAACGTCACCGACCGCCTCCGCAACATCGCGGAAGTGACGACCGCGGTGGCCGTCGGCGACCTGTCGAAGAAGATCACGGTCGAAGTGAAAGGCGAAATCCTCGAGCTGAAGAACACCACGAACGCGATGGTCGATCAGCTCCGCTCCTTCGCGTCCGAAGTGACGCGCGTGGCGCGCGAAGTGGGAACGGAAGGCATGCTCGGCGGCCAGGCGCGCGTCCAGGGCGTGTCGGGCACGTGGAAGGACCTCACCGACTCCGTGAACTTCATGGCGGGCAACCTCACCTCGCAGGTGCGCAACATCGCGGAAGTGACCAAGGCGGTCGCCGCGGGCGACCTCTCGAAGAAGATCACCGTCAACGTGAAGGGCGAGATCCTCGAGCTGAAGGACGCCGTCAACACGATGGTGGATCAGCTGCGATCCTTCGCAGCTGAAGTGACACGTGTGGCGCGCGAAGTCGGAACGGAGGGAAAACTTGGCGGGCAAGCGGACGTGCGCGGCGTGTCCGGCACGTGGAAGGATCTCACCGAGTCGGTCAACTCGATGGCCGGAAACCTCACCGACCAGGTGCGCAACATCGCCGAGGTCACCAAAGCCGTCGCCGCGGGAGACCTGAGGAAGAAGATCACCGTAGACGTCAAAGGCGAGATTCTCGAGCTGAAGAACATCGTCAACACCATGGTCGACCAGCTCCGATCCTTCGCGGCCGAAGTGACGCGCGTGGCGCGCGAAGTGGGCACCGAAGGAAAGCTCGGCGGACAGGCGGACGTGCAGGGCGTGTCCGGCACATGGAAGGACCTCACCCAGAACGTGAACTTCATGGCCTCGAACCTCACCGGCCAGGTGCGCAACATCGCCGAGGTGACGAAGGCCGTGGCTGCGGGCGACCTGCGCAAGAAGATCACCGTGGACGTGAAGGGCGAGATCCTCGAGCTGAAGAACACCATCAATACGATGGTGGACCAGCTCTCCTCGTTCGCGGCCGAAGTGACGCGCGTGGCGCGGGAAGTGGGCACCGAAGGCATTCTCGGCGGCCAGGCCGAGGTGAAGGGAATCGCCGGCACCTGGAAGGATCTCACCGACTCGGTGAACTTCATGGCCGGCAACCTCACCTCGCAGGTGCGCAACATCGCCGAAGTCACGAAGGCGGTCGCCGCGGGTGATCTCTCGAAGAAGATCACCGTCAACGTCAAAGGCGAGATTCTGGACCTGAAGATCACGGTCAACACGATGGTGGACCAGCTCTCGTCCTTCGCGGCCGAAGTGACGCGCGTGGCGCGTGAAGTCGGTACCGAAGGCAGGCTGGGCGGCCAGGCCAAGGTGAAGGGTGTCGGCGGCACCTGGAAAGACCTGGGCGAAAGCGTCAACTCGATGGCGTCGAACCTCACCGTGCAGTTGCGGGACGTGTCGAAGGTGTCGACCGCCATCGCCATGGGCGATCTGACGCAGACGATCACGGTGGACGTGCGCGGGGAGATCCTGCAGATCAAGAACGTGATCAACACCATGGTGGACCAGCTCCGCTCGTTCGCGTCCGAAGTGACGCGCGTGGCGCGCGAGGTCGGCACCGAAGGCAAGCTCGGCGGCCAGGCACAGGTGCAGGGCGTGTCGGGCACCTGGAAGGATCTCACGGAGAGCGTGAACTTCATGGCCGGCAACCTCACCGGCCAGGTGCGCAACATCGCCGAAGTGACCACGGCCGTCGCGGGCGGCGACCTCTCGAAGAAGGTCACCGTCGACGTCAAAGGCGAAATTCTCGAGCTGAAGAACACCGTCAACACGATGGTGGATCAGTTGCGGTCCTTCGCGGCCGAAGTGACGCGCGTCGCGCGCGAGGTCGGCACCGAGGGCATGCTCGGCGGGCAGGCCAAGGTGGAGGGTGTTTCGGGTACCTGGAAGGACCTCACCGACTCCGTGAACTTCATGGCGTCGAACCTCACGAGCCAGGTGCGCGGCATCGCGAAAGTGGTCACCGCGGTGGCGACCGGCGACCTGAAGCAGAAGCTCACCGTGCGGGCGAAGGGCGAAATGGCGGCGCTCGCGGAAACCATCAACGGCATGACGGACACGCTCGCGACGTTCGCCGATCAGGTGACCGGTGTCGCGCGCGAGGTCGGCGTCGAAGGCCAGCTCGGCGGCCAGGCCAAGGTGCCCGGCGCGGCCGGCACGTGGAAAGGCCTTACCGAGAACGTGAACCAGCTCGCCGCGAATCTCACGACGCAGGTGCGCGCGATCGCGGAAGTCGCGACTGCCGTGACGCAGGGCGACCTCACGCGCTCGATCACGGTGGAGGCGCAGGGCGAGGTCGCGGAGCTCAAGGACAACATCAACGAGATGATCCGCAACCTGAAGGACACGACGCAGAAGAACACGGAGACCGACTGGCTGAAGACGAACCTCGCGAAGTTCAGCCGCATGCTCCAGGGTCAGAAGGACCTCGTCGCCGTCGGCCAGATGATCCTCTCGGAGCTCGCACCGGTGGTCGGTGCGCAGCAGGCGGAGTTCTACGTGCTCGATGGCAGCGGCCAGATTCCGCGCCTGAAACTCATCGCGAGCTACGCCTCCGACGGCCAGGGCGTGCACGGCAAGGAGCTCGATCTCGGACAGGGGCTCATCGGGCAATGCGCCGTCGACAAGCAGCCGATCCTGCTCACGAGGTCGACGATGAACGAGGTGCGCGTCGTCTCCGGTCTCTCGCAGGCGACGCCGCAGACCATCCTCGTGCTGCCCGTCGTCTTCGAAGGCTACGTCAAGGGCGTGGTGGAGCTCGCCTCCCTCGATCTCTTCAGCTCGTCGCAGCACATGTTCCTCGATCAGCTCATGGAGTCGATCGGCATCGTGATCAACACGATCGAAGCGAACATGCGCACGGAGAACCTGCTGCAGCAGTCGCAGTCGCTTGCCGAGGCCCTGCAGAGCCGCCAGCAGCAGCTCACGGCGACCAACCAGGAGCTGCAGGAAAAGGCGATGCTGCTCGCCCACCAGAACCAGGAGGTGGAGCGCAAGAACGCGGAGGTGGAGCAGGCCCGACAGGCGCTCGAGGAGAAGGCGCGACAGCTCGCGCTCACCTCGAAGTACAAGTCGGAGTTCCTCGCGAACATGTCGCACGAGCTGCGCACGCCGCTCAACAGCCTGCTCATCCTTTCGGACCAGCTCTCGAAGAACAGCGAGGGCAATCTCAACGACAAGCAGGTGGAGTTCGCCCGCACGATCCACTCCTCGGGCAACGACCTGCTGATGCTCATCAACGACATCCTCGACCTCTCGAAGATCGAGTCGGGCACGGTGGTCGTGGACGTCGGCGAGCTGCGGCTCGAGGATCTGCAGCAGTATCTCGATCGCAACTTCCGCCACATCGCGGAAGCGAAGGGCGTGGACTTCGCGGTGCGCGTGGATGAGCGGCTGCCGCGCTCGATGGTCACCGACGTGAAACGCCTGCAGCAGATCCTGAAGAACCTGCTGTCGAACGCGTTCAAGTTCACCCATCGCGGCCAGGTGACCCTTACGATCGAACCCGTGCCGGCGGACCCGGGCGCGGAGAGCGAGGACTTCGGTCGTGCCGGCCAGGCGCTCGCCTTCTCCGTCGCGGACACCGGCATCGGCATTTCCGCCGACAAGCAGCAGATCATCTTCGAGGCGTTCCAGCAGGCGGACGGCAGCACGAGCAGGAAGTTCGGCGGCACGGGCCTCGGCCTTGCGATCAGCCGCGAGCTGTCGAAGCTGCTCGGCGGTGAGATCCGGCTCACGAGCGCCCCGAGCAAGGGCAGCGTCTTCACACTCTGTCTGCCGCAGACGTACACGCCGCGGGCGCGCCCCCGCGCGGTCCAGACGGACATCACGACGCTGGCGGCCGAGCCGATTCGCGCGCGCGTCGTCGCCCTTCAGGAGGCACTGCGTCTGCCGGAGACGCCCGACGCGGTGGCGCCACCGGCGATCGCGCCCGACGTCGAACCCGAGCGGCCGGCGAACGAAGCCGAGGACGATCGCGAGATCATCGAGCCGGGCGACCGCGTCCTGCTCATCGTGGAGAACGATCTCGCGTTCGCGAGAGTCCTGCTCGACGCCGCGCGGGAGAAGGGCTTCAAGGGGCTCGTGACCTCGCTCGGCACGGGTGCGCTGAGCCTCGTGCGCGAGTTCAACCCGAGCGCGATCACGCTCGACATCTTCCTGCCCGACATGAACGGCTGGCGTGTCATGAGTCGGCTCAAGCACGATCTCGCCACTCGCCACGTCCCGATCTGCGTGATCTCGACGGACGAATCCCGGGAGCGCGCCCTCGACGCCGGCGCCTGGGGCTTCCTCGCGAAGCCGATCCAGTCCAAGGAAGTGCTCGAGGAGGCGCTCGACCGGATACAGGAGCTCATCGCTCGTGAATCGCGCCACCTCCTGCTGTTGATGCCGAATTCGGCGGATCGAGAGGAGATGGTCGACGCGCTCTCCGGCGACGACGTGCGCGTGTTCGCGGTCGAGACCGCGGAAACGGCGCTCGAGCTGCTGCGAGAGCAGCCGGTCGATTGCATGGTCGTCGGGCCGGACGCGCCGGGACTCGATCCAGCTGCGCTGGCCGCGGCCCTGGAGGACCGTTCGCCTCTCGGCCGCCTGCCGCTCATCGTCAGCGGCGAGCAGGCGGACGTCTATCGTGGGGAGTTCCGACACCACCTGCGCGATCAGGCGACGGTGTGCGCCGTGCAGTCACGCGCGCGCCTGCTCGATCAGACGGCGTTCTTCCTGCACCGTGCGGTCGAGCGCATACCCGAGTCTGAGCAGGCCGAGCTCCGCGAGCTGCACGAATCGAACAAGGTGCTGGCCGGCAAGAAGGTGCTGATCGTCGACGACGACATGCGCAACATCTTCGCCCTGGCGACGGTGCTCGACGAACAGGGCATGCAGATCGTCTCGGCGGACAACGGCCGCGAGGCGATCCATCACGCGACGATCGATCCCAAGATCGACGTCGTGCTGATGGACATCATGATGCCGGAGATGGACGGCGTGACGACCATCCAGGAGATCCGCAAGATCCCGGAGCGCCGGGACCTGCCCATCATCGCGGTGACGGCGAAGGCCATGAAGGGAGATCGCGAGAAGTGCATCGAGGCGGGCGCGTGGGACTATCTCGCGAAGCCGGTCGACACGCAGGACCTGCTCGCGGCGCTGCGGGCGTGGTTGCGGCGCTGACTCGCCATGACCACGACGCCTCCGATGCGCGCGCCCGAACGGCCACGCATCCTCATCGTGGACGACCTGCAGGAGAAGCTGCTGGTCTTCCGCAGCGTGCTCGAAGAGCTCGACGCGGAAGTCATCCTCGCGCGTTCCGGAAGCGAGGCCCTGAAGCGCATCCTCGAGAAGGAGTTTGCTCTCATTCTTCTCGACGTCAACATGCCCGACATCGACGGCCTCGAGACGGCGAAGCTCATCCGCCGCCATCGCAAGGCTCAGACGGTGCCGATCATCTTCATCACCGCGTACGCCGACGACATCCAGACCGAGATGGGCTACCGGCTCGGCGCCGTGGACTACATCCTTTCACCTATCGTTCCCGACATCCTGCGCACCAAGGTGCGCGTGTTCCTCGATCTGTATCGATCGCAGCAGGCGCTCGAGCGGCGCGTCGAGGAGCGCACTGGCGAGCTCCTCGAGGTGAACAGGCTGCTGAAGGTCGAGATCGACGAACGGCGGCGCGCCGAGGCCGATCGCGAGATCGCGCTCGCGCGGGAGCAGGCGCTGCGCGTGCAGGCGGAGGAGCTCTCCCGCCTGAAGGACGAGTTCCTCGCGACGATGTCGCACGAGCTGCGCACGCCGCTGAATGCGATCTTCGGCTGGATCACGCTGCTGCGTACCCGTCAGCTCGATGACGGCACGCGCCGGCGCGCGATCGAGACGATCGACCGCAACGCGCGCGCGCAGCGGCGCCTCATCGAGGACCTCCTCGATATCTCCCGCATCGTCAGCGGCAAGGTGACCCTCGAGCTCGGCAGCCTCGACATGCGCCGTGTGGTCGAAACCGCCATCGAGACGATGCAGCCGGCCGCGCAGGGCAAGGGCATCAAGATCGTGCCGCTGCTCGACACGTCGGTCGGTGCGATCCGCGGCGATCCCGCGCGACTGCAGCAGGTCGTCTGCAACCTGCTCTCGAACGCCATCAAGTTCACCGATCGCGGCGGCCAGATCGAGGTGTGCCTCGCGCGTCGCAACGGCGACGCCGAGATCACGGTCCGCGACGACGGTCAGGGCATCAAGAAGGAGTTCCTGCCCTACGTCTTCGACCGCTTCCGGCAGGAGGACGGCTCGATCAGCCGCCGCCACGGCGGTCTCGGTCTCGGCCTTGCGATCGTGCGGCATCTGGTCGAGCTTCACGGCGGCACCGTGGTGGCGGACAGCGCGGGCGAGGGGCTCGGCGCCGCATTTACGGTGCGATTCCCGGCGAGAGCGCAGGTCGGCCGCGACATGCGGCTCCTGGAAAGAGCTGCGAAGAACGTCGACGGCGAGTCGGTGTCCCTCACCGGCGTGCGGGTGCTCGCGGTGGACGACGATCCGGGCGCGCGCGAGCTCCTGGCGCGAATCCTCGAGGGCTACGGCGCCGAGGTACGCCTAGCCGATTCGGGTGCGACCGCGCTCACGGCGCTCTTCGAGCACAAGCCGGACGTGCTCATCGCCGACATCGGCATGCCCAACATGGACGGGTACGCGCTGATCGAGCAGGTGCGCATGCTCGATCCGGAATACGGCTCACGCATTCCGGCGATCGCGGTCACGGCTTACGCATCGGCGCAGGACAGACTGCGCGCGCTGCAGGTCGGCTATCAGAATCACGTCTCGAAACCGGTCGATCCGCAGGAGCTCGCCGTCGTCGTCGCGAGCCTTACCGGCCGGCTGTCGTCAACCGAGCAAAACAAGCACTCGAATCCGAACGATCGCGGAGAGCGGCTGAAAAGCTAAGCGAGCGGCTACCGGCGTCCGCCTTCCGCCTTCCGGCCGGATCGAAGAACGATCACCTGAGCGCTGACGGTAACCCTCTGACCGGAAGGCGGAGGGCGGAGGGCGGAAGCCGTTCATCACACGAGCGGCGCGACGGCATCCCGAATCACATCCGGCACCGGCACGGGTCGCCGCGTGGCCGCGTCCACGTAGACGTGCGCGAACCGGCCGATCGCGGCCGGCTCGGCGTCGCCTTCGCAAAAGATGCCGATGCGATAGACGATGCTCGTGCGCCCGAGCCGCTCGACGGCAAGCCCGACCTCGACGCGCTCGGGAAACGACAGCGACTTGAAGAACCGGCAGCTCGTCTCCGCGACGACCCCGATCGCGGGCAATGTACGGATGTCGGCGCCGCTCGCTTCGATCAGAAAGCCGTTCACGGCGGTATCGAAGTACGAGTAGTAGACGACGTTGTTCACGTGCCCGTAGACGTCGTCGTCCATCCAGCGCGTGGTGATCGTGCGCCACGCGCGAAAATCATGCCGGCTCGCGGTACCGATTTCGCCCGTCATCGCGAGCAGTGTACCGTCGCGCCTTCGCGACGGCGCCCGGAATGCGAAGATCAAGCTTCTCCGCTGGACGGGATTACGACGTCGGGACCGCGACCTGCTACGCTTCCGGCGGACCGCCACTCTCACTCCGGCCCCCCTGAGGATGTGAGCATGTCATTCGACCGACGCTTCAGCGAGCAATCGCCGACTGCCATTCACGAGCCTGTCGCGCCCGATGAGTCAGGCGCAGAGGGGACGCGCCAGATCGACGTCAAGCGCCGCGTCCTCGTCGTCGACGACAACCGCGACACGGCCGACAGCCTCGCCCTGATGCTCGAGGCGCTCGGTCACGAGGCGCGTACGGCGTACGACGGTGCGCGCGCGATCACGCTCGCCGACGAATTCCGCCCGGACGTGATCCTCATGGACATCGGCATGCCCCGTTTCAACGGTTTTCAGGCCGCGCAGCGCATTCGAGCGCAGCCCTGGGCCGACCGCGTGGTGCTCATCGCCATCACCGGCTGGGATCGCGACGAAGACCGCCTTTGCTCGAAGGAAGCGGGCTTCGATGCACACCTCACGAAGCCGGTCGACCTCGAGCTGCTGTTCCGGCTGCTCTCGGCGATGAATCAGCCGCCGTCGGCGATGCTGGAGGACGAGGACTTTACGCACTGAGCGGGCCGCGCCTCCGGCGCGGCC
>JBQTHP010000071.1:0-20098 GCA_052389755.1 Gammaproteobacteria bacterium
GTTCGCCGCTCGTCAGCACGTATTGCTACGCCTGTTACCGCTCGACTTGCATGTGTTAGGCACGCCGCCAGCGTTCAATCTGAGCCAGGATCAAACTCTTCACTTGAAGATTTTGAGCTTCAACAAAAAGAGCATCCAAAAGGCCCAACTACTTGCTGGACTTGATCAATTGGTCACTCGGTCATCTGCACCAAAGTGCATCGACGCGAGTCCCCACACAAATTACCTGCTGATTTTTAAAGAGCACCCCGGCCGCAAAGGGCCGAGGAAAGGGGCCGGAAGTATAGCCCTCGGCCATATTCCGTCAACAATCCGTACACGACTGATTTCTCAGCCCAAGTCAGCGTTTCCGCAGAGGGCCGAGGGGCGCGCAGTATAGCGGCGCGAGACCCGTTGTCAACGCACCGCAGCAGTGAATTCAGCGGCGGCGTTGGACCGTCTATCAGTTGGTTTTCAGCCCGAGCTTCAGCCTCGCGAAACGCCTCGGGCCGACCTGAAACACATGATCCGCGCCGGGAGCGAAAGTGAGACTGCGATCACTCACCTTCGTTCCATCGACTCGCACCGCTCCTTCGTCGATCTTTCGGTTGGCCTCCGACGTGCTCGAAACGAGGCCGCTCTCTTTAAGAAGAGTCCCCAGCCGCGCGCCGGCCGCGCCCACGAGAACGGTAGTCGGCTCGAGATCCGTCGGCAGGACCTTGTCGCGAAAGCGCGCGACGAATTCCGCTTGCGCGCGCTCCGCTGCGGCCCCGCCGTGGAAGCGCGCGACGATTTCCGAAGCGAGCTCGAACTTGACGTCGCGCGGGTTGCGACCGTCGTCGATCGCGCGCCTGAGCTGCGCGATTTCGTTCAAGGGGCGGAAGCTCAGCAGCTCGAAGTAGCGCCACATGAGCTCGTCCGACACCGACATGACTTTGCCAAACATGGTGTCGGGCGCTTCCGCGATGCCGATGTAGTTGCCCAGGGACTTCGACATCTTGTTGATGCCGTCGAGGCCTTCGAGCAGCGGCATCGTGACGACGATCTGCGGTTCCTGCCCGTGAGCTTCCTGCAGATGCCGACCGATCAGCAGATTGAATTTCTGGTCGGTCCCGCCGAGCTCGACGTCGGCCTTCAATGCGACCGAGTCGTATCCCTGCGCGAGCGGATAGAGAAACTCGTGGATCGCGATCGGCTGTCCGCTGCGGTAGCGCTTCTCGAAGTCGTCGCGCTCGAGCATGCGGGCCACCGTGTACTTCCCGGCGATCTCGACGAGCTGGGTCGCGCTCATCGGGCCGAGCCAGCGTGAGTTGAAGTCCACCTTCGTGCGGTCGGGATCGAGGATCCTGAAGACCTGCTGCTCGTATGTGCGCGCGTTCGCCTGCACTTCCTCGGGCGTCAGGGGCGGACGCGTCGCGTTGCGTCCGGACGGATCCCCTATGAGGCCGGTGAAGTCCCCGATCAGGAACACGACCTCATGTCCGAACCGCTGGAACTGCCGCATCTTGTTGAGCAGCACGGTGTGTCCCAGGTGCAGATCGGGCGCAGTCGGATCGAAGCCCGCTTTCACCTTCAGCGGCTTGCCGCGAGCCAGCTTGCGGGCGAGCTCCGGCTCGCTGATGAGCTCGTGGGCTCCACGGCGCAATTCCGCGAGCTGTTCCTTGATGTCGGGCATTTGAAGCACTCTAGCAGGGCGGTGCGTCACATCGCCGGACGACCGGATTGACCGCCCCGCCGTGCTTTCCTTATAAGTGTAGGCGATGCCGTTCAGGATTCGGTCGGGGGTTCCGGGACTTGCGCCGTCGCGTGCGCGCTGGCTGCAGCTTGCGGCTTGCGCCGTCCTCGCGTGGGCAGCGCTCCGCGGCGAGCCGCCGGTGGTAGGGACGGCTCAGACGACTCAGACGACTCAGACGGCTCCGACCGCCCAGACGCCGGACACCGCAACCGCGGAACCGGAGCTCCTTTCGCCGCCCATCGAGCCGCAGACGGCCGGCCTCGGCTTCTCGACGATCGAAGTGATCGTCCGTCGCAACGACACGCTGGATCAGATCTTCCGTCGCCTGCAGCTGAATCTCGCGGACCTCGCGTCGTTGCGGGGTTTGCCGGGTCTCAAGGCGCAGCTCGATCGTCTGCGTCCGGGCGAAGCGCTCACTCTCACCCACCGCGAAGGCGAGCTCATCGGCTTCGAACGCCGGCTGAGTCCGAGCGAGACCCTGAAGGTGATGCGCGAGTCCTCCGGCTTTCTCGCCGACGTGCTCGAGAATCCGCTCGAGACCGACGTGCGAACCGTGTACGGCGTGATCGACAGCTCGCTGTTCGAGGCGGTCACGGCCGCGGGCGCACACGATCAGACCGCGCTCGAGCTCGCGGAGATTTTCGCGTGGGATATCGACTTCGTGCTCGATATCCAGCGCGGCGATTCGTTCGTCGTCACGTATGAGGAGATCTCGCAGGACGGCGAGTACGTGAAGGACGGCGCGGTCCTCGCTGCGAGCTTCGTCAATCAGGGACGCGAGTTCCGCGGGGTGCGCTATGTGGATCCGCAGGGCCGGGCCCATTATTTCTCGCCGGACGGACGCAGTCTGCGCAAGGCATTCCTGCGCGCTCCGGTGCAATTCTCGCGAGTGAGCTCCCGGTTCAACCCGTCACGCCGGCACCCGATACTGAACCGGATCCGCGCCCACAAGGGCGTTGACTACGCGGCCCCGACCGGCACGGCGGTGCGGGCAGCGGGCGATGGCCGGATCCAGTTCGTGGGCCGCAAAGGCGGCTACGGCAACGTGATCGAGATCGCGCACGCCGGCGGAGTCGTCACCGTCTACGGGCACCTGTCTCGGTTTGCCCGTGGCACCCGGTCAGGCGCTCGAGTTTCGCAGGGCGATCTCATCGGCCTTGTGGGCAGCACCGGTCTCGCGTCAGGGCCCCACCTGCACTACGAATACCAGCTGCGTGGTGTTCACAAGAACCCGCAGACCGTGAAGCTTCCGGATGCAACGCCGATCGACCCGGCGCTGCTCTCCGATTTTCTTGCGCAGTCATCGCCGCTCCTTGCATCGCTCGAGTTCGTCCACGGGCCCGTGCTCGTATCGCGCTGATCGTCCCTGCGGCCGCCGACTGTCATCTCGCTGTAACGCGCCGTGGGATGATAGGAGCCCCGTCCGCATCGCCGAACCATGGATTCGCCCGACCTCAAGGCACCCGATCACTACATCAACCGCGAGCTCGCGGTACTCGAGTTCAATCAGCGCGTGCTCGCGCAGGCGTTCGATGAATCGCTGCCGCTGCTCGAGCGGCTGAAGTTTCTCTGCATCTCCTCCAGCAATCTCGACGAGTTCTTCGAGATCCGCGTCGCCGGCTTGAAGCAGCTGCAGGAGCTCGGCTCGACGCAGATCGCGCCCGACGGCATGAGCATCCCCGAGCAGCTCGCCGCCATCCACGCGCGCGCGGTGTCGCTCGTGCATCGCCAGTACGTCTGCCTCAACGACGTGCTGCTGCCGGCCATGCAGGAGGCGGGTATTCGCCTCTCCGGACCCTCCGACTGGAGCGCCGAGATCTCGCGCTGGCTCGAGCACTATTTCGAGCGGGAAGTCGAGCCGGTGCTGAGCCCGCTCGGTCTCGATCCGTCGCGCCCGTTCCCGCGCATCCAGAACAAGAGCCTGAACTTCATCGTGCGGCTGGAAGGCAAGGATGCGTTCGGCCGGGACAGCGAGCTTGCGATCGTGCAGGCGCCGCGTTCGCTGCCACGGGTGGTGCCGCTGCCGCAGGGCGCCGGTCCGCGCGCCTTCGTCCTGCTCTCGACGATCGTGGACGTGTTCGCGCCGAAGCTGTTTTCGGGCATCAGCGTGCTCGGCTGCTACCAGTTCCGCGTCACGCGCAACAGCGATCTGTTCGTGGACGAGGAGGAGATCGACGATCTGCGCCGCGCGCTCGAAGGCGAGCTCGCGCACCGTCGTTACGGCGCAGCCGTGCGTCTCGAGACCTCACGCGACTGCCCGGACGACATGACCCGCTACCTTCTCGCGCAGTTCGCGCTGACCGAGCTCGACCTCTACCGCATGCCCGGACCGGTGAACCTCAATCGCCTGTCCGCCCTCTACGATCTCGTTCAGCGGCCGGATCTCAAGTACGCGATCTATACGCCGGGCCTGCCCAAACGGCTGGCCGGCGGCACCGACCTGTTCACGACCATCCGTCAGAACGACCTGCTGCTTCATCACCCCTTCCAGAGCTTTGCGCCGGTCATGGATTTCGTGCGCCAGGCGGCGGCCGATCCACACGTGCTCGCGATCAAGCAGACGCTCTATCGCACCGGAGACGACTCGCCCGTCGTCGATGCGCTGCTCGCCGCCGCGCACGCCGGCAAGGACGTCACGGTGATCGTCGAGCTTCGTGCGCGATTCGACGAAGAAGCGAACATCGAGCTGTCGAACCGTCTGCAGGAGGCCGGCGCCCATCTCATGTATGGCGTGGTCGGCTACAAGACGCACGCCAAACTCACGCTCGTGGTCCGACGCGAGGCCGACGGCCTGCGCCGCTACTGTCATCTCGGCACAGGGAACTATCATCCGCGCACCGCGCGCGTGTACACCGACTACGGGCTCTTCACCTGCGACGAGGAGATCGGGCAGGACGTGCACGAGCTCTTCCTGCAGCTGACGAGCCTCACGCAGACCCCGACGCTGAGCCGTCTGCTGCAATCGCCATTCGGCCTGCACGACGCCGTGCTCGGGAAGCTCGCGCGCGAGACCGAGCACGCGCGTGCCGGGCGGCCGGCTCGCGTCATCGTGAAGATGAACGCGCTCGTCGATCCCCAGGCGATCGAGGCGCTCTATCGTGCCTCGGGCGCCGGTGTGCCGATCGATCTCATCGTGCGCGGCATCTGCGCGCTGCGCCCGGGGGTGCCGGGCGTCTCCGAGAACATCCGCGTGCGTTCGGTCGTCGGCCGATTCCTCGAGCATTCGCGCGTGTTCTACTTCGAGAACGGCGGGCAACCGGAACTGTACTGCGCCAGCGCCGACTGGATGGAGCGCAACTTCTTCCGGCGCGTGGAGGTCGCGTTCCCGATCAAGCGCGAGGCGCACCGCGAGCGCATCCTGCACGACCTCGACGCCTACCTGCGCGATGACACACAGGCATGGACGCTGCGTCGGGACGGTACCTATAGCCGCGAAACACCCGGCGGCTCGCCGCCGGTCAGCGCGCAGAACGAGCTGCTCGAACGCTACGCCGCGGGGGCCGGTGGAATCAGCATCTAAAGGCTAGTTTCGCCGGCTGAAGACGCGCAGCCGGAAGCCGTGCGGCTTCAGGTAGCGGATTTCCTGCTGCAGATCCGCGGTGGTGAGGGGATGCTCCTTGAGCCAGCGGGCGGGAAACTCGATCTCGAGGGAACGCGCGCGCGCGGTCAGCCGAATCTCCGGCAGCGCCACCGGGCTTCTACCCCGGTGCAGCAGCACTGCGAGCCGCAGCATGACGATCAGGTACAGCGCATCGCGATCCCACGGCGGCACGAGATCCTCGACCCCTTCCAGCGAGAGCTTGCGCCGGTGACCGCCCACTACGCGCGCGAGCAGCTGCTGCTCTTCCCGGGCGAAGCCGGGCATGTCGGCATTCTCGAGAAGATAGGCACCGTGCCGGTGATAGCCGTTGTGCGAAACGTCGAGTCCGATCTCGTGCACGCGAGCGGCCCATTTGAGCGCGAGCGCGGCGAGCTCGTCGATCTGCCACGCCGCGCCCGTTTGCGCATGGAAATCGACCACCGTTCGCTCGACCCGCTCCGCCTGGGCGAGATCGACGTGATAGCGCGACTGCATCGCGCGCACCGTGCGTTCGCGCGCGTCCTCGTCCGTGAAGCGGCCGAGCATGTCGTAGAGAATTCCATCCCGCATGGCACCGTCGGCCATGCGCATCGCTTCGATGCCGAGGACCTCGAACACCTCCGCGAGGATCGAAACGCCGCCCGGAAACACCGGGCGCCGGTCGTCCGTGATTGCGGCGAGCCCGAGCTCGCGCACGTGGCCCGCGTCGGAAAGGTGTCTCGTGAGTCGGTCGAGCCCGTCCGCGGTGATCGTCGTCGCCTGCGGATCGAGCTCGCGAATCGCATCGCCGATCGCCCGGATCGTGCCGGAGCTGCCGGCCGCGTGATCCCACCCCCGCTTGCGAAACGCTGCCCGCACAGGTTCGAGCTCGAGGCGCGATGCGACGCGCGCACGCTCCATGCGCCGCGCCGAAAGCCTGCCGTCCTTGAAGTAACGCTCGCTCAGGGAGACGCAGCCCATCTGCAGACTCTCGAGCTCGAGCGGCTGCAGTCCTTCGCCGATGATGAGCTCGGTGCTGCCGCCGCCGATGTCGCACACGAGCCGGCGCCCTGCCTCGCTCGCCATCGTATGCGCGACCCCCAGATAGATGAGCCGCGCCTCTTCCATGCCCGAGATGATCTCGATCGGATGGCCGAGCGCTTCGCGTGCGCGCTCGAGAAATGCCTGCTTGCGCTTTGCGAGACGCAGCGCGTTCGTTCCGACGACGCGCACATTGGCGGCATGCATGTCGTGCAGCCTCTGACCGAAGCGTTCGAGACATGCGAGAGCGCGCGCGGCGACGTCCTTGTCCAGGCGCCCGTTCTCCTCGACTCCGGCGGCGAGCCGCACCATCTCGCGCAGGCGATCGATCACGACGAGCTGGCCGTGCGAGTAGCGCGCCACGACCATGTGGAAGCTGTTGGAACCGAGGTCGACCGCGGCGAGAACGTCCGGCACCGGACGTGCCGCGGGAGTTACGAGTTGGCTGTCGGCTGGACGAACGGCGGCCACGGGCACGCCGGTGGGGTTACACCGCGAAAGATGAACCGCACCCGCACGTGGTAGCGGCCTGCGGATTGCGAATGACGAACTGCGCGCCGTCGAGCCCTTCGCGGTAGTCGATCTCTGCGCCGCCGAGATACTGGACGCTCATCGGATCGACCAGCAGCTTCACGCCCTGGTTCTCGACGCAGGTGTCCCCGTCCTGGATCTGCTCGTCGAACTCGAAGCCGTACTGCAGACCCGAGCAGCCGCCGCCCTGCACGAAGACGCGCAGCATGAGATTGAGATTGCCTTCGCCACGGATCAGGTCACCGACCTTGCGGGCGGCCGCATCCGTGAAAACCAGTGTGTCGGGCGTGCTCATCGGTCCTTCGAATTCAAAAATACTTTCGCAACAAGAGTTTACGAGCGCAAGTGCCAGCGGTCAAAGGCTCTCACGCGGCCTCCGGGGCCGCACGTGGGACCACGGCCGGGACCATGGGTTCCGGGATCGTCGGCACCAGCTTGCCACAAACCTCGGCGCCCAGTTCCATTTCAATGACGCCGTAGTGGACGTTGCCGTGCACACGCGCCCGTGCTCCCAGGACCACCCTCTCGCGCGCGCGGATGTCGCCTTTCACGGTGCCGTTCAGGATGACGCTCGGCACATCGACCGAGCCTTCCACCGAGCCGTGCTCGCTCACCGAAAGCGTCGCGGGCGCGCCGGCCTCGGAGCGCACGTTGCCGTGTACGTGCCCGTCCAGATGCAGGCCCCCGGCAAACTCCATGTCGCCCTGGATGCGCGTGCTCTTCGCGATGAGCGTGTCGATGCGTGCCGTCTGCCTGGGATCGCGACCGAACATGTGGATTTCCATCCGTAACGAGCCATTACGGAGCGTCCACTTTCCACAGGAAGGATTGCGTGAGCGGCGTCACACCCTTGCGGCTGGTGCGCACGTTGACCGTGACGCGCTCCGGGGTAAACCCCGCAGGCAGCGCGATCTCCTGATCCACGTTCTCGAAATAGCGGAAGCTGAACGAGAGCTCGCCCTGCTTGTCGCCCGTGAGCGCGGCGAGCTCGTGCACCGCCGGACGTCCCGCCGATTCGCCCTCGAGCCTGAAGGTGGCAACGCCGCTCATTGCCGAGTCGGGCCGGGCCGACTGCACGAGCGTGAATCGCACGCGATAGCGCTCGGGTGAGTCGGTTCGCACGATGCGGAACTGCTGAATCTTCATGCCCGGAGCGGCGGCGCCCTGCGTCACGATCCCTCGATAAAAGGCGAGATCCTGTTGCTGCCGCGCGAGCTGAGCCTGCAGGTCACCGATCGTTCGCGCGACTTCGGCACGCTCCCGCGCCTGCCCGACGCGCAGCGTCTCGAGGTCCGCCACCTTGGCGCGCAGCTCCTGATTCATCTGTTCGAGCCGCTCGATCGCGACCTCGAGCTCGATGCGCCCCTGCGACACGGCGAGCCGGTCGTACCCGGCGTCGAAGCGGCCGAGCTCGTAAGTCGCATACACCGCGGTGAGGGCGAACAGCACCAGTGCGGACAGCGTGATGATCCGCCGCGCCGGAGCATACGTGCGGACGACGAGATTTCTCGCCATCAATCGCTCTGGACCGCTTCCGGTTCGCGGCGCGGGCCGCGCGCCGTGATCTCGTCCCACCAATCCGGCAGCGCCGGCGGCCCGCTCGGGAATGCGAGCGGCGCCAGCTCGATGAGCGCGCGCTTGTATACCGGCCGCTTGAAGTAGATCACCTCGCGCACCGGCTCCCAGTAGCTCGTCCAGCGCCAGTGATCGAATTCCGGCGCGTCGCTCTGATCGAATGCGAATCGCGCACCGCCGTCCTTCAGGCGCAGGAGGCACCACCGCTGCTTCTGGCCGATGCACACCGGCGTGCGATTCCGGCGGACATACCGTGACGGCAACCGGTATCGCAGCCATCGGTCGGTGCGCCCGATGAGCTCCACCTCCCGGCTCAGGAGCCCGACTTCCTCGTGCAGCTCCCGGTAGAGTGCGTCTTCCAGCGGCTCGCCGCGGCGAATGCCGCCCTGCGGAAACTGCCATCCGCGGCCCCCGGTACGCCGGCCGAGAAAGACCTCGCCGCCATCGCGCATCAGCACGATGCCGACGTTCGCGCGAAACCCGTCCGAATCGATCACGTCGCTCACAGTGAGGGAGTCTGCCACGGTGGGGATGGCTTGGCATTCCTGCGCGGCTCATGTGGAATCCTCTGGTGGAAACTTCCCGGCTCTGGGTGCGCATCGGCGTGCTGGCGACCCTTGCGCTCGCCGTCGCGCTCGCGTCGCTTCTGTCCGGCACCGCGGGCATCGATGCGCGCGAGGCGATCGATGCGCTCTGGCACGGCACGGATGCCACGGCGCGCAGCGTGCTGCTCGACGTGCGAATTCCGCGGTTGCTCGCCGCCTTCGGCGTCGGCAGCGTCCTCGCGCTCGCGGGCGTGCTGCTGCAGGCCCTGTTTCGCAATCCGCTCGCCGATCCGTACGTGCTCGGCGTCTCGGGTGGTGCCGCAGTCGGCGCGCTTCTCGCAATGCTGGCGGGTGCAGGCGCCGTGCTCGTCCAGTCCGCTGCGGTGACCGGCGCGCTCGGTTCCGTCGCGATCGTCTACGTGCTCGCGCGGGCGGGCGGCGTGCCTCAACTTCTTCTGACGGGCGTGGTCATGGCGAGCGCCTGCGGCGCGTTCGTCGCGATCCTGCTCGCGCTCGCCGACTCGATGCGGCTTCGCGGGATGGTGTTCTGGCTCGCCGGGGACCTCGGGTGGGCATCGAGCGCGACGCCGGGTGTCGTCGGGGCGCTGCTTGCCGCATCGCTCGCCGTGCTGCTCGCGCGGCCCTTGAACGTTCTCGCCGCAGGGGAGTTGCGGGCGCGCAGCCTGGGTCTCGATTTCGAACGCTGGCGCGGAGCGGTGGTCCTTGCGTGCGCGGTCCTCACCTCGATCGCGGTAGTCAGCGCCGGCACGGTGGGCTTCGTCGGGCTCATCACTCCGCATGGCGTGCGCATGCTGTTCCGAACGAGCGATCATCGCATCGTTGCACCGGCGGCCGCGTTCCTCGGCGGTACGCTGCTCGCGGCCGCGGATCTCGTCGCGCGGACCGTGGCGAGTCCGCGTCAGCTGCCCGTCGGAGCGATCATGGCGCTCGTGGGCGCACCGCTCTTCGTCGCGCTGCTGCGCAACCGCTCACGACACGAGCTGCGGTGAGACGGCGATACCGTTGCGCCCGGCGGTTTTCGCGCGGTAGAGCGCCGCGTCGGCTGCGGCGATCAGCGCATCGGCAAGCGACTTGTAATCCTGCGTTCCTTCGCCCGGTGCAGCCGCGGCGACCCCGATCGACAGCGTCACCTTCTCGGAAATCTGCGGGCTGACGACGATCGGGCGGTCCCGCACCGCGGTCAGGACGCGCTGCGCCACGCGCTCGCCGTCCGGCAGGCCGCCCTGGGCCAGGATGACCGCGAACTCGTCCCCGCCGAACCGCGCGCCCGTATCGCTCACCCGCATCTCGGCATCGAGGCGCTGCGCGACCTCGCGCAGCACCGCATCGCCCGCGAGATGCCCGTGGCGGTCGTTGATCTGCTTGAAGTGATCGACGTCGATCATCAGGCACGCCACCGATTGATGGCCGCGCTGCGCTCGCGCGAGCTCCTCGCGCAATCTCGCGTGCAGGTAGCGGCGATTGTGAAAGCCCGTCAGAAAATCGGTCAGGCCGCTGCGCAGCAGGCGCGCGCGGTTGATCGCATTCTCGATGCAGATCGCGGCGACCACGCCGAGATGCGCGAGAAAATCGCTCGCGAGCCCCCGCGAGAAGCGTCGCGGGTCCGTGCTGGCGAAAGCGAGCGCGCCGTCGAGGCGCCCGTTGCGGCGCAGCGGGATCAGCGCAACGCTCGCAAGCGCCTTCGCGCGCGGGAAGAGCAGCTCGTGATCGGCGGTGCGAAAGGGCCCGAGCCAGGGCCGCTCGAGCCCGGCGAGCTGCGGCGCCATCGTCACGAGCAGGTCGACGAACTGCACCTCGCGGAGGTCACCGAGCATGAAGCTGTCGCCGGAGAGCAGATGGCGGACCTCGTGCTGCGGGTCGTGCAGCACGAGCGACACCGCATCGAGCTGATACGAGCTGCGCAATCCATGGATCAGCTCCTCGAGGAGTGCCGCCAGCGAATCGGCGCGCAGCAGCTCGAACTCGCGCTCCTGCGTCTTGCGCAGCAGCGCCTCGTTGCGCGCGACTTCCTCGGTCAGGTCGCGCAGCTGCATCTCGAGGCGCCGGTTTTCCCCTTCCACGGCTGCCAGGCGCCCCGCGGCCGGCGCGAGCGTCGCGTCGGCGCGCTCTTTGGGCATCAGGCCCGACGCTCCGTGACGCTGCGACGATCCTCGAGGTATTCGCGGCCGCGTTCCATGAGCGCCGCAAACCGCTGCTGATCGCGGGACAGCACCGCGGTGCGAATGCGCTCGACCGCCTGTGCAAGCGCTTCGAGCGACTCGGCTCCGTAGTCGTTCAGGCTCTGAATCTCGAAATACAGGTCCGGGCTCTCGCGCGCGACGAGGCTCGCGACGTCGAGCTGCGCATCGAAGGTCGTGCTCGAGAGCTTCGCGAGCCTTGGTGCGGCCTCGCCGCTTTCGGCCAGCGCGGTGAAGAACGCGATGTTGAGCGCGTGCGACAGTCCGAGCACGTAGGCGATGAGACGATCGTGGTCGTCGAGGCTCGTGACGACCTGCTCGGCCATGGTCGGCGAGAATAGCTCGCGCGCCCGCTCGAGCGCATCCGGCGGACCCACGTCCACGAAGATGACGTGGCGGCCGGAGAGCAGCTCCGTATCCGGGCCGAACATGGGATGCACCGAGGTCACGCGGCAACCGTGCGACTTCAGCGCGAGGAGCCCGGCGCGGAGGGGGGATTTGAGCGAGCCAATGTCGAAGATCACTCCCGGCGGACGACGAAGCGCGAGGTCCCGGAGGATCGCATCCGTCGCCCCGAGCGGTGTCGCGACGACGATGAAGTCGTGACGCAGATCACTCTTGCGCCAGTCGGCGATGGCGGTCGCTCCGGCGGGCGCGCCGGCCGGATCAGCGACTTCCACGCTGAAGCCCTGCGAGGCCAGAAATTCGACGAACCACCGTCCCATGCGTCCGCCGCCGCCGATCACCAGCGCTCGCTGCCCCGAGCCCGTGGCACGCGCAGCGACGCTCGCCTGCTCCTGTGTCGTGAGGGACGATCGGATGAGGAGGCGCAGGATCTTCTCGGCGAGCTCGGGCGAGAGGCCGCGCTCGGTCGCGGCCGACCGCGCGTTGAGGATCACTTCGCGCTCGCGTTCGTAGTCCCGGGTGGGGTGGCCGGTGGCGCGCTTGACCCGCGCGATCTCGCGGGAGAGGTGCTGCCGTTCGGCGACGAGCGCGAGCAGCTCGCGGTCGAGGCCGTTCAGTCGGCGGCGCAGGTCGTCGAGGGAAGCGTCATCGGCAGCCATGAAGACAGGTTCGTGAGAGGTACGAGCCTGTCTTTGTATCGACGCGTCGGAGGCGCCGCAAGTGCGGCGCCTCCGAACGGCTTATGCGGCCGGATCAGTGGTCGCGGCGATGGCGGCGCCGCCCGTCCCGGTCGTCGCGGTCGTCGTCACGGTCCCATCGCCGGTCGCGCCAGCGGTGATCGTCCCGGCGCCGATCGTCCCAGCGCCGATCATCCCAGCGGTGGTCATCCCAGCGGTGGTCATCCCACCGGTGGTCGCGCCAGTGCCCGTACCGCGGGTCGCGGTAATACCTGCGGTATCCCGGGTAGCACGGTGGGTAGTAGTAGCGCCCGTAGTGCCCGTACCCATCCCCATACCCGTATCGCGGCCAGTGCCCGTACCCGTAGCGGGGCCAGTGGCGGTGGCTGTAATAGCCGCGATGATCGATGCCGATCACCGCCCACGGATCCAGCGCGACGAGAATGCTGACCCGGTCGCGGTCCGACGCGGCCGCCGGCAGCGCGCAGCCGGCCAGTACCAGGACGGCCAGCACACTTCGATAACGAGAGCCCATCATGCGGCACCTCCCGCCGTACATCGTGATACCTGTCCTCTGAACGGAAGCTGAACCGTTTGCGGGCGCGCTTCGGCTAACATTTCCGCAATGTCCGTGCCGACCGAGCTGCTTCCCGACCCATTGCCGCAGCACCCACTGGGGGTTGCGCTCCGCTGGCTCGACGATGCCTGGGCACTGCGCGCCCAGCCGAATCCGAACTCCATGGTCCTCGCGACAGTCTCGGCGGACGGATCGCCATCCGCACGGGTCGTGCTGTGCAAGGCGATCGTTCCGGAGCCGGGCTACGTCGTCTTCTACACGAACTACCGCTCGCGCAAGGGACGCGAGCTTGCGTCGAACTCGCGCGCAGCGGCCGTCATGCATTGGGACCAGCTGCACCGGCAGGTGCGCATCGAAGGGACGGTCGTCCTGTCCCCGCGTGCGGAGAGCGATGCGTACTTCGAGACGCGACCGTGGCAGAACCGCCTCGGCGCCTGGGCCAGCGCGCAGAGCGAACCGATCGACTCCAGAAAGGCTCTGGCTGAGGCGCTTGCGGGAGCTGCGGGGCGCTTCGGCGTGCCGCTGCCGAGTCAGGCCAACGAGTCTCTGCAGCCCGCCGCGCGGATTCCGCGCCCGGCGCATTGGGGCGGGTACCGTCTCTACGCGCAGACGGTCGAGCTGTGGGTCGAGGGCGAAGCGCGCATTCACGATCGTGCGCGCTGGTCGCGCAGCCTCACCGTCCGCAGCGACGGCGATTGTGTCGCCGGGCCGTGGACGGTGACACGGCTTCAGCCGTAAGAACCTCTCCGACTACTTTTGCGGTGTGGAAGCTCCTCAGAATCTCGCTCCTGCTCCTTGCGCTCGCGATCGCGGTGAGCTGGACGTGGCTCGATCGCATTCGAACCACGTCGTGGCAGGACACCTTGTGGGTCGGCGTCTTCCCGTTGAACGGCGACGGCAGCGAAGCCGCTGACCGTTATGTTCGGTCCCTCGAGCCGCAGCACTTCGTTGGCATCGAGCGCTTTTTCGCGCGTGAAGCGGCGCGCTACGGCATACGCATCGCGCAGCCGGTGCGCATCGAGCTGTATCCGGCGCGCGATGTGCTGCCTCCGCTGCTGCAACCGGACGCGGGCCCGATCGCGACGGCCTGGTGGAGCCTTCGCCTGCGGTTCCATGCCGCGAAATCGGCGAACGTCGAGGGACGCGCACCCCCGCACATCCGGATGTTCGTCCTGTATCACGACCCGGAGCGGACGATGCGCGTGCCGCATTCGCTCGGCCTCCAGAAGGGACTCGTCGGCGTCGTGTACGCATTCGCCGATCGGGCGATGAGCGGCAGCAACGACGTCGTCATCGCGCACGAGGTGCTGCACACGCTCGGAGCCAGCGACAAGTACGACCTTGCGACGAACGCCCCGCTCTTTCCGACCGGCTTCGCCGAGCCGGACCTGAGGCCACGCTTTCCTCAGCGGATGGCGGAGGTCATGGCCGGTCGGCGCCCCGTCTCGCCGAGCGACTACGAGATGCCGCAGGATCTGCGCAGGGTCGTCGTCGGCCCGCTGACCGCGGCAGAGATTCGCTGGATGCGTCCTTGAACGTGGTTGCGGCAGGCACGTCCGGCAGCGGCATGCTTGGCGTGCGCGCTCTCGATGTTCCGGCAGGCGAACGACTGCTTGTCGCGGGTCTCACGCTCGATGCGCGGGCCGGCGAAATCATCGCCGTCCTCGGACGTAACGGCGCCGGCAAGACGCTCACGCTGCACACCCTCGCCGGGTTGCGCGCTCCGCGCGCTGGAGAGGTCACGCTCGACGGGCGACCGATCGCGACCTTGTCGCGGCGCGCGGTCGCTGGGCACGTCGCCGTGCTCTTTCAGGATCTCGACCTCGGGATCTCGACGTCCGCGCTCGATGCCGTGCTGGTCGGCCGATATCCCCACCTCGCCCCGTGGCAGTGGGAAACCGAGGAAGACCGCCGCATGGCCCGCGGCGCGCTCGAGCGTGTCGGACTTCGTGGATTCGAATCCCGCCAGACGACTGAGCTGTCCGGCGGCGAGCAGCGGCGCGTGGCGCTCGCAGCGCTGCTCGCGCAGGAACCGCGCGTGTTCGTTCTCGATGAGCCGACAAACCACCTCGACCCGCATCACCAGCTCGCCGTGTTCGAGCTCCTGCGTGAGCTCGCCGACGCGGGCCGTACGATCATCGCAACTGTCCACGATCCGACGCTCGCGAGCCGCTACGCCGATCGCGCGCTTCTTCTCTTCGGTGATGGCCGTTGGCGCGCTGGGGCGGTCGCCGAAACGCTGACCGGCACAAGCCTGTCGGAGCTGTATCTGACGCCGCTCATCGAGGAATCGGTGCGCGGGCGCCGCGTCTTCGTCAGTCCTTGAAGAGACAGCTTCCGCCTTCCGCCTTCCGCCTACCGGCCGGAGATAGAGTGAGTACCTGCGCGCTGGCGATGATCCTCTGACCGGAAGTCGGAAGGCGGAAGCCGGTGGCCTTCACAGCATTCCTTCCCTCACAACGTCGTGCAACACGCCGTTGGTCGCGAGCACGGATGTCGTCTCGAAGCCGACTGACGCCCCCTCCAGATCAGTAAACAGCCCTCCCGCCTCGCGCACGATCACGGCGAGCGCGGCGATGTCGAGGATGTTCACGTCGGACTCGATCACGACGTCGAGCGCCCCGCGAGCGAGGAGGTGGTAGTGGACGAAGTCGCCGTAGCCGCGGATCCGATTCACCTGGCCGATCAGCTCACCGAAGCGGTTCCAGCGCGCGGAGCGTGCGAGCGTCTTCAGGTTGCCCGTCGAAACGACCGCGTCGGAGAGACGGGTGGTCGCGCTCACGTGGATGCGCCGTCCATCGAGGTACGCACCGGCGCCGGCTTCCGCCCACGCGATCTCCCCATACGCCGGAGCGGATGACACGCCCAGCACGAGCTCGCCCGCGCGCATCAGGGCGATCTGCGTCGAGAAGAACGGGGTTTCGCGCACGAACGACTTCGTGCCGTCGATCGGATCGACGAGCCAGACGCTCTCCGCGTCGGTGCGCTCCGCGCCCGTCTCCTCGCCGTGGAAACCGTACGCCGGAAAGCGTTTCTCGAGCACTTCGCGGATCGCTTCCTCCGCGCGCACGTCCGCATCGGTCACGGGCGATTGATCGGACTTCACGCGCACGGTGAGATTGCGCTGATAGAGCGGGCGGATGACGGCGGCCGCGGCGCGGGCGGCCTCGAGCGCGGCGTCGAGCTCTTGTGAAGACATCCGTGGAAGCGTACTCGCGTTGACAGTTACCCGCTCGCGGACGGCTTCAAACGCCGCGGCGCAGCTTCACGCTGGCTACGCGCTACCGGTTTCGCTAGCCTTGCGCAGGCGATGGGCAATCGGCTCACGAAGATCTACACCCGCACGGGCGATGACGGCACCACCGGCCTGGGCGACGGCAGTCGCGTGCGCAAGGACGCGGCGCGCGTCGAGGCGTATGGCACCGTCGACGAGGCGAACAGCGCGCTCGGGGTCGTGCTCGCCGTGCCGAACCTGCCGGAGAGCATCGCGAGCTGCCTGACCGAGGTCCAGCACGACCTCTTCGATCTCGGCGGTGAGCTCTGCATCCCGGGTCACCGCATGGTCAAGGCCGAGAGGATCGCCTGGCTCGAGCAGACGCTCGATCGGTTCAACGACGACCTGCCGCCGCTCAAGGACTTCATTCTGCCCGGCGGCGGCCCTGCCGCCGCCGCATGTCATCTCGCGCGCGCGATCGCGCGGCGCGCGGAGCGGCGCGTGTGGTCGCTCGCGCAGAGCGAGAGCAACAGCGTCAATCCCGAGGTGCCGAAGTATCTGAACCGGCTGTCCGATCTCCTGTTCGTGATCGCGCGGGTGCTGGCGCGGCATGAAAGCGGCAGCGAAGTTCTGTGGCGCCACGTCCGCGGCAAATAGCGCCGTCACGCGATCGATTTCCTCAGCCTCGCCCAGTCGAACGCCGGCCCCGGGTCGGTCTTCCGCCCCGGGGCGATGTCGCTGTGTCCGACGACGTCCTCGCGGGAGAGGGTCGGGTACGCCGCGCGCAGCGCGCCGATCACTGAGGTGAGGCTCGCATACTGCGCGTCCTCGTACGGCCGGTCATCGACGCCCTCGAGCTCAATGCCGATCGAAAAATCGTTGCACTCCGTTCGCCCGCAGTATTCCGATGCGCCCGCGTGCCACGCGCGCGCACCGAACGGCACGTACTGCACGAGCTCGCCGGAGCGGCGGATGAGCACGTGCGAGGAGACGCGCAGTGCCGCCGCTTCGACGAAAAACGGATGTGCATCGGGCGGCAGCGCGCCCGTGAAGAGTCGGTCGATCCAGGGGCCGCCGAACTCGCCGGGCGGCAGGCTGATGCCGTGAATCACGATGAGATCGGGTGCGATCCCGCCGGGCCGCGCATCGAAGTGCGGTGACAGCACCTGCCGGACGCCCACGAGCAGATCGGTGGCCATATCCACCCGGAGCGTCGGGGATTTGCTCGACCGGCTCACGCCGTCATCGTCGCATGCGAAGATAGCCGGCATCTAGGAGCCTATCCGACTATTCCCCATGAGCCGCGGATGAGCGCGATTTCCGACAATGCGGCCTGGGCGGCGCGCGACCTTGCGCACGTGTGGCACCCGTGCACGCAGATGAAGGATCACGAACAGCTGCCGCCGATCCCGATCCGGCGCGGCGATGGCGTGTGGCTCGAGGATTTCGACGGCCGGCGCTACCTCGATGCGATCAGCTCGTGGTGGGTGAACCTCTTCGGGCACGCGAACCCGCGGATCGCCGCGGCGGTGCGCGCCCAGCTCGAGCGGCTCGAGCAGGTGATCCTCGCCGGCTTCACGCACGAGCCGGTGATCGCGCTGTCCGAAGCGCTGACGGCCGTCGCGCCCGCCGGTCTGACGAAGTGCTTCTATGCCGACAACGGCTCGGCCGCCGTCGAAGTCGCGATCAAGATGAGCTTCCACTACTGGCGCAACACCGGCCGCGGCCGCAAATCGCGGTTCGTCACGCTCTCGAACAGCTATCACGGGGAAACGCTCGGCGCCCTCGCGGTCGGCAACGTCGAGCTCTACAAGGCGATCTACCGGCCGCTCCTGATGGACGTGATCACGGTTTCCTCGCCGGACTGTTTCGAGCGCGAGCCGGGCGAGACGTGGCCGGCGCACTCCCGGCGCAAGTTCGAGGCAATGGAGGCGGTGCTCGCCGCGCACGCGGACGAGGTCGCGGCCGTCATCGTGGAGCCGCTCGTGCAGTGCGCCGGCGGCATGCGCATGTACGATCCCGTATATCTCGAGCTGCTGCGCGCCGCGTGCGATCGACATCACGTGCACCTGATCGCCGACGAGATCGCCGTTGGCTTCGGCCGCACGGGCACGATGTTCGCGTGCGAGCAGGCGCGAGTGCGCCCGGATTTCCTGTGTCTGTCGAAGGGGCTCACCGGCGGCTTTCTGCCGCTCTCGGTGGTGCTCACGACGGACGAGATCTATCACGCGTTCTACGACGATTACGTGCGCATGAACGCGTTCCTGCACTCGCACAGCTACACCGGCAATCCGCTCGCGTGCAGCGCGGCGCTCGCGAGTCTCGGGATCTTCCGCACCGACGCCGTGCTCGAGCGCAATCGCGCGCTCGCCGCACGGCTCGGTACACGCGCCCGCGAGCTCGTCGATCATCCCCACGTCGCCGAGGTGCGCCAGCACGGAATGATCGTCGCCGTGGAGCTGGTTCGGGACGCAGCGCGCCGCGAGCCCTACGACTGGCGCGAGCGGCGCGGCAGGCGGGTCTACAGGCACGCCCTCGAGCGCGGCGTGCTGCTGCGGCCGATCGGCGATGTGGTGTACTTCATGCCGCCCTACGTGATCGCGCCCGAGCAGATCGATCTCATCGTCAGGACTGCTCGTGAGGCCATCGAGCTCGCGACATGCGACTGACGCGGGTGTACGTCGACACTCCGCTTGCGGCCGGCTCCACCGCGCGGCTCGAAGGCGATGCAGCCAACCACGTCATCCGCGTGCTGCGATTACGGGCGGGCGATACTCTGACGCTGTTCGACGGACGGGGCGGTGAGTTCGGCGGGCGCATCGCGGGCGTGCAGCGCGTCGCGGTCAGCGTGGAGGTCGGCGAGCAACGCGCGATCGAGCGCGAATCGCCACTTGATCTGACGCTGATACAGGGCATCGCGCGCGGCGAACGCATGGACCTGATCGTGCAGAAATCGACCGAGCTCGGCGTGAGCCGGATCGTTCCGGTCGTGAGCGAGCGCAGTGTCGTGCGTCTGGAAACCGGGCAAGCGACCAAGAAAGCCGCGCACTGGCGCGCGGTCGCCGTCGCAGCATGCGAGCAGTGCGGTCGCAACCGCCTCCCGCGGATTGATGCACCCGTGCCATATCCTCGGGCTCTCGAGGAACACGCGGCAGCGGAGGGATCGAGCTCGATCAGAGTGCTGCTCGAGCCTCAGGCGAGCTCGGCACTCACCGCACGGCTCGGTGCCGTGTCCCGTATCGCGCTGCTCGTCGGGCCGGAAGGCGGCCTGACCGAGCTCGAAGTGGAGCTCGCGCTGCGCGCGCGGTTCGAGCCGTGTCGAATCGGCCCGCGCATCCTGCGCACGGAGACCGCGGCGTTCGCGGCGGTGGCAGCGATTCAGGCGATAGCCGGCGACCTCGGGTCCTGAGGGAGATGTGAGATGAGATATCTGCTGGTTGCACTCCTCGCACTGATCGTCGGCGGGTTGGCCGCGCGCGCGTGGCTCGAGGAGCCCGAGGCGGTGGATCCCATTCAGATCATCGTCACCCAACTGAAGACGCACGCCATCGTCGAGCACGAGCGCCAGATCGCCATCTGGTATCGCGTCTGTCCGGATGTGATCGGAATCGATCCGCAGATCTTCGTCGCCTGGCCGGCGAAGCTGAGCTACGAGCTGCCGCTCGCGGACGTGCAGATCGAGCGCAACGGCGACCGCCTCACGGTGCGTACCTCCGCGATCCGCGCCGACGAGCCGGCCGTGCCGACCGACTTTCTCGATTATCTCTCGACCGACTCGCTGTTCAATTTCGCCGACGAGCAGCAGCTCGTGAACGACGAGGTGCGCAAGGCGTCGGCGATCGCCCGCTATCTCAGCACCTATTACCTGCGGCGCGACGCCTCGCTGCGGGACGACTTCGCGCGCGAGCTCGAATCCCTCGTCGCGCGTCTCGCGGCAGCGCTCGATGCAGGCGTGGGCACGATCGAAGTGGAGATCCCGCCGCTCGAGGCGATGACGCCGAAGCTGCCGAAGCTCGAGTTGTGCGCCGGCAGCACGGCTTCGGTGAACGGCTTGCCGTTTGC
>JBQTHP010000072.1:0-8297 GCA_052389755.1 Gammaproteobacteria bacterium
CGCCCGTCGCACACGCCGTGCAGCCTGCTCCGTGCAACATCGGCAAGACCTGCTGCGCGCATTCGTCCGCCACACCGGTCTTGCTTTACGCCTCAGATAGGACATTACTTATACATGACTCAATAGCCGTTGATCGATTCCCGATCGGCCGGTACGCTGTCCACGGATCGGTCGGAGTGCAGGGCATCGTGCTGTATGACGGCGAGCACACCTTGTCATTCGCGGATAGATTGCGGGCCGTGCCCTTTTCAGCTCTCTGGTCCTGAGGTGAACGGCGCGAGTGACCTCACGCTGCGGCTAGCCGAAGCGCGTGAGCATGCGCCCCTTCGCGTCGAGCTCTCTCAGTTTCCGTTTACTGCGGCCCTGATCTTCGCAGCCATCGTCGCGACCTCCGAGCTGACGCGCGCCGTGTCGAGAGTCAGTACCTTGCGGTCGCGCATGACGAGCTTGCCGTCCACGACGACGTTCACCACGTTGCTCGCATCGGCCACGTAGACCAGGTGTGAGATCACGTCGTACAGGGGCTTTAACTGCGGGTCATCGAGTGAGATCTGGATGAGATCCGCGCGTCGCCCCACCGTGAGCGCGCCGATCTCCTCGCCCAGCCCGACCGCCTCGGCGCCGCCGCGCGTGGCCATGCGAAGCACCGTCGGGGCGGGCAGCACCTTGGGATCCATCGCGGCGACCTTCGCGAGGAATGCGGCAAGACGCATCTCCTCCCACATGTCGAGATCGTTGTTCGTCGCAGGCCCATCGGTGCCGAGGCCGACCGGCACTCCGGCCTTGAGCATCGCGGTCACCGGGGCGATACCGGACGAGATCTTCATGTTGGAGGTCGGATTGTGAATGGCGCCGACGCGCCGCTTGGCGAGAAGCTCGATCTCGGCCGGCGTGGGATAGATGACATGCGCACCGATCGTCGTTCCGCCGAAAAAGCCGACCGATTCCAGCACGGTGATGGGCGTGGCACCGAAGTTCTGCCGGCTGTGCTCGACCTCGTACTTCGATTCCGCCAGGTGAATTCCCATCGGCACACCGAGCTCGCGCGCGCGTGCGCTGATCTGCCGCAACAGATCCGGCTTGACGGTGTAGAGCGCGTGGGCGCTGATCATCGGGACGATGCGGTTGTTGCGGCCCTTCCATCGCTTGACGAACTCTTCCGCCTTGCGCAGCGAGTCTGCCGCGTCCGTGGCATCGGGGCTCTTCTGGTCGATGACCGTTGGCGCGACCAGCGCGCGCAACCCGCAACCCTCCACTGCTTTCGCGACGCTCTCGGGAAAGTAGTACATGTCCAGGAAGGTGGTGGTGCCGCCGCGGATCATCTCCCAGCAGGCGAGCTCCGTCCCGATGCGCACGAACTCGGCATCCGCGAAGCGCACCTCGAGCGGGAACATGTACTTCGTGAGCCAGTCCATCAGCTCGATGTCGTCCGCAACCCCCCGGAACAGGGACATGGCGGCATGCGTGTGGCCGTTCACGAGGCCGGGCATGACGACCCGCTCGCGGCCATCGAGCGTGGTCGCCGCACGATGTTTCTCGCGGATCTCGCGAGCGGGGCCGACCGCTACGATGCGGCCGTCGCCGACCGCTACCGCGCCGTCCTGGATGACCGGCCGCGCATCATCCTGGGTTACGACGTAGTCGCCGAACACGATCAGATCAACGCTATGCGGCGACTGCGCCGCGCACGCGGATGCCAGCCCGAGCGCAAGGACGAAAACGGCCATCTTCATGAGAAACCCCGTGTACGCGAGACGCAGCGTGAGCGTGCGACCCTACCTCGCCTCGCTCATTGGCAGGCGCGTCAGTGGCGGCATCTCGTGCGTTGCCGCGGTGATCGGTTGAATTGACCGGTCGGGGCCCAGCGTCCCTAGCGACGCGGTGTCGCCTGCCCAGGAATTGACGACTTACAACCCAGTATGCCTGGTCCAACCTTCGCACCCGAGCCTCAGTGCACCAATCCTGTCCGACCAAACCCGAACCAATCATTCGCTTCGCTAGCGATTATTGCACGCACCTTGCATAGGAGCGCATCAGGCGCGACGCTTCCGAAATGTCGGCTGTCAGTCGAATCGTCGCGATTGTCGCCCAAGAGGAAGTATCCAGGCTGCTTCACATCGACGTCCAGAGCGCCACCGAATGTTTCGTATATCTCAAACGTTCTTGCCAACAAGGATTGCTGGAATTGAAGATCAGCAGGATCGTCGTCCTGTAACTGCGTTCGCAGTTGCTTCGCGATAAGGACCCCATTGATGACGAGCTCCTTATTGCGGTACATCACGTGATCTTCTGGTAGAGCGACAACGCGCTTTATGCCGGTTTGGGAGGTAGCAGGCAAAACGAACGCAACGATATCGCCGGGTGCTACGGCGCTTGTTCCTCGTACACAAGCCACGACATCGCCCGGAGCGAGCGCCGGACGCATGGACGGCGTCGTGACTATGTAGACATCAATCATCCACACTAAGAACAGAGCCAACAGGCCGATCGCGGCAGCGATTGATACCGCGATCGGCCACTTACCTGTCCTATCAACACCTATGGCTTGCGGCCCCAGAAGAAGTTGTCGCCTGAAGAGCCGCCAGAATTGGGGCATGGGCTACCAGGGTCGGGAAGATTCCCGCCCACGTTACCCAGCCTAACCTTGCAGCTGTTGTTCGCCGCACAGTAGTTGTTGCTGCGCCACTCCTGTCCACCAGCGGGATTGCCAGACCAATAGTTGGGCTGGTTTGGATAGCGCAGGGGCAAGTAGCTCCCCGAGGGCGTATTTTGCGAAGTTTTGTCGGCAACGACGCCATTTCCCACCCAAAACACCTCCACAAGGATGCCCGTCGGCTCAAGAGTCGCGATGGGGACGTGGCCGTCGTTCATTTGGTCATGGCTGCCCCCGACGGATGATGTGCCGCCGTGGACTGCACAACTCCACCGCTTGTTTGCCCAGATGTAGCCAACGTTCGACTGCGGTCCATTCGGTGTAGCGTTTCGACACGCCTCCGCACCACCGTGCCCTTCAGCGCCCGGATAGAAATCGCAACCGTTCATATTAATGAGTGCGCGGTTGCGTATGGACCACGCGACCGCTATGCGACCATCCTGCGACTCTCCCCGGGCCTCGTTATAAACCACTTCCGACGCATTGACGGCAGTGCGGCTCCACCCCTGTCCGCTTGGAGCGTACAAAAACTGATTGGCGAGAGGTCCGCGTGAGTCATCTGACGACTCAGTATGCGCAAAGGCCTGAGCCGCCATTAGCCCCAGGATGTTCTTCGGAGAAGCGGCGACTTTAGCTGTCACTTTGGGTATCGGCCCAACACCCCAAGTGCCATTTGTCGTCCTCCTGATTTTCGACATTTCCTCATCGGCTGCGGACGTGTCGAGTCCCAGGGAATGCATCAGCCGTTGGCGCATCAGGGCGACGTTGAAGTAGAACTGCCTGTCCACCGCATCGAACCGATTCAGAACGTCCAGCGCGACCTGAGGCTGCCCCCCGTCAATGAGATATTGAGCGTACCGTACGTGCGCTTCAACGCTGTCGCGAGGTCGTCGCATGTATATCGCCTCGTCGAAGTGTCGAGCTACAGAGGAATCTCGGAATTTCGCTAACCCGACAGCGAAATCTATCAGGGCCACGTATCTGCCTCTTTCGTCACTGTAGTTCGTCAGGTACTTTGCAAAGACCCGGACCAGCAACGCTTTGTCTCCAATCTGTTGGGCCAGTTCCGATACCTGTCTCGAGTAGCGGATGCGGCCCTGAGCCAGCGCTAACTCGGCGGCCTCTACGTACGAAGCGACCGCCTCCTGCAACAAACCTCTACGCTGAGATTCTTCTAGCTGGGGTGCCTGTCTTTCGTGATCAAGATAGAGGCGAATTCCCTCACCGAGCTGGGTCAGGGACTCCTCTTTCTGATCGGTACTGGCCATTGAGGCTCGCATCCTGAGCTGATCGATGAATTTCGCGGCAGAATCGCGCGACCGAAATTGCTGCGCGATGTTGTGAGTAGGTAGATCGTTCGCCTGAGCAGCGAGCGAGTCACCGGTTGCAGCAAGCCAACTGGCGAAGACGAGGCAGCACGCTGTCGACAAAGGAATTCGCCTGCGCATGGTTAAGTCCCCCGTGAATGAATTGACTCACCTGAATCGACCGGGGTTCAGACGGGAGAAGAGTTCAATCCAGATAGCGTTCCTTGCGAAACACGTGAGGGATCGCCCTGATGCTCCCTGACCCTCTCCGCTGGATCTCCTCTCGAGGCTCGCGTTGAATCGCGAGGTGACCTCTTAGTTTCTTGTCATCGGGTGACCCGAAAGCCTATTCCCGAGCACGCACCTTTTCAAGACAACTGGGCCGCTACGAGTGTTGCATCACGGACTCGTTGCCAATACCGACTGAGATTCGTCTGCGGCGATGTACAGTGACCCTCGCTCGTCAAGATTCATTTCTGCTGCGTTTGGAACGAAATACCGATCATGCCGGCGCGGCGGATGCGCCACCGCGCCGGCACCTTCTCTCGCTAGTCGAAGTTCGCCCGGAACGACACGCCCATGATCCGCGGCTCGTTGTCGAAGCCCGTGAGGTTGTTGAAGTCGATGCCCCCCTTCACGTTCTCCTCATCGGTGATGTTGCGCCCGAAGAGCGCTACTTCCCACCGGCCGTCGTCGGGCGCGTAGCCGATGCGGACGCCTCCCTCGAAGGTGTCCTCGCTGAGGTACTCCGCGGACTCGTAGAGGAAGAACTGCGTCTCGCCCTGGAACGCCCAGTCCGTGAAGACGAAGAGCTCGCCGTTACCCACTGGAATCCCATAGCGGGCCGTCACGGTCGCGATGTACTCCGGCGCCTGTGTGAACGCATTGCCGTCGATGATCGCGCGGCCATTGGCGTCGAGCGGATCGAGCACCGTGCACAGCCCCGACGCGCAGGGCGGGACGACGAGCGTGTTGTCGTCGAGCTCGGTGTCCACCCAGCTGAGCCCGGCGGTGACGAGGAAGTTGTCCGTGACGAGGAATTCACCGTCCACGTCGAAGCCGAGACCGGTCCCCTTGTCCGCGTTGACGAGTTGCACGAAGTTGCCGCCGCCGCCGATGGCCGAGAGCTGCTGGTCGTCGATCTGGTAGTAGAACACCGAGCCGTTGAGTCGCACCCGGTTGCCTGCGAGCAGCGATTTGAAGCCCGCCTCGATCGAGTTGATCGTCTCGGATTCCGCCACCGAGGGCTGGCCGAAGAACGCGATGTCCCGGCCCTGGATGGTCGGCGCACGGAAGCCGTTGGCCAGGCGCGCATAGAGATTGGTGGTATCGCTCACCTGGAACAGCGCGGAGAGGTCCCAGCTCACCTGAGAATCCGACACGTTGGTCGGCGGTACCGGCGCTCCGGGATTGTTGAAGGCCGAGAGATCCTTTTCATCGTCGGTGAACCGCGCGCCGCCCGTCACCGTGAGGACATCCGTGACGTCGTAGCTCACGTGACCGAACACGGCGTAAGCAGTGTTCTCATGCTGCACGGTCGTCGGCGGCACGAAACCCGGGTTCGTGGTCACGGAGAAATCCGAGTCGAAGTAGAACACGCCGGCCTGCCAGAAGAGCGCATCGCTCGCCTGGTTCGCGAGCCGGATTTCCTGCGTGATCTGGTCCAGATCGTCGATACCGTCCAGCGTATCGGAGGGGAACGGAATGCAGGGGTCGCCCGGGCCGCTACCGGGCGGGCAAGGTGCGGCATTGCCCAGGAAGTCGGCGCCGAAGCCGCCGTCGATGTCGCCGCGGCTGCTGCTTTCGGTGGATTCGTAGGCCGAAATCGAGGTCAGGGTCAGCCCGTCGGCGAAGTCGAAATCGAGCCGTACGGAGCCGCCCAGCGACTCGGCTGACTGATCGTTGCCCGCGCCGCCGTCGTAAAAGACGGAATCGCGGTCGAAGTTTCCGTTGAAGCCTTCGCCGGGGCCGAGAACGTTCGCGCGGAAGATCGAGGCGGTCCCGTCGATATCGCGCCCGTGAACGTTCAGGAGCGCCTTGAAAGTATCCGTCGGCGAGAGGAGCAGCTGGGCCCGATAGGCGAACTCCTCGTACCCTCCCAGCGCGTCGCTCTGGTCATCCGCCGGAGTGGCGGGATTGCCGAGATTGTCGATCCAGTCGTCACGCTCCTGATAGAGCACCGCAACACGGGCGGAAGCGGTGTCCGAGCCCCCGCCCACGGCGCCGTGGAGCATTGCGTTGCCCAACTCGCCGTAGCTCAGCGCGACGTTGGCATCGAACTCGCTGCTCGGCTTCTTGGTGTCGAATTTCACGATGCCGGCGGGCGTGTTGCGCCCGAACAGCGTGCCCTGCGGACCTCTCAGGACTTCCACGCGCTCGATGTCGAACAGCGGGAAGCTCTTGAGGATGACGTTTTCGAGCACGACCTCGTCCACGATGATCGACACGGGCTGCGAAGCCGCGAGATCGAAGTCGGAATTTCCCAGACCGCGGATATAGAAGCGCGGCGCCAGACGGCCGTTGGAGGATTCGGCGTAGAGACTGGGCACACGGGTCGCGAGGGCCCGGATGTCTTCGCCGCCCTCGAGCAGCGACGCGAGGCGCTCTTCATCCACCGTGGAGACGGAAATCGGCACCTTCCGCAAGTTCTCCTCGCGCCGCTGAGCGGTGACCACCACTTCGGCGAGCGCACCCTCCTCCTGGTCCTGGCCGTACGCCGGCCAGGCGGCGGCGGTCGCCATCGCGAGCCACCAGATCGATGGCGGCCGCAGGCGTGGCAGATCGCTATTTCGTGTCATGCCATATCTCCCCACTGTGAGAACCGGAAGCCCGAATAGATTGGGGTCGGTCCGACGGAACCAGCGTGCTGCATTTGTTGTTGCCGGGATGAGAAACAACGACCGATCCCCGCCATCCCGGGTGCGAGTATAGCCATCGATCGAGCGAGTCAGCACCTTTGCATCGCTGCCACAGGTGTGCGGTGCGATGCCTTTCGCCGGCGGTGCGGGGCGTGCGACCATTCCGTCACCGCTTTCGTTGCCGCAAATCTCGACACGTGACCGCCAAACACATCAATGCCCAGCCGGGCGATTTCGCACCTACCGTACTGATGCCGGGAGACCCGTTGCGCGCCCAGTACATCGCCGAACGCTACCTGCGCGATGCCCGGCGCGTGACCGATCTGCGCAACATGTTCGGATTCACCGGCACGTACCAGGGCAAACCCCTGTCCCTCATGGCGCACGGGATGGGCATTCCCTCGGCCTCGATCTACTGTCACGAGCTGCTGGCCGAGTTCGGCGTCAAGCGCATCATCCGGGTCGGGAGCTGCGGCACGGTGCACCCGGGCGTGAAACTGCGCGATATCGTCATCGCCATGGGCGCTTCCACCGACTCCGGCGTGAACCGCATGCGCTTCCGGGGACACGACTTGGCCGCGCTCGCGGATTTCCGCCTGGTCCGCGAAGCCGTGCGCCTCGCCGAGGCGCGCAAGCTCGCCTTCCACGTGGGGAACGTCTTTTCCGCGGACCTCTTCTACACCCCCGAACCCGAGCTGTTCGAGCTCATGCGGAAGTACAATATCGTGGGCGTCGAGATGGAGGCGGCCGGGATTTTCACGCTCGCCGCCGAGTTCGGGGCGCAGGCGCTGGCCATCTGCACCGTCAGCGACGACATCGTGAACGGCAAGGCGCTGCCGGCCACGGAGCGCCAGACGGGATTCGACGACATGATCCGGCTCGGACTCGACACCGCGCTGCTCGACTGATCCAGACATTTCATCTCATGGCCACTGTCCTCACTCCATCGCCTTTGCGGCTGCCCGAGCTCGACCGGGTGCCGCGCGTGGACGAGGTCGGCGTCAACGAACGCGTGGCCCGTTTCGGCACCCGCAGCATCAAGAAGGACTCGAAGGTGCAGGCGCTGAAACTGGCGCTGAGCATGATCGACCTGACGACCCTCGAGGGCCAGGACACGCCGGGCAAAGTGCGCCAGCTCTGCCAGAAGGCCATCCATCTGCACGACTCGCTGCCGGGACTGCCTCACGTCGCTGCTGTGTGCGTCTACCCCACGATGGTGAGCGTGGCCCGCGATGCGCTGGGAGCGCACGCGGGACGCGACATCAACGTGGCGTCGGTCGCCACGGCGTTTCCCAGTGGCATGGCGCCGCTCAGCATTAAGCTCGAGGAGACCCGCATCGCCGTCCAGGAAGGCGCGGATGAGGTCGACATGGTGATCTCGCGCGGTGCCTTCCTGGGCGGCGAGTACCAGCGGGTGTTCGACGAGATCGTCGCCGTCAAGGAAGCCTGCGGCGCCGCCCACCTCAAGGTCATTCTCGA
>JBQTHP010000073.1:0-16128 GCA_052389755.1 Gammaproteobacteria bacterium
CCGCGGGTCGAGACGGTGCCGGCGTTGGTGAGACGAGTGATGACGACGCCGCCGAGGAGATCGAAATTGTTGGCCTGGAAATTGTCGTACTTGGCGTAAAAACCCGCCATGTTGAGCAGCAGGCGCCGGTCGAGCAGCGTGGACTTGAAGCCGATCTCGTACGAATCGGCGGTCTCCGCCTCGATCGCGTTCAGCTGTTGCGGGTTCTGGTTGAAGAAGACGTTGAAAGCCGGCCCCTTGTAGCCGCGCGCGTAGGTGGCGTACGTCATGAACGCTTCGCCGAAGTCGTACTGCACGCCGGCGCGGGGCGAGAAGTTCGTGTCGTCGGTCTCAAGCCGATAGCCGGATCCGTCGGTTCGCACGCCCGGTCCGGGGATCGGGGACGGAGTGCGATCGTGGTGCGCCGACACTTCGTCCCGCGTGTACCGTCCACCGGCGATCAGTTTGAATGCGTCGGAGACGTTGAACGTCGCCTGTCCGAACGCGGCGACGTTCTCGATGTTGGAGCCGAACGTCGCGACCGAACTCGGGAACGTGAGCGTAGAGGCACCGGCCGCGCACGGCACGAGGCCGCCCGGAACCGCCGGCAGCGTCGAGGCGGAACAGACGATGTCGTCCCGCTGGAAGGTGCGCTCCGCATCCGCGTCGTAGTAGTAGAGACCGACAACGTATTCGACGCGTTCGCCGGAGGGTGATGCGAGCCGCAGCTCCTGCGTGAACGTCGTGGAGGGCTGCGGGCCGTAGTCGTGCAGCTGCGCGAGCCCGACGTAGACGGTGTCGGCGTAGTCCCCGTCGCGGAGACCGTCGTTCTTCCAGTCGCGGTAAGCCGTGATGGAGGTCAGCGTGCCGGCGCCGCCGAGGTCTAGATCCGCCTGCAGTGACGTGCCCCAGGACGTCTCGATCGTCTCGTTGACGAAGTTGTTGCGGATCGAGCGAACCTCATCGCCGTTGATGGTGATGCCTGCCTGCGATGCGGCTGCGGTGCCGGCCGGCACGGTGCCGATCACTTCGGCGCAGCAGTCGTCGTTGGCTTCGCGATAGTCGCCGATGAAGGTGAGCGCGAGCCGTTCGCTGGCATCCGCTTCGATCATGCCTCTCACCCCCCAGCGCTCGTAGCCGTTCACGTCGCGATCGAACGTGAGATTGCGGATGAAGCCGTCGAAGCTGCCGTACATGGCGGTGAACCGGCTGCGAACGCTCTCGCCGAACGGCACGTCGACGCTGGCGCGCGCGCGATATTCGTTGTCCTCGAGGACCGACAGGTCGAGGTAGCCGCCGAATTCATTGCCGGGCTTGCGCGTCACGACGTTGACGGCGCCTGCCGAGGAGTTCTTGCCGAACAGGGTGCCCTGAGGACCCCGCAGCACCTCGATGCGCTCGATGTCGTACAGATCGCCGAAGGCTTCGCCCGCGCGGGCCTGCACGACGCCGTCGAGCACGAATGCGACGCTGGGTTCGGCCGCGATCGAGAAGTTGATCGTGCCGACGCCGCGCAGGAACAGCGACGAATCGATCGTCGAGACGCTCTCCCGGAAGTTCAGCGTGGGAACGAGGGACAGAAGCCCCTCGACGCTGAGCGCACCGCTGTTGTCGATCTGCGCCCCGGTGATCACGGTGACGGCGGCCGGCACGTCCTGGATGTTCTCGGCGCGCTTCTGCGCGGTGATGATGATCTCGTCGATGCCGCGCTCCTCGCCGGTCGCCTCGGTGGGCGTCTGCGCCTCGACGGGCGCAGCGGCGATCCAGGCTGCAAGAGTCCACGCGACCGTCGAGCCCAGGCGAGATGCGGTGTGCCTCATGGTCTTTCCCCTGTGTTCTTGTAGCTCCGGCACGACACCGTCGAACCGAAGCGTCGAAATTAGCACAAGGCTTCTTTGTCTTACAACTCTTATATAAGACATTGTGAGTCAGGCAACCCACGTCTCCTCGATGCGGAGGCGGCCGCCGAGCTCGCCCGTGTGATGCACCGCGGGGCCGAGCGGGATTCGCGCGCCTTCGCGCGCGAAGACCGCCGTCTCGGACAGCGACAGGCGCAACCGGTGCTCGCGGCCGCCCTCGAAGCGCTCGCCGGACGGAAAACGCCGCCACCCACCGTGCGGCAGAAACACGGACACGTCCCCGCCCGCAGCGAGACACGGTGCGACCAGCAGGTCCGCGCCGAAAAGGAACTGTTGTTCATATCCCCATGCCGAGCGCTCTTCGGGGCAGGCGAGCGCCATCGCGCGCTGCACGGGAAGTCCCGAAGCGCTCGCCTCCTCCATCGCCGCGTACAGGTACGGAAGCAGGCGATAGCGAAGCCGCAGCGCGCTCATCGCCGCCGCCCCGGCGTCGGGGCCGTATGACCAGGGTTCGCGCGCACCGATGCCGTGGAGGCGCATGTGCGCCGCAAACACCGCAGCCTGGCACCAGCGCGCGTAGAGCACCGGGTCGCGCGCATCGCCGTAGAAGCCGCCGACGTCCGTTGCGTAGTACGGCGCGCCGGTGAGGCCCCATGAGAGACCACCCCGCAGCGATGCCGCAAAACCGCCCCAGTCGGCCTGCGGATCCCCGCCCCACTGCGATGGGTAGCGCTGCGAGCCCGACCAGCCCGCGCGGCTGAAGAGGAACGCACCGGCGTTGCCGTAGCGCTCCGCCGCCTCGTACACGCAGCGGTTGTAGAGGAGCGCGTAGAGGTTATGCAGCGCATCGCCGGCCGAGCCGTCGTGGGCGAGCATGTGCGCTTCCACCTGCTCGCCGAAATCCGCCTTGATCATGTCGATGCCGAGCTCGAAGAGCTCGCGGTGTCGGTCCCGCCAGTACTCGTATGCATCGGGATGCGTGAAATCGAGCAGACCAGAATCCGGCAGCGGCGTGAGAACCGCCCCAAAGGGCTCGGGGTCCCACTGGTAGCGATAAGCCTGTCCCGTGCGAGCGTCCTTCAGCAACCAACCTCTGGCACCGAGCTCGTCGAAGAGCCGGTTGCGGACGGAGATGAGCGGGTATTCCCACACGCAGATGCGGAAGTCGAGCGCCTTCAGCGCCGCGATCACCGGTTTCGGATCCGCGTAGCGCTTCGGGCACCACTCGAAGGCGAAACGCGTTTCCGTGTCCTGCCATGCCCGGCCGTCGAACGTGATCGTGTCGCAGGGCATACCGCGGGCGCGCACTTCGCGCGCGACCGCGAGAATCTCGTCCGCGTCCTTGTAGTACGCCTTCGAGAGGATGACACCGAGGCTCCACGTGGGCGGCACCGGCGCGCGCCCCGTGAGAGCGGTGTACTGGCGGAGCAGCTCGGCGCCATCGGCGCCCGCGAAGAGGAAGAGATCGAGCGCTGCATCCTCAACGATCAGCGCGTACGCCCGGTGCGACCAGGGTGCGAAGCCGACGCCGTGCGTCACGGGCGCGACGGTGTGGACGAAGGTACCCCAACCCTCGGGGCTCCAGGCGAACGGCGCATTCTTGTAGCTCCATTCCGCGTTGACGCCCAGGGCATCGTGGTTATGCGAGCGCAACAGCTGGCCGCGCTTGTCGAGCCGGCCCCATTTCTCGCCCAGGCCGTACACGGCCGTATCGGAACCGAGCTCGAGGCTCACGAACCACCGGTCATCCATGCAGGCGAGCGGCGGCAATCGGAAGCGGCGCACGAAATGCCCGTCGCTCGGCGAGCGCTGCACGATGCGCCCCGCGCGTCGCAATTCGAACGACAGCGGCGTGTGCGCCATCGAGAGCTCGAGGTCGCCGGCCGCGACGATGGTGTGCTGCGCATCGCCGCTCACGCGCGACGCGAGCGCGGCCGGCTGCGAGGCGAGGATCCCGTAATCGCGGGCTGCGACTCCGATGCGGATGCGTGCGCCGAATGCGTGCAGGGACGCGCGGAGTGTTCCCGCCGACGTGGACAGTTCCACGGAGCCGTCGCGCGCTACGCTCGCGGCGCGAGTCGCTGCAAGCGGCGCGATGCGGCCCCAGTTCGGCGCCTCGATGTCGAAGACGCTCACGCCAGCTCGAGCACTGGCAGCTTCCAGCGGGCGGCGATGGCCCGGAGCGCGGGTTTGTGATCGCCGTACGCGAGCGCGAAGTGGTGCTCGAGACCCTCGCCGATGATCGTCTCCGTGACTTCCGCAGCGGGACGGTCGAAGCGGATCGTGCCCGAGCAGCCCGTGAACGCCATCGGCGCCCGAATCACCTCTGCGCCCGCGATCATGAGCTTCGTCTCGTTGCGCGCCCGGGAAAGGCGGGCGAGCGTGACGCGACCCGGCTTGATCGGGAACTGGTGCAGCAGCGGCATCCTGCGATTCGTGTGAATGGTCGCTTCCGCGGCCGCCTCAGGATCGCGCATGGAAAGAGGCGCGAGTCCGCAATGCCAGAGCACCGCGGTGCCCGCGAGCGGCGAGTCGTCCGCCGTCGTGATATCCACGAGATCGGCCATCCATGCGGGCTCGCCCGCGAGCTCCTGCAACATGAGCTGAGTGAGCGAGCCGTGCACATCGGCCTCGCAGGCGGACGGCACCTGTTTCTCGTTCATCATCGCCATCGGCCCGCAGGCGGCGCAGCCGTACTCGGTGAACATCTCGGGCCAGCAGCGCACGGCAAGACCCCGCGCGCCGCGCTCGCGCTGCACATCCTCGAGCGCGCAGAACACGCGGAAGGACTTGTCGAGCTGAGCCTGATCGACGTTCTCCAGCCCCGCGAGCTCGGCCGCCGATGCTGCTTTCACCGCGGCGACGCGCGCGGGATCGGCCGCGCGGGCCCGATCGAACACCGAGGCGAGCGGCAGGCTCGACACGCGCACGCCCGCGAGCTCACGCAGCAGATCGGGGTCGTACTCGCACGTGTCGAATCCGTCCGGATGCTGCCCGACGACCGTGATCTCGGTCCTCTCGAGCAGGCGGAGCACGCGCTCGGCGGCACGTTCCGCTTCCGGCGGCGCCGTGGCGGAGGCGGCAGTGATCGCGGAACGCGGCGCCGTTTGCCCCGGCGTCGATGCAAGCGCCCGGAGGCTCTCCGCGATGCCAGAGGCGTCCGGCGCGGCGTATAGCCAACCGTGTCCGACGCCCGCGCGGCCGAGCGCGTGTGCTGCGAGGTTCAGTCCGCAATACGCGTTCAGACGAAGCCGCCCGCCGATGCGCGGCTCGGGCAGCGCCCAGATCGCGATCGGCGGCGTCGCGTCGCGCGCGAGCTTCACGGTCATGGTGGCATCCGTGAACGTAACCTGCAGGATCAGCAGCAGATCGATCGGTCCGGCCGCGCGGATCGCGTGGACGGCCTTCTCCGCCGCCGCGCGATCGAACAGCAGCTCCCGAGGTCCGACCGTGCGAATGCCCGCGGCCTCCAGTGCCGCGAACGCGCGCCTCATCATCTCCTGCGCGAACGGCACGTCGAACGTCGGGCGCGCGAGCGCCGCGACTCCATAAGTCAACGCCATCTCACCCTCCGAACCCTGCGTAAGCGTATCGAAAGCTCGCGTCCGCGGGCTCGACGCGCGCGCCCGCCGCACCGAAACATGGATGCGCGTGCCAAGGCCGCGCGGTCTCGTCCGTGAGCGCATTGATGTCGCGCATGTAGGCGAGCGCCTCACCGCGCAGCCCCTTACGGATCGCCGCCCAGTCGGGAAACTGCTCGAACGCCGTCAGCCAGATGGCGCGCCCCGCGAGGTAGCCGGATGCACCGGCTTCATACGCGTGCTCCAACACACGCCGAAACTCCTGCATCCCCGCGCCCGCCGACAGCATGACCCATGGGCGGCCCGCGAGCCGTCCGAGCTCCGCGAACCAGCGCTGGGTGTCCGTGCCGCCGGCACCGCGCAGCGGCTTCACATCCTCCGCCGCGACCGGACTTTCGAGCTTGAACAGATCGACGCCGAACTTCGGCGCGGCGAACCTGCGCACGCTCTCGAGCACGAGCTCCGGCCGCTTGGACTTCATCTCCGCGTACTCGCGAGTCTGCTCGGCGTCCTTCGGCAGCGGATACACGAGCAGCTCGAAGACGAACGGGATGTCGTACTTCGCGCATGCCTCACCGATGCGCGCGGTGAAGTCCTCCTGCGCACGGCACACGGCAGCTTCCGCGTCGGGGCGATACCAGGTCAGCACCTTCACCGCGTCGCCGCCGGCTCGCTTGATCTTCTCCACCGACCACGCGTCGATCTCGGACGACAGCCGACCGCCCGGCGTCTCTCGATAGATCGAATCCTCGAGCGTGAGAATCATCCCGATGGCGGGGTCGAGCATCGTTACGCCGCGCGGGTAGGCGTAGTGCGGATCGAGCAGCATCGCAGAGGATTCTTGCTGCAGCTCCTCAATCAGCAGCTCTTTGAAGCGGGCGACGTCCTCCCACGGCGCTTCGGGGGCGCCGCGTTTCGCCTTGATCGCGTTCTCGATCGGCGGACGCTGATCCACGGCCGTCATCCTGAAGCGACCGCCGCGATCCGCGAGGCGGCGCAAACCCCGGTACTTGCCGGCCGAGATGTTCACGTTCCCTGACCTGCATTCTGAGTCGCCAGAAATCGATCGAGCTCGGCACGCGTCGGCGCTCCCGCGCGCCCGCCGAAGCGCTGCACCTTCAACGCCGCCGCCGCGGAGGCGAACGCGACGGCCACCCGTTCGCCGCGACCCTCCGCGAGCGCGAGCGTGAACGCGCCGTGCCAGACGTCGCCCGCGCCGAGCGTATCGACGACCGCGACGTGATGAGCGGAGTGGTGCTCGAGCACGCCGTCACTCACCGAGTAGCAACCCTCCGCTCCAACGGTGACGCAACACCACGCGTCGAGCCCCTCGGCGACGCGCAGCAGCGCGCGGCCCGGATCGCTCTCGCCCGTGTAGTCGGTGAGACCGTCGGCCGAGAAGGCGATGTGAGTCGCCGTCGCGAGCAGCGCGCCGTCTTTCGGAATCGGCTTGTCGGCATCGAGTACCGCCGGCAGCCCCGCGTTCCGAGCCTGCGCCAGCGCGGACGCGGCGCCCTGGGGCCAGCGCACGTCGCCCAGCACGGCGTCGACCGAAAGCGACCGCACGTCCGGCAGCCACTGCGCGTCGCAAGGCATCTGCGGGTCGAGGTGATTGACGATCATGCGCTCGCCGCCGGCATCGATCATGACGCTCGAAACAGACGAGGCGCAGCCCGCGAAACGCCGTACGTACCGGCAATCGACACCGTAGCGCTCGAGCTCGGCGACCAGGATTTCCGCGATGCTGTCGGCGCCGACGCGAGCCGCGAGCACCGCCGCTCCACCGAGCCTCGCGATGGCTACCGCGGCCGTAGCGGCCGGTCCGCCGCCGACGCCTTCGAAACCGTGCGCGCGATACTTCTCGCCGCGGTCCGGCAACCGCGACACCGAGAACACGAAATCCTGCACGGCGTGCCCGACACAGAACACGCGCGCCATCGCCTCGCGCTCCTACGAGAGCGCGACGGCGTAGACGAGCTTGCTCGTGTCGCAGCGGCTCACGCGCCACTCGACCCGCGTGCCGTCGAGCGCTATGCCGACGCGCTCGATGTGAAGCAGCGGCGCCCCGAGCGCGAGCTTCAGCCGGCGGGCGTCCTCCTTGCGCGCAAGGTCTGCCCGAAGCTGCTCCTCCGTCGTCACGATGTTGTAGCCGTAGTCGCGCTGATAGAGCTGGTACAGCGTATTCGGCAGCGGTGTGCGCTTGTCGAGGCCCGGGAACAATGCCGCCGGAACGACGATTCTCTCGAGCACCACCGGCGCGCCGTCGATGAGCCGCTTCCGGTTGATTTCGAACACATGTGCACCATCGCGCAACCCGAGCTTCGAGAGCTCGACCGCCTTCCCCTCCCTGCGTTTCACCGAAGACTCCGAGCTCGTCGGCACGGCGCGTTCGCCGTTCGGTTGCGCGAGCCGGAAGAACCGGAACAGGGAGCTCTCCTGGGTGTGCTCGGCGACGTAGGTGCCTTTGCCCTGACGCCGCTCGATGAGCTTTTCCATCGCGAGGGCGTCGAGCGCCTTTCTCACGGTGCCCTGGCTCACGCCCATCTCCGCGGCGAGCGCCTGCTCCGACGGCAGCGCCTGCGACGGACCCCAGTCGCCCGCGGCGAAGCGCTTCACGAGAACGTCGTATACCTGGCGGTAGAGCGGGCGATACTGTGGCGACTCGGACATGTGCTCGAGGATGGTAAGCGAGCGCTTGCGCCCAAGTCCACAATCTGCTGTATAGTGTCTTATATAAGAGTTGGTCGTCGCCGCCGTCGCGCACCACGCCGCGCTGCGCTCGTGCCGTGCCGCAAAACCCGCAGGAGGACTTGAGCCGTGAGCGCCCCGCAATTGCTCGTGCACGACCGCCGCGACAACGTCGGCGTCGTCGTGGTCGAAGGCCTGACGGCGGGCACCGAGATGCTGTGCGTCGTCACCGAGAACGACTCCGATTTCCGGCTCACGGCGCGGCAGGCGATCCCAATCGGTCACAAGGTGGCGCTGCAGGACCTGAAAGCCGGCGACACGGTGGTGAAGTACGGCCAGGACATCGGCCGCATCGTCGCGCCTGTGGCGAAGGGCGAGCACGTGCACACGCACAACCTCAAGACGAAACGGTGGTGAGGGCGCCTTGATGAACCACCACGACCGCAAGATCTGGGCGTACCGCCGCGCGAACGGCCGCGTGGGCGTGCGCAACCACGTCGCGATCCTGCCGGTGGACGACATCTCGAACGCCGCATGCGAGGCCGTCGCACGCCACATCCAGGGGACGCTCGCCCTGCCCCACGCCTACGGGCGCCTGCAGTTCGGCGAGGATCTCGAGCTGCATTTCCGCACCATGATCGGCACCGGCGCGAATCCGAACGTCGCCGCGTGCATCGTCATCGGGATCGAGCCGAGCTGGACGCAGCGCATCGTCGACGGCATCGCAAAGACGGGCAAGCCGGTCGCGGGCTTCGCGATCGAGAACAACGGTGACATCGCGACGGTCGCCGCGGCCTCGCGCAAAGCGAAGGAGCTCGTGCACTGGGCTTCCGAGCAGGTGCGCACGCAGTGCCCGCTCACCGATCTCTGGATCGCCGCGAAGTGCGGCGAGTCCGACACGACGACGGGCCTCGCATCCTGTCCGACCGTCGGAAACATGTACGACAAGCTCATCCCGAATGGCATCTACGGCTGCTTCGGCGAGACCTCCGAGCTCACCGGCGCCGAGCATCTCGCGGCCGCCCGCGCGGCGTCCCCCGAGATCGCCGAGAAATTCATGACGACGTGGAAGGCCTACCAGCGCGACGTGATCGAAGCGCACAAGACGTCCGACCTTTCGGACAGCCAACCTACGAAGGGCAATATCGCAGGCGGGCTCACCACCATCGAGGAAAAGGCGCTCGGCAACCTCGAGAAGATCGGCAAGAAGGTGAAGTACATCGACGTGCTGCAGCCCGCCGAGGCGCCCGCGCGCGGCGCGGGCCTGTACTTCATGGATACGTCGTCGGCCGCAGCCGAATGCTGCACGCTGCAGGCCGCCGCGGGCTACGTGGTGCACATCTTCCCGACGGGCCAGGGCAACGTCATCGGCAATCCGATCATGCCCGTCATCAAGCTCACGGGTAATCCGCGCACCGCGCGGCTCATGTCGGAGCACATCGATCTCGATATATCGGGAATCGTGCGCCGCGAGATGACGATCGATCAGGCGGGCGATGCGCTCATCGACATGATTTCGCGCACCGCAAACGGACGCCTCACCGCCGCGGAAGCGCTCGGCCATCGCGAATTCGTCATGACGAAGCTCTACCGAAGCGCCTGAGAGATCCTGCCGATGAGCGACAGCGTCCGCCTCGACATCGCGGCCGCCGCGGCGCTCGCTACCGAAGCGCTGATCGCGAGCCGCACCAGCCGCGAGAACGCGGCACCGACCGCACGCGCGCTCGTCGCCGCGGAGGTCGATGGCCAGCCCGGGCACGGGCTGGCGCGCGTACCCACATATGCGATTCAATCCCGGGCGGGCAAAGTGCATGGCTTCGCCCGGGCGAGCGCCGAACAGATCGCGCCCGCTGCGCTGCGCGTGGATGGGCATCTCGGGTTCGCTTACCCCGCGATCGATCTTGCGGTGTCGCAGCTCGTACCGCTCGCGCGCGCGAACGGCATTGCGGTCGCGTCCATTTTTCACTCTCACCATTTCGGTCAGGCAGGCGCGCACGCCGAACGGCTGGCGCGCGAGGGCCTGATCGCGCTCGTCTTCGGCAACACTCCGAAAGCGATGGCGTTCTGGGGCGGTCGATCGCCGATGCTCGGCACCAATCCTCTGGCCTTTGCAGCGCCTTTGCCGGCTCGCGCCGGCGGGCCGCTCGTGATCGACCTCGCGCTCACCGTCGCCGCGCGTGCGAAGATCGTCGCGGCCCAGAAAGCCGGCGAGCGCATCCCGGCCGACTGGGCCGTCGATCGCGACGGCAAGCCGACGACCGATCCGACCGCCGCGCTCGCGGGCACGCTCCTTCCGATCGGCGGTGCGAAGGGCGGCGCGCTCGCACTGATGATCGAAATTCTTGCCGCCGCGCTCACGGGAAGCAGCTTCGCGTGGGAAGCGAGCAGCATGTTCGACGACAAGGACGGCCCTCCGGATATGGGACATCTCTTCATTGCGCTCGACCCGCAGCGACTCTCCGGCGGCATGTTCGACTCGCGCATGGCGATCCTCCTCGAGGCGATTGCACACGAGCCCGAAGTGCGTCTCCCGGGCTCGCGGCGCATCGCGCTGCGGGAACGCGCCGCGCGCGAAGGCGTCGCGATCCCAGCCGCGCTGCATGCGGAGATCCGCTCTCTCATCGCGACGCGCCCGTCATGACCGACATCGTCATCTCGGAATTCATGGACGAGGCCGTCGTGCGCTCCGTGTTCGAAGGCCGGGATGTTCTCTACGATCCGGGGCTCGTAGATCAGCCGGAACGCCTGTCGCGCGCGCTTGCCGATGCACGCGCGCTCATCGTGCGCAATCGGACGCAGGTGCGCGGTCCGCTGCTCGCCAGCGCCCCGAAGCTGCGAGTCGTCGGCCGGCTCGGCGTGGGGCTCGACAACATCGACGTCGATGCGTGCAGGGCTCGCGGCGTCGCGGTGCATCCGGCGACCGGCGCAAACGATGCATCGGTCGCGGAATACGTGATCACCGCGGCTCTCGTGCTGCTGCGCCGCGCGTGGTTCGCGACGAGCGAGATCGCTGCCGGCACCTGGCCGCGGATGCAGCTCATCGGTCGCGAGGCATCCGGAAAGTCTCTCGGTCTCCTCGGATTCGGCGCGATCGCGCGAGAGACCGCGCGGCGCGGGCGCGCGCTTGGGATGCGTGTGCGCGCTTTCGATCCGCACCTGCCCGCGGGCGATGCCGCGTGGACGGCAGCGGAGCGCATCTCGTTCGAAACGCTCCTGGCCGAGAGCGACGTGGTGAGTCTGCATGTGCCGCTCACGCCCGAGACGCGCCATCTGATCGACGCGCGGGCGATCGGCCGCATGAAGCGCGACGCGATCCTGATCAACGCCGCGCGCGGCGGAGTCGTCGATGAGGCGGCGCTGGTCGCAGCGCTCAGGGAGCAGCGCCTTGGCGGCGCGGCGCTCGACGTCTTCGAGCTCGAGCCGGGGGACGCAAACGCCGGGCAGCGGTTCGCCGGCATCCCGAATCTCATCCTGACCCCGCACATCGCGGGCGTCACCGACGAGTCGAACGTGCGCGTGAGCGACGTGACCGCGCGCGCCGTGCTCGCTCATCTCAGATGACCGTCAGCCGCCAGACGTCAGCCGTCAGCCCCTCATCCTGCGACCTCCTCGTCGTCGGCGGCGGCGTGAACGGCGCCGGCATCGCGCGCGATGCGGCGGGTCGAGGCCTCAACGTCCTCCTCGTGGAGCAGCACGATCTCGCGGCGCACACCTCTTCCGCGAGCACCAAGCTGATTCACGGCGGCCTGCGCTATCTCGAATTCCTGCACTTCGGGCTCGTCCGTAAGGCGCTCATCGAGCGCGAGGTACTGCTCGAGGCCGGTCCTCACATCATGTGGCCGCTGCGCTTCGTCATGCCGCACGATGCGCATCTGCGACCCGCGTGGATGATTCGCGCGGGCCTTCTGCTGTACGACAACCTCGCCCGCCGCAGACACCTCGCCGGATCGGCGGCCATCGATCTCCGGGCGCATCCAGCGGGCGTGCCGCTCGATGCGCGTTATCGAAGCGGCTTCGTGTACTCCGACGGCTGGGTGGACGATGCGCGGCTCGTCGTCCTGAACGCGCTCGACGCCGCGGAGCTCGGCGCGACGGTGCTCACGCGCACGCGATGTGAGCGGATCACGCATTCGGGCGACGGCTGGAGTGCGACGCTCGCCGCCGCAGACGGTACGACCCGAAGCGTCCAGGCTCGAGCAGTCGTGAATGCCACCGGTCCGTGGGTGAGCCGTTTCCTTGGCGAAGCGACGCCGGCCACGGCCGTGCGCACGGTGCGGCTCGTGAAGGGCAGCCACATCGTCGTGCGCCAGCTGTTCGAGCACCGTTTCGCGTACATCTTCCAGAGTCCCGACAAGCGCATCGTGTTCGCGATTCCGTACGAGCAGGAGTTCACGCTCATCGGAACGACCGACCTCGAACATCGCGGCGAGCCCGGCGACGCGCGCATCGACGAGCGCGAGATCCGCTACCTGTGCGAAATGGCGAATCGCTACTTCACGCGCAAGATCGCCGCCGCCGACGTCGTGTGGAGCTATGCAGGAGTTCGACCCCTGCTCGACGACGAGTCGGAGGATCCGAGGAGCGTCACCCGCGACTATGCGCTCGAGCTGAATCCGGGCGGGCCGCCTCTGCTGTCGGTGTTCGGCGGCAAGATCACGACTTACCGAAAGCTCGCCGAGGAGGCGGTGGACCGTCTCGCACGCGGACTGCGCTGCGAGCAACCGACGTGGACCGCGCGCGCGCCGCTGCCCGGCGGCGATCTGCCCGGGGGAAGCTTTGCCGTCTTTCTGCGCACGCTCGAGCGACGCTACCCCTGGCTGCCGGCGGTGCTCCGACAGCGCTATGCGCGCGCCTACGGCACGAGGGTCGATCGCATGCTGAACGGCGCAGGCTCGATCGCCGATCTCGGCCGAGCCGTGCTGCCGGGGCTTTACGAGCGCGAGATCGACTACCTTCGCCGCGAGGAATGGGCGCGCTCGGCAGAGGACGTGCTCTGGAGGCGCACGAAGCTCGGGCTGCATCTGCCGGGCGAGAGCGCAGGGGAGCTCGCGGCGTGGCTGCTGAGGAACGAGGCTCGCTCGGTCGCGTAGGAGGTTTCGCATGCCGCGCTTCATTCTTGCGATCGATCAGGGCACGACCAGCTCGCGATCGATCCTGTTCGATCACGGTGGAAACGCCGTCGCGCTCGCGCAGCGCGAGCTCACGCAGCACTTTCCGCAATCCGGCTGGGTGGAGCACGATGCCAACGAGATCTGGTCGTCGCAGGCCGCGACCATTGCCGAGGTGCTCGCCAAAGCGAAAGCATCGGCGAAGGACCTCGCCGCGGTGGGCATCACGAATCAGCGCGAGACGACACTCCTCTGGGATCGACGATCGGGAGACCCCATAGCGCGCGCGATCGTCTGGCAGGACCGCCGTACCGCAGAGCTCTGCGCGCGCCTCGCGGCGGCGGGGCACGAAGCGCTCGTCGCGGAACATACCGGGCTCCTGCTCGACCCGTATTTCTCCGGCACGAAGCTCACATGGCTGCTCGACAACGTGGCGGGCGCTCGCGCGCGAGCGGACCGCGGTGAGCTCGCGTTCGGCACGATCGATAGCTGGCTCGCGTGGAAGCTCTCGGGCGGCGCGCTGCACATCACGGATGCGACCAATGCGAGCCGCACGCTTCTCTGCAACCTCGCGACCGGCGACTGGGACGAACAAATGCTCGAGCTGTTTCGCGTGCCGCGGTCCGTGCTGCCGAAGATCGTCGCTTCGTCGATGTCGAGCCCGCCGACCGCCACAATCGAAGGCAGGGCCGTGCCTCTCGCGGGCATCGCCGGCGACCAGCAGGCCGCTCTCTTCGGCCAGACCTGCTTCAAGCCCGGCATGGCGAAGAACACCTACGGCACCGGCTGCTTCCTGCTCATGAACACGGGTGACCAGCCGCTCGCATCCAGACACCGCCTGCTGACGACGATTGCCTGGCGCCGCGATCGTCTGCAGTACGCGCTCGAGGGCAGCGTATTCGTCGGTGGCGCGGTGGTGCAGTGGCTGCGCGACGGCCTCGGCATCATCGAGCGTTCGGCCGACGTCGAGACGCTCGCGGCGAGCGTGCCGGATCACGGTGGCGTCTATCTGGTGCCCGCATTCACCGGCCTCGGCAGCCCGCACTGGGACGCATACGCGCGCGGAACGATGGTCGGACTCTCGCGGGGCACGACGCGTGGGCACATCGCGCGCGCGGCGCTCGAGTCCATCGCTTTTCAGAGCGCCGAGCTGCTCGCGGCCATGCAACAGGATGCACATCAGCCGCTCCTCGAGCTGCGAGTCGACGGCGGCGCGACCGCGAACGATCTGCTCATGCAGTTTCAGGCCGACATCCTCGGCGTGCCGGTGGTGCGGCCGAAGGTCACCGAAACGACCGCGCTCGGCGCTGCCTGTCTCGCCGGCCTCGCGGTGGGATTCTGGAGCTCTCTCGATGATCTGTCCCGAAACTGGCAGATCGACCGTCGCTTCGAGCCGGTCATGACCCGCGACGAGGCCGGCACGCGCATGCACGAATGGTCCCGCGCCATAGAGCGCGCGCGGGGATGGGCGCGCTAAGGCGCGCCGTCAGCCGATCCCGTGCTGCTCTTTTTCCAGGCGGTAGCCCTTCCCACTGTGACGCGGCTCGCAAATCGCACCGCCCGTTCACGGCCACGCGCTGCGACAGATTCTGTCCGTGCTAGCTTTGCGCACGGGAGTGAGAGTCCATGTCCGAGACCCTGGTCGCAGCGCTCATCGCTGCGGCGGCGACCGTTTCTGCGTCGCTGCTGCAGCTCAAGATCGCTTTTTCCAAAGAACTTGCGGCACGCACCAGCGGCTCGTCGCGCCGCAAGAATCGCGTGCCCTTCATGCTGATCTTCCTGCTGCTGCTCGCATCCGGTGTCGGCGGATTCGCGGTGGCCCAGTGGCTGCACGAAGACGAGCGTATCGAGCAGAACGAGCTGCGCCGCGAGCTCGAAGCGCGCATCAGCGACATCGGCCGTACGGCCTCGCAGCTGGATCTGACGCGCAACGGTGTGAGGGCGGAGATCGAGGCCAGCATCCTGCGCCGCATGGGTGAGACCGGAGTCGCCACACTCACGACGGTCGGAGCCTGCAAGCCGGCTGCCGTCGTCGCCGCGCCCGCCGTATCGTCCAGCACGAGGCCGGCCTGCGCCGAGCCAGAAGCGACGCCGGTTTCGCTCTGCGCAACGCTGCCGGCGCAGGCGAAAGTCGTGGCCATCGAGCTTTTTTCCCGTCCAGCGGATGTGACCGGCGACTGGTCGGCGAGCCGCGCGGCTCCCGGGCAGGAGGTCGAGCGCGCCCGCTTCAGCGATACGCCCGTCGAAACCGCCGACGGCGAAGGCGCGAAACACCTCTGTCACACGTTCGTGCATTGGGGCAGTGACCGCGCGCTCAGCGCGCGAATGCTCGTCCGGTACTCGATTCCCTAGATTCGCCTTGGGAGACCACGGTGAAGCGCCAGACCGGAGTCGCCGGGGCTGTCGCGAAATTGCAGTGGATTTGACTTATGCACGGCCAGCGCTTGCCGCCTTCAGACCGCCGGTGCATGCTGCAGTACGGGAGAGGGTCGGTTAATCAGGGGTCGATGCACGAATGGCGCGCGTGGAAGACGCCACTGCACGGAAGGAACGCCTGACGGTCGCGGAGTTGCGACGAGCGAAAGCAATCAGGCTGTTTGGCGGCCGCAGCGCAGGCACAGCGTGCGATCTTTGCCGCGTCGTGATCAATCCCAACGATCCTGAATACGAAGTCGACGCCGAGCTCGACGGCGTAAAGATCGCGCTGCACTTTCATGTGCCGTGCTACGACACATGGCACGCGGGCAACATGAGCGACGACCCGCCACAGGTGCCCGGCGCGCACGACTCGGCGGCGTAAGAGCTCGTCAATCAGCTAAGCTTCGCGCCCCACGCGCCCGTAGCTCAGTTGGATAGAGCATCAGGCTTCGAACCTGAGGGTCGGGAGTTCGAATCTCTCCGGGCGCGCCAAAT
>JBQTHP010000074.1:0-5099 GCA_052389755.1 Gammaproteobacteria bacterium
ACACTGCGCCCGTAATCGCGCAGCACGTGGAGGCGATTCGTGAACAGCGCCTGCAGCGTGTCGGCATCGAGGCTGGAGCGCTTGCGCTCCATGCGCGGCGCGGGCGCCACGCGCTTCACGTCCGCGAGACCCACGGCCTGGAAGAGGCGAATCCACATCCAGCCGATATCGAATTCCCACGGCTGCACGGAGAATCGTGCCGAGCGCGGAAACGCATGATGGTTGTTGTGCAGCTCCTCGCCGCCGACCAATACACCCCACGGCACGATATTTCGCGCCGCCGAGGGCATCTCGAAGCTGCGATAGCCAAGCGCGTGACCGACGCCGTTGATGACGCCGGCCGCAAAGAACGGCTGCGCGGCGAGCTGCGCCGCGAACATCACGATCGAGAACACGCCGAACAGCGCGATGTGCAGAAACCCGCAGAGCACGAGGCCGCTCTTGCTATGGCGACTGTACACGTTGCGCTCGAGCCAATCGTCGGGCGTGCCGCGGCCGTAATGATCGAGAATCTCCGGATCGCGCGCGGCCACGACGTACAGCTCGTAGCCTTCGAGCAGCACCTTCTTCAGGCCGTAGATGACCGGGCTGTGCGGATCGCCTTCCTGGTCTGCGAACGCATGATGGCGCCGATGCACGGCGACCCACTCTTTCGTCACGGTGGCCGATGTAAACCAGAGCCAGAATCGCAATACGTGGCGAAGCGCCGGGTGCAAGACGACGCCGCCGTGCGACTGTTCGCGGTGCAGGAACAGCGTAATGCCCAGAAACATCGTCTGGACGATGAGAAACGTGACGAGCGCGTAGCCCCACCAGGGAAGGTCGAGCAGACCGTAAAGAAGGTCGACAGGCATCAGGGATGATCCTCGGGCAAACAAGCGGTTACCGGTGTCGGGGACTATACCAGCCCGGGTGCCCCTGCGCCGGTGAGAGATTGCCGAATGTGCGGCAATACACTAGCTTGTGGTGGCGGGGACCACACTTTTGGGCGAATCGCAACGTCCACCCGTGTCTCGGGCGTCCATGCGAAGCTTCACCGCAAGTCGACCGATCAGCATCTCCCGCGAGCGGCGCTTCGTCGCGGAGCTGCTCGCGCCTGCCGACGTTCTGCTGGACGGCGACCGGCCGTGGGACATCACGATTCACGACGAGCGCATGTTCCGCCGCATGCTCTCGCAAGGCTCGCTCGGTGCCGGCGAGTCCTACATGGACGGCTGGTGGGACTGCGCCCAGCTCGATGAAATGTTCGCCCGCGTGTTCCGCGCGCACGTCGAGCGAACTCTCCACTCATGGCGCGGCGTCACGAACGTGATGCTGGCGAGCCTGCGCAATCCGCAGAGCAAGCGCCGCGCGTTCGTCGTCGGCGAGCGCCACTACGACATCGGCAACGATCTCTACGAGCGGATGCTCGACCGGCGCATGATCTACAGCTGCGGCTACTGGCGCACGGCGCAGGATCTCGACACGGCGCAGGAGCACAAGCTCGATCTCGTGTGCCGGAAGCTCGGTCTCGAGCGTGGGATGCGCGTGCTCGACATCGGCTGCGGCTGGGGCGGGGCCGCGCAATTTGCCGCGGAGCGCTACGGCGTCAGCGTCGTCGGCATCACCGTGTCGAAGGCGCAGGCGCAGCTCGCCCGCGAGCGCTGCCGCGGGCTGCCGGTAGAGATCCTGCTCGAGGACTATCGCGAGGTCGGGGGACGTTTCGATCGCATCTACTCTCTCGGCATGTTCGAGCACGTTGGACGCCGGAACTACCGCACGTATCTCGACAAAGTACGCGAGCTCCTCGCGCCCGACGGGCTGTTCCTGCTGCACACGATCGGGTCGCTCGTGTCCACGCATACGACCGATGCGTGGATCGAAAAGTATATTTTCCCCAACTCGATGCTGCCGTCGATGGCGCAGATTGCCCGCGCCGCCGAGCCCGACTGGGTCATCGAGGACTGGCACGGCTTCGGGGTCGACTACGACCGCACGCTGATGAGTTGGGCGCGCAATTTCGATTCGCGTTGGGCAGAGATCGCGGATCGCTACGGCGCGCGCTTCAAACGGATGTGGCAATTCTATCTGCACGCGGCCGCCGGAGCGTTTCGCGCGCGGAAGAATCAGCTGTGGCAGCTCGTCATGTCGCCGCACGGCGTTCCCGGCGGCTATCGCGAAGTGCGTTGACGCCGGCGCGTGAACCCCTCGAATCTGTTCGTACAGCCCGCCCCGCGCCCCAGAAATGCCTGGACCGAAGACTGGCTCCTGCGCAGTTATCTGCACCGCAGGCTTCCACCGGAAGTCCTGCGTGCGATCGACGGCGACGTCACGGAGCTAGCGCAACTTGCGTGCGGACAGCTCTGGAACGCGCAGCTCGCCGATCGGCTGAATGAGCCCGTCCTCACGAACTGGGATGCCTGGGGAAATCGCGTCGATCGCATCGAGGTGACGGCACTCTGGCGCGAGGCGGAGAAACTCACCGTGCGGTACGGGCTCACCGCGTTGCCCTACGAGCGCAAGCACGGCGCGTGGTCGCGTGTGCATCAGTTTGCGCTCGTGTACCTGTTTCACCCGTTTACGGACGTCTATACCTGTCCACTCGCAATGACCGACGGCGCCGCGCGCACGCTCATCGCATCGGGCAATCGCGCCCTGATCGACCGTGCCGTACCGCATCTGACGAGCCGCGATCCGGCGCAGTTCTGGACCAGCGGCCAGTGGATGACCGAAGCCACGGGGGGATCGGACGTCGGCCTCTCGAGCACCGTCGCGCGCCAGATCGACGGCGCGTGGCGTTTGTCCGGCAAGAAGTGGTTCACGTCCGCGGCGACGTCGCAGATGAGCCTCACTCTGGCGAGGCCCGAAGGCAACGGACCGGGCGGCAGTGGTCTCGCACTCTTCTATCTTGAAACGCGCGATGCGAGCGGCGCGCTCAACGGCATCCGCATCGAGCGGCTGAAAGACAAGCTCGGCACGCGCAAGGTTCCGACCGCCGAGCTCTCACTGGAGGGCACGATCGCCGAGCTGGTCGCCGGGAAGTCGAACGGCACGCGCAACATCGAGCCGATGCTGAGGATCACGCGCGCCTGGAACAGCGTGTGCGCGATCTCGTTCATGCGTCACGGCCTGCTGCTCGCATCTGACTACGCGTCGAAGCGTCAGGCTTTCGGGGCGCCGCTTGCCGAGCAACCGCTGCATCGGGAGACGCTGGCGGCGCTCGACGCGGAATCCGCCGGCGCGTTTCTGCTCACGTTCGAGCTCATCGAGCTCCTCGGACGTGAGGAAGCGGGCGAGCTCGACGAGCGCGGTCGCGCGCTCCTGCGACTGCTCACACCGCTTGCCAAGGCCGTGACCGGCAAGCAGGTCGTGGCCGTCCTGAGCGAAGTCGTCGAGACATTCGGTGGTGCGGGCTACATTGAGGACACCGGCATTCCCACGCTGCTGCGCGATGCGCAGGTCCTGCCCATCTGGGAAGGCACGACGAATGTACTGTCGCTGGACCTTCTGCTGCGCGCGGACGTCGAGGCTGGCGGCGCTGCCATGCTTGAGCGCGTGAGCAATATTTCGCAACTTATTGATAAATCAGAGCTTGCGTCTATCGCCCGCCGTGCGCAAACGGACATCGAGGCTGCGCTCGCCTGGCGCGCGTCCACGAAGGATCTGCGCGCTTTGCAGTCCGGTGCGCGGCGGTTCACGCTGGCCCTCGGCCGGGCGTTCGCCTCCGCGCTGCTCGTGGAGCACGCAGCACAGATCGCCGATCAGGATCACCGCGCGGCGGCAGGCAGCGCCGCCGCGCGTTTTCCCGCAACCTCGAGGCTGTAGGCGCACGTGAGTCTGTTCGACAAGCTTGGCGGCGGCGGCGGATCGAAGAGCCCGGACGCGGGCGATGCGCGCACGACCGAGCTCGCCGCGGCCAACGAGCTGCTCCGTTTCGAGGTGGCGGCGCGCAAGAAGGCTCAGGAGGAGTTGCGCGATCGAAACGAGACGCTGCTTCTCGCGATGCGCGGCGGGCGCATGGGCGCGTGGGTGCGGCACATGCACGACGACTCCGTGCAGTGGAGCGGCGAGCTCGAGGAGCTTTTCGGCTTGCCCCGCGGGGCCTTCGGCGGAACACTCGAGGCGTTTCGTCAGCTCGTCCATCCGGACGACCGCGTGTACCTCGGATCGCGCATCGATCGCGCAGTCGTCGAGCGCACGGACTACGCGATCGAGTTCCGCTTCCGCCACGCTTCGGGCGAGTGGCGCTGGATGGAGGGTCGCGGCCGGGCCGTCTACGATGATTCCGGGCGCCCGCTTCGCCTCTACGGCGTCGGAATCGACATCACGGAACGGCGGCTCACCGAGGAAGCTCTGCGCAAAGCGGATCGCCGCAAGGACGAGTTCCTGGCGGTGCTGGCGCACGAGCTGCGCAATCCGCTCGCGCCCATCCGCAACGCGGTGCAGTTCCTGCGCATGAAAGACGCCACGGAGGCGGCGCTGCAGAACGCGCGCGACATCGTCGATCGCCAGGTGCGGCACATGGTTCGCCTCGTGGACGATCTTCTCGAGGTCTCGCGCATCACGAGCGGGAGAATCGAGCTCGACAAGGAGCGCGTGAGTCTCGACATCGTGGTCGCAAACGCCGTCGAAGCGGCGCAGCCGCTCGTCCAGGCGAACGAGCACGAGCTCACGATCCGGCTTCCCGGCGAGCCCGTCTACCTGGAGGCGGACCTCACGCGGCTGTCGCAGGTGCTGCTCAATCTTCTCAACAATGCGGCGAAATACACGCCGCCGCGCGGGCGCATCGCGCTCACGGCCGTGAAAGACCAGCGTCACGTCGCGATCAGCGTCCGCGACAACGGCATCGGCATCCCCGCGGACCAGCTCGGCAACATCTTCGAGCTCTTCGTGCAGCTCGGGCGTCCGCACTCTCACGCGCGCGGCGGACTCGGGATCGGGCTCACGCTCGCGCGCCAGCTCGTGCGCCTTCACGAGGGCGAGCTCGAGGCGCACAGCGATGGGCCCGGACTCGGCAGCGAATTCGTCGTGCGATTGCCGCTGGCCGCCGCACCCGAGCAGGACGAGGCCGCTCCGGCACCCGCGGGAGCAGACAACCACCGGCGCCAGAAGATTCTTGT
>JBQTHP010000075.1:0-8740 GCA_052389755.1 Gammaproteobacteria bacterium
TCGAGCAGATCGGCCTGCACCAGCGCGACGGACCGCGGCCGCGACGCCGTGAGCTCGGTCGACAGCGGGGCCGCCTCGTCGCGCGAGCCGCGGTAGTTCAGGACGAGATTGGCGCCGGCGCAGTTTAACGCGCGGGCGAGCGTGGCGCCGACGCGGCGCGCACCGCCCGTGAGGACGACCGCGCGTCCGGACAAGGGCAGGAGCGGATCGATAGAGGCCATAAAAGATTATGAGCCGATCGGCCGATCCCTCAACAGCCGAGCACTCCGAGCGCCTGCTGCAGCTCATCCGCGATCGGATCTCGGCTGCCGGCGGCTGGTTACCGTTCTCGTCGTTCATGGAGCTTGCGCTGTATGCGCCCGGACTCGGGTACTACAGCGCCGGGAGCGTGAAGCTGGGCGCTGCGGGCGATTTCGTCACCGCGCCCGAGGTATCGGATCTGTTCGGCGCGTGTGTCGCACGCCAATGCGCGCAAGTTCTCGCGACGACCGGCGGCGACATTCTCGAATTCGGCGCCGGCACGGGACGACTGGCGAGCGCGGTGCTCACAACGCTCGATGCGCTTCCCGACCGTTATCTGATTCTCGAAGTCAGCGCCGACCTCCGGGAGCGCCAGCAGCGGAATCTCGCGAGCCTGCCGGCGACGCTCCGCGAGCGGGTGATCTGGCTCGAACGCCTGCCGACCGAACGCCTGCGCGGGGTCGTGCTCGCGAACGAGGTGCTCGATGCGTTGCCGTTCGAGCGCTTCATCGTGCGCGACGGCGTCGTACACGCGTTCGGCGTTGCGCTCGAGGCGAACGGTGCGGTCGTCGCGCGCGAGGGCCCGGCCGATGCGCCGCTCGCGGCCGCGGCGGCGCGGCTGCTCGGGGCGCTGCCGCAGCCGTTGCCCGACGGCTACACAACGGAGCTCTCGCTGCGAATTCCGCCGTGGATCGCGACACTCGGGCAGCACCTCGAACGCGGCGTTGCGCTGATCTTCGACTACGGCTTGCCGCGCGCACAGCTCTATCACCTGCAGCGCACGCGCGGCACGCTGCGCTGTCACTTCCGTCACCGCGCGCACGATGATCCGTTGGTGAACGTGGGCCTGCAGGACATCACCGCGTGGGTGGATTTCACGGCGGTCGCCGAGGCAGCGTCCGACGCGGGACTCGAGGTGCTCGGATTTGCGACGCAGGCTGCGTTTCTGCTCGGCAGCGGCATCGACGCAAGTCTGCAGGCCGCCGCGAGCTCGACGCTCGAGCGCGCGCGCCACGCGAGCGAAGCGCGGCGCCTCCTGCTGCCCGGTGAGATGGGCGAAGTCTTCAAGGTGATCGCGCTCGGGCTCGGCTATGATCGCGCGCTCGCGGGGTTCAGCGTGCGGGACCTGCGTGGTTCTCTCTGAGGCCGGAAGGCGGAAGGCGGTAGCCGGATGGAGTGGTGGCACGCTGTCCTGCTGGCGGTGATCCAGGGCCTCACCGAGTTTCTGCCGGTGTCGAGCTCGGGGCATCTCGTGCTGATGCCGCGTTTCCTCGGCTGGGCGGATCAGGGCCTCGCGTTCGACGTCGCCGTGCACGTCGGCACGCTGCTCGGAGTGCTCGTGTACTTCCGGCGCGACCTCGCGCCGCTCGCGAGGGGAAGCGTCGCGTTCCTGGGCGGCGATCGCACCAACGAGTACGGGCGCCTTGCGATGAACCTCGTCGTCGCGACGATCCCGGTCGGCATCGTGGGCCTGTTATTCAATGACCTCATCGAGTCGAAGCTGCGCAGCCCGGGCGTGGTCGCATTTCAGCTCGCGATCTTCGGCGTCGTGCTGTGGGTGGCCGATCTGTTCTCGCCGCGGCAGCGGACGGAAACCTCGCTCACGATCCGTGGCGCGCTCTTCATCGGCTTTGCGCAGGCGCTCGCGCTCGTGCCCGGCACGTCGCGCTCCGGCATCACGATGAGCGCGGGGCGTGCGCTCGGCCTGACGCGCGAAGCGGCGGCGCGATTCGCGTTCCTGCTCGCGATTCCGGGCATCGGGCTCGCCGGCATGTACGAGACGTATCTGTTTGCGACCTCTCCGGTCGCCTACACCGGACCGCGCGACATGATGATCGGCGGCATCGTTGCCGCCGTGGTGGGCTATGCGTGCATCCACTGGTTCCTGCGCACCATCGCGCGAATCGGCTTTCTGCCGTTCACGCTGTATCGGATCGCGCTCGCGATCGTGATCGTGCTGACGTTCTACTCGTAGCGGCTCTTCAGTCCTTCGAGCGCGCCGAGACGGTCCTGGCGGATGCGCTCGCCGATCTGGATGCCCGACAAGCCGCTGCGCTCGGGCTCGCTCAACGCAACCGCTGCGGCGGCCTCGCGCGCGGCGCGCAGATACGCTCGCTGCGGATACGACCTCTCCTCGAGGCCGGTACGACCACGCGCATCCGCTTCGCACGCGAGCAGCAGATCCTCGAATCGTTCGGGACGGCGAAAGGCATCGGTGGTCTCGAGCAGCTGCAGGACGGTGGACGGGCGCAGCTCGAGCGCGCGATGTACGACGCCGTGATGGCGCGCCGCGAGCACGCCGAGCTCGCGATGCTCGCTCGGCGCTTTGAGCCGTGCGGAGAGAGCCTCGACGAGGCGCACGCTTCTTTCTTCGTGACCGTGATGGCTGGGCCAGTGCTCGCGGGGCGTCTGCGCCTTGCCGAGATCGTGCACGAGCCCGGCGAAACGCACTGCGGTGCTCGGGCTCAGCTTCGCGGCCATGCGCAACACGAGCAGCGTGTGCACGCCCGTGTCGATCTCGGGATGCCACTTCGGCGGCTGAGGCACGCCATGGAGCGCGTCGATCTCCGGGAAGATCGCCTTCAGGGCGCCGCACGCACGCAGCACTTCGAAGAACACTTCCGGTCGCGGCTCGCCAAGCGCGCGCTCGGTTTCCTGCCACACGCGCTCGGGCACGAGCGACCGGGCTTCGCCGGACTCGACCATCCGTTGCATGAGCGCGAGCGTCTCGGGCGCGACCGTAAATCCGAGGTCGGCGTAGCGCGCCGCGAAGCGCGCGACGCGCAGGATCCGCACCGGATCCTCGGCGAACGCATCGGAGACGTGTCGCAGGCTGCGCGCGTCGAGGTCGCTGCGACCGCCGTACGGATCGATCAGCGTGCCGTTCGCATCCTGCGCCATGGCGTTGATCGTGAGATCGCGCCGCTTCAGGTCCTCTTCGAGCGTGACGTCGGGCGAGAACTGCGTGGCGAAGCCGCGGTATCCGGGCGCCACCTTGCGCTCGAGCCGCGCGAGCGCGTGCTCCTCGCGCGTCTCGGGATCCAGGAACACGGGGAACTCGCGGCCGACCGGCAGAAAGCCACGCTGCTCGAGGTCTTCGGGCCGCGCGCCCACGACGACCCAGTCGCGCTCGCGCTCCGGCACGCCGAGCAGGCGATCCCGGACGGCGCCGCCGACCAAGTAGACTTGCAAGCCCGAAGCCGCCCGAGAATCCGCCATACCCGATGTTATTCGATGGACGCTGTTCGCTGCAGCGTTCGCATTGCTCGAAGGCTGTGGCACGCTCTACGTCGCGCAGGCCGCGCGCGGCCAGTGGCAGGTGATGCGTGAGCGGCGGCCGATCGCCGAGGTGCTCGCCGACCCCGACACGCCAGCCGAGCTGCGCGCGAAGCTCGAGACGGTGAGCGAGGCGCGCGAGTTCGCCTCGCGCGAGCTCGCGCTACCCGACAACGACACGTACCGCTCGTACGCGGACGTGCGCCGGCAGTACGTGGTGTGGAACGTCGTGGCCGCGCCCGAGTTCTCCGTGACGCCGAGGCGGTGGTGCTTTCCGATTGCGGGCTGCGTCACGTATCGCGGCTATTTCAGCGAGGAACGAGCGCGCGCGTTCGCGCGCCGCCTCGAGGGCGAAGGGCTCGACGTCGCCGTCGACGGCGTCGCGGCCTACTCGACGCTCGGCCGTTTTGCGGATCCGGTGCTCAACACCATGGTCGGCTACGGCGAGCACGACCTCGCAGCGATCCTGTTCCATGAGCTCGCGCACCAGGTGGTCTACGTGGCGGGCGACAGCGCGTTCAACGAAGCGTTCGCGGTGACCGTGGAGCAGTCGGGCATCGATCGCTGGCTTGCGAGGCGTGGGCGGGACGGGGAGCTCGAGCGCTACCGCGCCCGGCGCGCGCGCCAGCTCGAGTACCTGCGCGCGTTCGCGCGGCGGCGCGCGGAGCTGGCCGTGCTGTATGCACGCGATCTGCCGCCGCAAGTCATGCGCGAGCGCAAGCGCGAAGTACTTGCTGCGCTGGAGGAAGACATCCGCTCGCTGGAGCGCGCACGGAACGGGCGCTCGCCGTATGCCGCCTGGCTCGATGAGGGTGTGAACAATGCGCACCTCGCGTCCGTCGCGACCTATTTCGACTGCGTACCCGGCTTCGAGCGCCTGCTCGCGCAATCGGGCGGCGATCTGGTCGAGTTCTACGCTGCCGTACGCCAGCTTGCGCGGCTACCGCGCGCGGAGCGTCAGACGCGCCTCTGCGGGAGCGTGGAGCCAGCTCGCCGTGAGAGCGGACAGAGGAGCGGGGCGGATGCCGAGCCCGGCACAGCCATCCTCGCGGCACACGGCGTCGACCATCAATGAGCGGTAATTGTCGGTTGAGAAGGGCTTTCCGGGAACGAAATCGAACACGGCGGCCTGCAGGCGCGCGAGCACGTTCGGCAACGGAATGATGTGTGCGGCGAGCCCCGCGGCGCGTGCGGTGAGACGCACGATGTCGGCGAGCGTGAGCACGTCGGGGCCGCACAGCTCGTAGGTTCGTCCGAACGTCGAACGGTCGTCGAGCGCGCGCACGAAGGCCTCGGCGACATCTGCGACGTGGATCGGCGCGAAGCGCGCGTTGGCTCTCGCAAGCGGCAGAAAACCCTGCGTGAGTCGCAGCAGGCGCGCGAATCGATTGGTGAGCGAGTCCCGCGGACCGAAGATCACCGAGGGCCGGAAAATCGTCCAATCGAGACGCGCGCGTGCGGCGCGGACGTGCGACTCGGCTTCGGACTTCGAGCGCAGGTAGTGACTGGGTGCCTTCGGCTCGGCATTGAGCGCGCTCATGTGCAGCAGGCGCGGCACGCGCTGGGCGCGAGCGGCATCGATGACGCGCGCCGCGAGCTCGGTATGCGCATGCCGGAAGCCGGCCCCTCTGCGGCCGCGCTCGTTAAGGATGCCGATCAGGTTCACGACGGCATCGGCACCGGCGAAGAGCTCGCCGAGCACGCGCGTGTCGTGCACGTTCGCGACTCGCACCTCGACCGTCGGCACGACCAGGAGGTGCTCACCGTGCGCCGCCACCCGCGTCGGCACTCGCACCCAGCAGCCTTGCGCCGCGAGACGCGCGACGAGCTCGGAGCCGACGAACCCCGTGCCGCCCAGCACGCAGACCGTGAGCGAGCGGTGCGTGAGGCGAAGCATCCGCGCGCCCTTGAGGCGTCAGCGAAGCGGTATGAGCAGGGTGGACTTGCCGCGGCGGACGTTCAGCATGAGGAGCGTTGCGCCCTGCGCGAGCTCGCGCAGCTGCGCGACGCTCGCCACGCGCGAGCGGTTGACGGCGACGATGACGTCGTTATCGCGCAGACCGGCCTGCTGCGCCGCGCTTCCCGGCTCGACGCGCCGCACGAGCGCGCCGCCGGCCTCGGGCGCATCGGCGAGGCTCACGCCTTCGAGCCCACGATGAATCGGCGTTGCATCTGCGACGGTCGTTTCCGCCACGGGCGGCGTTTCGGCGATGGTCGCCGTGACGCGGTGGGAACTGCCATCGCGGAGCAGCCCGATGTCGACCTTGTCGCCGACACGCATCAGGCCGATCGCGTTGCGCAGCTCGGTGTTCGATTTCACCGTCTGCCCGTTCACCGACGTGACGACATCGCCCGCCTTGATACCGGCCTTCTCGGCCGCGGAGCCTTCGACGACCTGTGTGACGAGCGCGCCGTGCGTTGCGCCGAGCCCGAGCGACTGCGCGATGTCGCTGGTCACTGCCTGAATCTGCACGCCGAGCAGCCCGCGCTTCACGGTGCCGAACTTCAGAAGCTGATCCATCACGGCCCGGGCCATGTTCACCGGGATCGCGAAGCCGATCCCGATGTTGCCGCCGCTTCCCGAGAGGATCGCAGTGTTGATGCCGATGAGCTCGCCCCGGAGGTTCACGAGCGCGCCGCCCGAGTTACCTGGATTGATTGATGCATCCGTCTGAATAAAATCCTCAAATCCCTGCGGATTGATTCCAGAACGCGACAATCCGCTTATAATTCCCGACGTCACGGTGTGTTGGAGTCCGAACGGGTTACCGATCGCGACCACGAAGTCACCGACTTCGATCCGTGCGGAGTCGCCCAGCGCGACCTCCGCGAGATTGCCCGGCGTCACCTTCAACACCGCCACGTCCGATGGCGGATCGCGCCCGACGACTTCTGCCTTCAGGTCACGGCCGTCCTGCAGCGTTACGGTGATCTCGCTCGCGTTCTCGACGACGTGCGCATTGGTCACGATGTAGCCGCGTCTCGCATCGAAGATGACGCCGGACCCAGCGCTCTGGAACGGCCGTTCGCGCGGGCCGAGGTTCGGCGGCGCATCGAAGAATCGCCGGAAAAACGGGTCGTCGAAGAGCGGGTTCTGCCGGCCCTGCCCCTGCTGGCGCACTGTCCCGCGTGTCGAGATGTTCACGACCGCCGGGGCCACCCGCTTGATCATCGGCGACAGCGACGGAACGGGTGTCTCACCCACCGCGGCAGGCAGCGCGGCGGCCGCGCGCTCGGGCGCAGCGAGGGGCGCGAGAACGACGAGCGACAGAAGGAGGGCGATGCGATTCATGCGTGCATTCTAGTCTCGCGCGACAGACACGACGGAGCGGGCGCAAGGCCCGCTCCGTGCGGTCGGCATGCCGAACGATCAGTTCGCGTCGATCCTGATCCGGCGCGGCTCGACCTTCGGCTGCTTCGGAATGGACACCTCGAGCACGCCGTTCGTCTGCTTCGCCTTGATCCCCTCGGCCTGGGCGGTCTCGGGCAGCGTGAAGCGGCGCAGGAAGGTGCCGGTCGCCCGCTCGAGGCGCTCGAAGCCCTCGCCGTTCTCGCGCTTCTCGACGCGGCGCTCGCCGCGGATCGTGAGGACGCCGTTCTCGGCGGTCACTTCGACGTCCTTGGGCTCCACGCCGGGTAGATCCGCGCGCACGACGAAGCGATCGGTCTCTTCGTGCACGTCGACGGAAGGAACCCAGGCGACATTGCGAGAGCTCGACGCCTCGGGGGCAACGAACGTATCGCCGAAGAGCTGGTCCAGCTGTTGGTGCAGGCGGTTCATGGCCGCCCACGGCTCGTAACGCGGCTGGTCGCGATTTGCGGACCCGTTTTCCGCTTTCAAGGGGCCTGCCGCCGGCCACCTTATCTGTGCGCAAACTGTGGGCAAGCTGTGAAATGGGGGATCACAATATCTTGCGTTGCGCCATCTCGAGCGGCGGTGGGGAATTTGCTCGAGCGACCGCGCGCGGCGCAGCCCAGGTTCACGCAACACGCTGAAAAATAAGGGCTAAAACGGAACCTGGTCAGAACGTTTGAGTTCTTGACGGTTATGTTGCACGTGATTACGCTCTTGACCCCGACACAAGATCTTGTGTTGCGCAAGGCAATCCGGATCTGGTCGTCGGGGAGGTTAAAGGGGGGAAATGGCTGTCTGACAGCAGCCATCCAAGCGCTCGCTCGAGCAGTGCCGTTAACCGGCATTGCGGGGCGCTTTTCCCCGGAAGATCCGTAAGAAGCGTACACATCTGGAGCGCCACGGATTCATGAACACGGTCGTGAAAATCGAACCCAAGGACATCGACGCAATCCCCTTCCAGGAAGCGTCACTCGACATCTGGGACAAGAAATACCGCCTGACCGCGAAGGACGGCACGCCGCTCGATCGGACGATGGACGACACGTACAAGCGCGTCGCCCGAGCGCTCGCCGAAGTCGAGCGCGAGGACGTCCGCGAAGAGTGGTACGAGAAATTCCTGTGGGCGCTGCGGCGCGGGGCGATTCCGGCGGGCCGCGTGACATCGAATGCGGGCGCGCTCGAGCACAAGCCTGCGACCTCGACGATCAACTGCACCGTGTCCGGGACGATCCGCGACTCGATGGACGACATCCTGAAGAAAGTCCACGAAGCGGGACTCACGTTGAAGGCGGGCTGCGGAATCGGCTATGAATTTTCGACGCTGCGGCCGCGCGGCGCGTACGTCTCGGGCGCGGGCGCCTACACGTCCGGTCCGCTCTCGTTCATGGATATCTACGACAAGATGTGTTTCACCGTGTCGTCCGCCGGTGGCCGGCGCGGCGCGCAGATGGGCACGTTCGACGTCGGGCATCCCGATGCGATGGAGTTCATCCGCGTCAAGCGCGAGAACGGGCGCCTGCGGCAGTTCAATCTGTCGCTGCTGATCACCGACGAATTCATCGAAGCCGTGCGCGAGAATCGCGAGTGGAAGCTCGCCTTTCCCATCTCGCGCAGGGAACTGGAGAGCGAGCAACTCGATCTTTCGGACATTGAGAAATTCGTGTGGCGAGAGTGGCCGGTGCACGAGGGCTACGTCGTCAGCGACGAAGGCCTCGTCGCCTGCAAGATCTACAAGACGCTTCCGGCGCGGCGCATGTGGGACGTCATCATGTCGTCCACCTACGACTTCGCCGAGCCGGGGTTCATCCTCATCGACCGCGTCAATGAGATGAACAACAACTGGTGGTGCGAGAACATCCGCGCCACGAA
>JBQTHP010000076.1:0-39845 GCA_052389755.1 Gammaproteobacteria bacterium
TCACCCTGGTTTAGGGCATCGGGCAGATGGTCATGGCCGATACCCGGGAAAACTTTCGGGTTGAACGCCCGCATAAAGCGCTGTCCGCGCGGGCAATGCGGGGGCCGGCCGAGCACTGATCGGACCGCTGGTCTCTCAGCCACCCCCACTCCCTGTCGGGAGTCATTCGGGGCCGGTGCGCGGGTGTGTCGCGCATCGGCCCTCTTCTTGTCCGGCTTCCGTCTTCCGGCAAGAGGGCCGCCGTAAAACGTCGAGCGCCGCGCTCTCCTCCAGCCGGAAGACGGAGGGCGGAAGCCGGGAGCCCGGCCAAATCCCAGTAGACTACGCATCCGCGTCAATCGCGCTCGAACGGAGCCGTGCATGACTGTGAAGTCGACAATCCGCACTGCGGTCTTTCCCGTCGCGGGACGCGGCACGCGCTTTCTGCCCGCCACGAAGGCAAGCCCCAAAGAGATGCTGCCGGTCGTCGACAAGCCGCTCATCCAGTACGCGGTCGAAGAGGCGCTCGCGGCGGGCGCGCGGCGGCTCGTGTTCATCACCGGCGCCTCGAAGCGCGCGATCGAGGACCATTTCGACACGGATCCTGAGCTCGAGCACTCGCTCGAAGCGCAGGGCAAGACCGATCTCGCGCAGCAGGTGAGGAGCGTGCTGCCCTCGTACGCCTCGTGCATCTACATCCGGCAGCCAGCGCCCCTCGGCCTGGGCCACGCTGTGCTCTGCGCGCAGCCCGCGGTGGGCTCGGAGCCGTTCTTCGTGCATCTCGCCGATGACCTGATCGATGCCGCGACGCCGTGTCTCAAGCAGATGGCCGCCGTCTATCACGCGAAGCGCGCAAGCGTGCTCGGCGTCGAGCAGGTGCCGCGGAAGGACACGGACAAGTACGGCATCGTCGAGGTCGAGGCCGGCAACTCTGCAACGAGCCGCATTCGCGGCATCGTCGAGAAGCCGAAGCCGGACGTTGCGCCGTCCACGCTCGCCGTCGTCGGGCGCTACATCCTCGCGCCGGCCATCTTCGAGCACCTCGAGCGGATCGGGCACGGCGCGGGCGGCGAAGTGCAGCTGACCGACGGAATCGCGCAGCTCATGCGGGAAGAGGCCGTGTACGCGTACCGGTTCACCGGCAGGCGCTACGACTGCGGCAGCAAGCTCGGTTATCTGCAGGCCACTGTCGAGTACGGGCTGCGGCATCCGCAGCTCGGCACGCCGTTCCGTCGCTACCTGCAGGAGCTCATGCGCTCGAGTGCACGACCTCGGCGGCGGCCGGCAGCCAGATCGTGAGGCCCTATGCGCTCGTCGTGCAATAGAGCTTCGATATTCGCGCCTCCTGCCTCGCTCTCGACATGAAATCCCGGTTTCTGTAAACCCGGTTTGGCCGCGCCCATCGGGAACCCTGTCGGGTGAAAGTGGAAATGGCATCGATCAGTCTCGAGCCGCGCCAATTCACCAATTCCTGACTTATGCACTGCAGCCCAGCCTCCCCGCAAAGGCGTTCGAACAGTGCTGCGGTCATGCTGAACGCGCGCCAACTATCCTCATCCAGAACGCGCAGGTTCCTCAGGAGCTGTCTTAGCCCGGACGGTCGCTTCAGCCTGTTGAAGACCGCGAACGCATTCTTGTATGCCCCGATGTTCGAGTGGTGAATGAATCCCACGCCATCCGGTTTGAGTTTTCGCGCCAGCTGCGCCAGGTACGCCGTTACGACGTCCGCTTCAGCGTGCACCAACGAGTCAAAGCTGAAGGCAAAATCGATCGAGTTGTCTGCAATCATGGCCAGAGACTTGCCATCGTTGACGTGGTACGTGATGTGCGATTCCGAGGCGAATCTCGCTTTGCAGGCCTCGATACATTCGCCGACCAGATCGACGATTATCAATTGCTTCGAATAGCGTCTCAGGTACTCGGTCCAGCGTCCGAATCCGGGAGCGATTTCCAGAATCGTCCCGGCAGGAACGTATGAATGGATCCGTGGATAGATCGCAAAGAACCATTGCGTCTCCACGCCGCCCCATGATTTCGACCACTGGTCGCCCCGCTGTGCCCACTCCCGCGGATTCGTCCACAGTTCCAGATTCTGTTCGACCGTAGGCATCCGTTTACCTCCTCATGCGCTCGAGTGTACGACCTCGGCGGCGGCCGGCAGCCAGATCGTAACGACCGCACCGCCGTCCGGACGGTTCGCGACGCTGAGGCGGCCGCCGTGGGCTTCGACGATCTCACGACACAGCGTGAGACCGAGACCCGTACCGCTCGCCTTCGTCGAGAAGAACGGCAGGAGCGCGTTGTGCAGCGCCTCCACCCCGAGGCCGCTGCCGCGATCGCGCACCTCGACGAGAAACCCTCCGCGCGACTCGCCGATCTCGAGCTCGATTGCTTCGGGGTCGGAGCCGGACTCCGCGGCGTTCTTCAGGAGGTTGATCAGCACCTGCTCGAGCTGTGAAGCGTCCACCGTCGCGCACCGCCTGGGCAGGGGCGCCGCGAGCCGGAAAGGCGTGGCGCCCTCGAGGCGCACGACCAGGTGCTCCCAGGCAACCGGAGCGACGCGCGGCCGCGGCAGCTTCGCAAAGCGCGCATAGCCGTCGATGAAGGCAGCGAGATGCGTGGCACGTTCCTCGATCGTCGCGAATACGCGGGTGAGCTGCGCGGTGTCCGGATCGTGCGCGAGCAACCGGCCGGAGTGCGCGAGCGAGGAGATCGGCGCGAGCGAGTTGTTGAGCTCGTGCGCGATCACGCGGATCACCTTCTTCCAGGTCGCGACTTCCTGCGCGGCGAGCTCACGAGTGAGCTGCTTCAGAAGCATGAGCCGATGGGGCTGCGCATTCAGCAGGAAGCGTCGCTGCGAGAGGTGGAACACCTGCGGCTCGCCCGCGATCTCGGTGGTGAAGAGTGTGTCGCCGTCGACTGAGAGCGCCTCGCGCAGCGGCTGCGGCTGGCCCGCGAGGACGGCTGCGAGCTCGAGGCCTTCGAGCCTGCGTCCGCCGCGAAAGAGCTGGCGCGCAGCCACGTTGCTGTAGACGATGCGATCCGTCGCGTTCGTCAGCACGAGCGCGAGTGGCGTCGCCTGGATCACCGTGTCGAGCAGCAGCTCGCGCTGGAACAGATCGAGCCGCTCGCGACGCAGGAGATCGCCGAGGGAATTATATGTGCGGACGAGCTCGCCGAGCTCGTCGCGCGCGTCGTAGCCGACGGTCACGCTGAAATCGTGGTCGCGCAGGCTCACGATGCCGTCGCTCACCGCATGCAGCACGCGCACCCAGGGACGCACGAGTCGCGCGGCGAACCACAGACCGAGCGGAATCACGACGAGCACCGCCGCGAGCGCGCCGAACATGGGTGACCGAAGCCACGCGCCCGCGAATGCGGCGATTGCCGCAGCGAGCAATGCGAGACAGAGCAGGGCGGCGGCGAGGCGCCCTGCCAGCGAGGTCCGCAAGCGCATCACGTGCCGGCTCTTAGGCCGAGCTTCTCCATGCGGCGGTAGAGTGCCTGACGGGAGAGGCCGAGGTCACGCGCCGCGTGCGCGATGACGCCCTGCGCGCGTCCGAGGGCCTGTTCGATCGTGTCGCGGTCGAGCGCCGGTTCATCCGCGGCAGCGCTTGCAGCCGGCAGGTTCAGCACGCCGGCGTCGATCGTGCGGTTCGAGGCGAGGAGACACGCGCGGCGCATCACGTTCGCAAGCTCGCGCACGTTGCCCGGCCAGTGGTAGCGCGTGAGCGCGCGTTCGGCGTCCGGGGTGAGCGAAAAGCCCTGCTCGAGAAAATGCGTCGCGAGCGGAACGATGTCCTCGCGCCGTTCGGCGAGCGGCGGCACTTCGAGCTCGATCACGTTGAGCCGATAGAAGAGGTCCTCGCGGAATCGGCCGGCACGGATCGCCTCGCGAAGGTTCGCGTTCGTCGCCGCGACGACGCGCACCTTCGCGCGCCGAGTGACGTTGGAGCCGAGACGCTCGAACTCGCCCGTCTGCAGCACTCTCAGGAGCTTCGCCTGGCCGGACCCTGAGAGGTTCGCGAGCTCATCGAGAAACAGCGTCCCGCCGTCCGCAGCCTCGAAGCGCCCCGCGCGTGCGCGGGCACCGGTGAACGCACCGGTCTCGGTGCCGAAGAGCTCCGCCTCCATCAGGTCATCGGGCAGGGCGCCGAGATTCACTTTCAGATACGGCTTGTCGCGCACGGCGGAGTTGGCCTGGACGATGTCGGCGAGCACTTCTTTGCCGGCGCCGTTCGGGCCGGTCATGAGAATCGGCACGTCGGCATGCGCGACCTGCGTCGCCATGGCGACGAGCGTGTGCATCACGTCGCTTTCGTAGACGAGCCCGCAGAGCCGGAAGCGCTCCGCGAGGTCGGTCCGGGCCGCCTGCCGGCGCGCGCGGATAGCGCTGGTTTCCGCCTGCGCCGCCCGCAGGTCGAGAAGATTGCGCACGGTGGTGAGCAGTCGCGCATCGTCCCAGGGCTTCGCGACGTAGTCGGCAGCGCCCGCCTTGACGAGCTCGACGGCGGTCTCGAGGTGCGTCCAGGCGGTGAGCAGAATGATCGGTATGTCCGGCGCGCGGCGGCGGATCTCACGAAAGAGCGCGACGCCTTCCTCACCGCTCGTCGCCTCGCGGCGAAAATTCATATCCTGGATGACGAGATCCACCGGCTCGCGCGCGAGCTCCGCGAGACCTTCATCCGGTGCGCCCGCGGTGCGCACGCGCACGCCGTGCAGTGAGAGCAGCACATCGAACGCCGTGCGCACGGCCTCGTTGTCGTCGATGACCAGGACGGTCCGGTTGGCCAAGCTCGCCCGCAGGGATGACGCGTCGGGGTTTTGCATGAGCTTGGATGCGGGCGGCGGAGAAAGGGTTGAGGTAGGAGCCTACAGCCTTCAGCTCACAGCCTACAGCCAAGAGGAAGAGAAGACGCGCGGCTCTGGCGCTCTTCGCTGTCGGCTGTGAGCGCTAAACCGTTCGTGTAGCGACGGCTGGCGAAACAGCCGCGGCGCGCCGAGCTGGCTGGAGGACCGCGGCGAGCCCGAGCCCCCAGATCGCGAGCACACCGGCGACGAGATAGTACAGGTCGAGGCGCGGCAGCTCGTACTCGAGCGACAGCCAGTAGCCGACGCCGAGCGCGAACGCGCAGCCGACTACGATTCCTGTGGTCGTAATCAGCCAGTTCTCGACCATGAAGTAGCGCACGATGTCGCCCTTGCGCGCGCCCACCGCGCGGCGCGTGCCGATCTGCTTCGTGCGCGTGCTCACGTTGAAGGTCGCAAGCCCGAAGATGCCGAGCGCGGCGACGCCGAGAAGCAGCGCGGTCACGCTGACGAGGAAGATCGACGTGTTGCGATCGGTGCGGTAGCTGCGCTTCTTGAAGAACTCGAAGGGGCGTACCCACTCGATCATGCGCTCGGGGTTCGAGGTGGAGAGCTTTTCCTCGACGAGGCGCATCACGGTATCGCGCTGCCCCGGCGCCGTGCGGACGATATACGCGTTGTTGTTCGAGTAGCTCGGCAGCCGCGGTTGCAGCACGACGTTCTCGAGCTTGTCCCAGTTGACCCACGCGGCTTGCATCTTGTCGATGATCCCGATCACCACCGCCGTTCGGTTCTGGCCGTCATAGATGGTGCGGCCGAGCCCGTTCTCTGTGCCGAAGAGCTCCTTCGAGTACGCCTTCGTGATGATCATCTGTGGGACGAAACTGTCGCCTTGCGTCGGCGGCAGGATCTCCCCGCGGGTGAAGCCGCGGCCGGCGACGAGCTTGACGCCGAGCGCATCGATCACTCCCTCGTCCGTCTGCAGATACGCCGCCGACTTGGTTTCTGACGGTTTCGCGTCCGGCTTGTTCGAGTAGCCGCTCGAGCTGCCGCCGCCCGACAGCGGAACCCAGCTCGTCGCCGCGGCGCCGATCACTCCGGGCACGCTGCGCAGATACTCGACGTCCTCGCGCATGGTCGCCTCATGATCGTAGTTGCGGCCGAAGCCCGAGTTCTCGATCACCAGCATGTTCGCGTCGTCCATGCCAGTAACGCGGCTCACCTTGTCGACTCGCTGCTTGACCACGTATACGGCGTTCACGAGTACGCCGAGCGCGAGTGACATCTGCAGCGCGACGAGGATGGCGCCGGTGCGATTGCGCAGCAGCGCGGAGATGATCGGGCGGACGTTCCAGGTCATGGCTTGGATCCTCACTGACTCTTGAGATACGAGGCCGGAGGCAGCCGGCCGATGCGCCACGCCGGATACAGCCCGGCAGCCACCGCCGCCACGACCGCGAGGATGAGCGCGGAGACGACGCTGGTGGCATCCACGTGGGCCAGCGCCTGATAGCCTCCGGAGCGGAGCGGATCGGCGTACAGCGCCCGCAGCCCCCAGAGGCCGAGCGCGCCGAGCACGAGCCCGCACAGGGCGCCGGCGGCGGCGACCACACCGACTTCGGTGAGAAGTTGCAGGAAGATGTGCCGGCGACTTGCGCCGAGCGCACGCCGTACGCCCGTAATCGGGGCACCGTTCAGGAACTTCGCGAGCAGCAGCCCAACCGTATTGATCAGGCACACGGCGAGGAAGGCGAACGCGATGCCGACGAGAAGCCGGTTGTCGCTCCCGACCACCTGGTTGTCGACCAGCCATTGCGATAGGGGTGTGAGGCGGTTATTGAGGGGTCGTGCATAGCGACCCGCATTCTTCTGTTCGCGAGCATAGTTGTCGATCCAGGCCTGCATGCGCTCGCGCGCGGCCTGGTCGGGCAACTCGACCCAAAGCTGAGTCCAGACGCACTCGGAGCCGAGAAACTCTCTGAAACCCTCGATCGGCTCGGGTTTCCAGCAGTTGGTGTTGCCCATATTGAGCAGCTCCAGAGCCTCGCCCCACAGGAACGGGATGTAGACATCGCTCGGATCGGCGAGCGCGCCGGTATTCAGGTCGTACACCCGTGGAAGCATCAACCAGTCATCGACGACGCCGATGACGCGGAATTCGCGATCGTTGAAGCGCACCGTGCGACCCACGCTGTTCTTGCCGCCGAACAGCTCGTCGTTGGATTTCTTGCTGAGCACGATGACCGGCTCGGGTCCGTTGTCGGCGGCATCGTTCCAGGCGCCGCCGTACAGAAACGGAGTGTCGAACATCTCGAAGAAATCCTTGGTCGTCGCGCGCATGTGGCCCTGCTGCGGCTTCGTCGAGCCATCGACCGTGGTCAGCACGCCGTAGGGCGTATACATCTTTACCTTGCGTTCGGGGATATCCGAATCGTAGAGCGCGTTGAGGTCGCGATAGGTGAGCTGCGGGGGCGGCAGGTGGATCAGCTCCGGTTCCTCATCGTAGTAGGCCTGCTCGGGGTCCCACGCATCGAACGTTACCGCGTACAGGCGGTCGTCCTTGTACCAGAGCGGATTGCCCGCCATCGCGCGGTACATGGTGAGCGTGATCACGCATACCGCGATGCCGAGGCCGATCGCGAGCACCATGAGAGCCGTCAGGCCGGGGTTGCGCTTGAAGCTCATCAGCGCGAGGCGCAGGTAATAGCCGGTCATGGTCGTGCCCTTCCTAACCCATAGCCGCGTTTGCCGCAGCGACGGCAGCGGGACGCAACTCGAAGGGTTTCAGATCGGAGATCTGCCCGTCGACGACGTGCACGTTGCGATGCGCGCGGCGCGCGAGCTCTGGATCGTGCGTCACCATGATCACCGTCGTGCCCATCTCGTTGATCTGCTCGAGGAGGTCCAGCACCTGGCGTGCCATGAGCGAGTCGAGATTGCCGGTGGGCTCGTCGGCCAGCAGGAACTTCGGATCGCCCGCGATCGCGCGTGCGATGGCCGCGCGCTGCTGCTGCCCGCCCGAGAGCTGCGATGGCATGTGCTTCATGCGCGAAGCGAGGCCGACGATCTCGAGGGCGCTCGTGATGCGCGTGTGCCGGTCCGATGCTTTCATGCGCCGGTAGCGCAGCGGCACGTCCACGTTGTCGTAGATGTCGAGATCGGGGATCAGATTGAAGCTCTGGAAGATGAAGCCGATCTTCTCGTTGCGAAGGCGCGAGCGCGCATCGTCGGAGAGCTGGCTCACGTCCTGATCATCCAGCACGTACGCGCCCGTCTCGAAACCTTCGAGCAGCCCCGCGACGTTGAGGAATGTCGTCTTGCCCGAGCCCGAAGGACCCGTGACCGCGACGAACTCCCCCCCGTTTACCTCGAGCGAGAAATCGCGCAGCGCGTGCGTCTCGATGAGGTCGGTGCGGTAGATCTTGCTGATGTTCTGCATCTGGAGCATGAGGTGAACCTCTTCGGTCGAAAAATCAGTCGGCAATGAGAAGCTCGGGCGCGTCGCCGAAATCCCGCGTATCGGAGATGACGACGCGGTCACCTTCGTTTAAACCGCGCACCACTTCGATCTCGGTGATCGACGCCCCGCCGAGCTCGACGGGCGTGCGGATCGCGCGGTCGTCGCGCACGAGGTAGGCGAAACGCGTCGGCGAGTCGATGAGCGAGCCGCGCTCGAACTTGAGCACGTCGCTGCGCTCGTCGAGCACGATGCGCACCGAGGAGCGCTGGTTCTGGCGCAGGCCGGGCGGCTGCGCAGCCGCGAACTTCACGCGGCCGGTGACCTGGTTCTGGCGCACTTCGGGCGAGATGGCCGTCACGGTGCCCGGGTGCTTGCGTCCGTCGAGCGTGATCTCGGCGACCATGCCGGGCTTGATCTCCCGTGCGTAGGTTTCCGCGACCTGGAACTCGATCTCGAATGCGGTGAGGTCGACGACGGTGAGCAGCGGGGCGCTCTCGGCGATCTTCGCGCGCTCGGCCTGGGCGAGGTTCGCCACCATGCCGTCCACGGGCGAGCGTACGTCGAGCTCATCGACGCGGCGCTTCAGGTTCGCGACGACGAGCGCCTGCTGCTCTCGCTCGAGTCGGCGCGTCCGCAGATCGAGATTGAGGCTGTCGCGCTCGAGGCCCGCCGTGTCGCGTGCGTGCTCGTAGTTGAGCTTCGCCGTCGAGACGTCGTCGATCGCCTCGCGATAGTCGCGCTCGCTGATCACGCGGTCATCCCACGCGGCCTGCGCGCGCTTCAACTCGCGCTCGGCGGCCTGGATCTGCACTTTCGCGAGGTCGGCCTGCTGCTGGCTGGTCAGGATCTGACGGCGGATCTCGATTTCCTGGCGCGCGAGCGCCGCGGTCACACCGTCGAGCGAGGCGCGCTCCTGGTCGTACTCGTTGCGCAGGGCGGGACTGTCGAGGTTCGCGAGTACGTGACCCTTGACGACCGTGTCGCCGGGTCGCACGGCGTACGTGATGGTTCCGGTCGCCGTCGCGAAGAGCGTCGGGCTGACCGCCGCGATCACCGTGCCCTGCGCAGCGACATCGCGCACGAAGGGTCCTCGAGTCACCGTAACGATGCGCAGCCGTTCGGCGGCGACCATGTGCTCGGAAGCCGACCACGCGCGGACCAGCCACACGACTGCGATCAGTACGAGAAGGCCAGCGCCGGCTGCGGCATACAGCGGGAGTCGCTTGCGCCAGGCAGGCGTCGCGTCCGTGACGCTTTGATCCTGCGCGTCAGTGCCGAGCATCCTCGTCGGCGCGCCAGGGCGACCGTCGGAAATGCGCTCGAGGGCGGTGATTTTCATGAGGCGTGCTCGACTTTGCAGGTCGTGTGCCAGTCGAGGTATATGCCGTAAGTAGCTGAAATTATGAATGTCTACATTGCACGCATGGGTGTACCAAGGGCCTGTGATCTGTCCGCGGGCGGACTGCGGACACCTGCGCGGACACTCGGCGAGCTCGACCCCCGCTGACGTATTGCAAGCGGGGCGGTGCGGTCGCAAGCTTGCGCAGCCCCACCAAGGAGGAGTGTATGGTCACCCGCCGAGACGCACCGCGCACCAAAGTCGGAGCCGCTGCTCCTTCCGAACCAACCCCGACCGTGTTTCCTCCTGAGGGCGGCGCCAAGCGCCGCACGGCGGCTGCGACCCGTCGAGCCGAACCGGCAAGGGCGGACAGCCGCACGCAGCCGGGTGATTCCGAGTCTCCGAGCGCGTTGACTGCAGGCGGCACCCGCGTCGATGTGTCGTACGAGGCGCGCTATCGCATGATTTCAGATGCGGCGTACCTTCGCGCCGAGCGCCGCGGCTTCGTGCCGGGACGTGAGGTGGAGGACTGGCTCGCAGCCGAGCTGGAAGTGGAGCGCCTGCTCGCGTCCGAGCACGCGTCCACGCCCCAATAGTCGCCCGTCAGCCGGACGGCTGAGACGGCGTACCCCGTGCGGGGCTCAACGGCCGTTGCGGCTGCTTCGAACCGAGCGGCGATGGAGCATCCGCCGCGGATATCGCGATGCGAGCCGTCACCCCCTGCGTCGCCGCGTAGTCGAGCGCGGCGTATATGAAGAACGCAATGCCGAGCATCTCGAGCAGCTCTTCGACCGAATACGCGATCGCCAGTCGAAATTCCTTGACCGACGGATCCCACTCCGTGACCGACCAGAGGTACGAGCCGACGACCTCGAGGCCGGCCGCGCCGACGATGAATATTGCACCTGCGCACGCGAAACGCATCCGCACGGCGGCGGGCAGATGCCAGAAGAATTTCCAGTAGACGACTGCAAACAGGACGAGCAGTAAGCCGTACGGGATGTACCACGCGTAGTACAGAATGCCTGGAAGCACGAGCTGGGCGCGCATCACATCGCCGATCGTCTCGTGCACCGATACCGACTCATCCACCGCAAGATAGGCGAAAATCACGGCGAGTCCGAGCCAGTGCGTCCCGAATCGAGCGCTGGCCGAACGCGCCGTCTCCGCAATGACCCACAGCACGAAAGCGGCAAACGCGAGCTGCATCGACGAGAAGAACGTCGGGATGTTCGACTCCCGATTGATGTTCAGCAGTCGTGCCAGGCCGAAGAGTCGTGCGTGCCCGTACACGTACATGCCGACGGCGACGCAGATGTTGGCCACCGTCAGTACGGTGATGATGACGAGCAGGATGCGCAGCACTCTGCGCGGATTCAGCGTCAGGATCACGGCGAGACGAGCCGTTCAATTGTCGCCGCCGATTGCGGCCTCATTATCCACAGCACGATCTATACCTGAGGCTTCGCGGGAACGCTGTTTGCTACACGCCATGCGTGTTTGGCGGACCCGTAAAAACATGGTGTAAGGTCCCGCGCCGGCTGACATTCGAGCGCTACTTCTTGTTGCTTCATCCAACCACTGCTCCGGCGCGTTGGTCGCGAGGGCGTTTTCTTGCACCGTTGCGCGTCGACTTCAGCGCGGGTCGATCGCGTGGAATCAGACGCGCGACGATTCTGACCGTGGACGACGAGGCCGACGCGCGGGATTTTCTGCGCATCTGCCTGTCGGGCAACGGCTTCGAGGTGATCGAAGCGGCGAGCGGCATCGAAGCGCTGCTCCTCATGGCGAGGCGCCGCCCCGACCTTGCGATCATCGACGTGATGATGGCGGGTATGACGGGTCTCGAGCTCTGCGATGAGTTGCGCGGGCGCCTCGACACGCGCGACATTCCGATCATCCTGTACAGCGCCTACGAGATGAAGAAGCACTCGAACGCGGGTCTCTACGACCACGCGTTCGTGAAGCCGGTCGACCTCGAAGAGTTGCTCGGCGCGATCGGCCGCCTGCTTCCCCTGGTCCGCTCCTGAACGTTGCGGGAAACCGCCCGAAACGCGCAAACTGACGCGAGCGCGCATCTGGGGGTTGTCTCATGTCATTCAGGCTCACGGCGCTCGCGCAGCGTCTCGTCCCTGCGGTCGCCGTTACCGTCGCATTCGCGGCCTGCCAGCGAAAAGAGGAAGCGCCAGCACCTTCTGCGGCAGCGGCGTCCGACGCACTCGAAGGCCGGGTCGACGTTGTGGCGTGGCCCGGGTACATCGAGCGCGGCGATACCGACAAGAATTACGACTGGGCGTCGCAGTTCGAGAAGGAGACGGCCTGCAAGGTCAACGTGAAGACCGCCGGCACGTCGGATGAGATGGTATCGCTCATGACGCAGGGCGGCTACGATCTCGTCACCGCCTCAGGCGACGCGTCGATGCGTCTGATTCGCGGCAACACCGTGCAGGCGATCGACGTCGCGCGCATCCCGAGCTACAGCTCGGTCGATCCGCGTCTGCAGGAAGCGCCGTGGCATTACGTGGACGGCAAGCACTACGGCGTGCCTTATCAGTGGGGCTCGAACGTCCTGCTCTACAACACGACCGTGTTCAAGACGGCGCCGACGTCGTGGAGCGCCGTGCTCGAACCGCAGACGTTGCCGGACGGCAAGCCGAACAAGGGACGGGTGCAGGCGTTCGACGGCCCGATCTACATCGCGGATGCCGCTTTGTATCTCATGACCAGGCAACCGGAGCTCGGCATCAAGAACCCGTACGAGCTCAACGAGCAGCAGTACGGCGCAGCGCTCGACGTGCTGCGCAAGCAGCACCCTCTCGTGCAGCGCTACTGGCACGACGCGAACGTGCAGGTGCAGGACTTCACGACCGAAGGCGTGGTCGCCTCGAGCTCCTGGCCGTTCCAGGCGAACACGCTCGTCGCGAACAAGCAGCCGGTGTCGAGCACCGTGCCGGCCGAGGGAGCCACGGGTTGGGCGGACACCACGATGCTGCACGCGCAGGCGAAGCATCCCAACTGCGCCTATCGCTGGATGGAGTGGTCGCTGAATCCGAAGGCGCAGGGTGACCTCGCCGCCTGGTTCGGCTCGGTGCCGGTGGTGCCGGCGGCCTGTGAGGGGAATGCGCTGCTCGGACCGGAAGGCTGCAAGACCAACGGCATCGACAACTTCGACAAGATCTGGTTCTGGCGCACGCCCGAGGCGAAGTGCGCGCAGGGCGAATGCGTGCCCTACAGCCGCTGGTCCACGGATTACGTTGCGATCATGGGGGGCCGCTGAGCCTAGTCGGGCAGGCTCCTGGCGTGCGCCGCCGCGCATGAGTGTGACCGCGGCGATCGAGCTTCGCGAAGTGTCGCGCGCGTTCGGCGCCACGCGCGCGGTGGACGGTGTCACGCTCTCGATCGCACCCGGCGAGTTCTTCGCCATGCTCGGCCCGTCGGGCTCCGGCAAGACGACCTGCCTGCGGCTCATCGCCGGCTTCGAGACGCCGGACAGCGGACGCGTGATGCTCGAGGGCCAGGACGTCTCCGACGTGCCCCCATACGAGCGCAACGTCAACACCGTGTTCCAGGACTACGCGCTGTTCCCGCACATGACGGTGCGGGAGAACGTCGCCTACGGGCTCACCGTGCGCAGAGTGCCTGCGCAGGAACGCACGGCGCGCGCGGCGGAGATGCTCGATCTCGTGAAGCTCTCCGAGCTTGGCGATCGCCGGCCGGCGCAGCTCTCGGGCGGTCAGCGGCAACGCGTGGCGCTTGCGCGCGCACTCATCAATCGCCCCAAGGTACTGCTCCTCGATGAGCCGCTCGGAGCGCTCGACCTGAAATTGCGCGAGGAGATGCAGATCGAGCTGCGGAATCTGCAGCGACGGATCGGAATCACGTTCGTATACGTGACGCACGATCAGGGCGAGGCGCTCTCGATGGCCGATCATGTGGCCGTCTTCGATCGCGGGCGGATCGAGCAGCTCGATGCGCCGCGGACGCTCTACACGCGGCCGGCAACGGCATTCGTCGCGCGCTTCGTCGGCAGAGCAAACGTGATAGAAGGAGCGCTGGCCGCGCGCCTGAGCGGCGAATCCATCCCGTTCGCCGTGCGGGCCGAGCGGGTACGCGTGTTGGGCCCCGGCGAGCATCCGCCGGCGGATGCGATGACCTGCGATGCGACGCTGCTCGATGTCCAGTATCACGGCGCGACGAGCCGCTGGCAGCTTCAGCTCGACGACGGCACGACGCTGACCGCGGCGATGCCCGAAGGGCATCATGCCCCGCCCGCAGCCGGAGCGCGGCTGCGCATAGCCTGGCCGCGCGCGAGCGCCGTGCCGCTCGCGGCCGAAAAATCGGGATCGCAGGCGGCCGCATGAACGCGGATGCGGCCGCGCTCGCCTTCCAGACGGGAAGTCCGCTGCGGCGCGCGTCCACGTTCTTCTACCGCCGCCCGACGTTCTATCTCACACTGCTGCTCGTGCCGCCGTTCCTGTGGTTCGGCACGGTATACCTCGGCTCGCTGTTCGCGCTCCTCGCGCAGAGTTTCTATCGCATCGACCACTTCACCGCGCAGATCGTGCGCGAGCCGACGCTCGCGACGTACGAGCAGCTGTTCACTCAGCCGGCGAATCTCGACATCCTGTCGCGCACGACGATGATGGCCATCGCCGTGACCATCGCGTGCGCGATCATCGCGTTCCCGGTGGCGAACTACATGGCGCGCTACGCTTCGCGTCGCGCGAAGGCGTTCTTCTACGTCGCGGTCATGCTGCCGATGTGGACGAGCTATCTCGTCAAGGTGTACGCGTGGCGGCTGATCCTTGCGAAGCAGGGCATCCTCAGCTGGGTGCTGACTTCGATCGGTCTCGACGGTGCTCTCGAAACCCTGCTCGCGACGCCCGGCGTAGGGGGTCCGTCGCTGGCCTCGTCTTACCTCGGCATGTTCATCGTGTTCGTCTACATGTGGCTGCCGTTCATGATCCTGCCGCTCGCAGCCGCACTCGAGCGGGTGCCGGGCTCGCTCATCGAGGCTTCCGCCGATCTCGGCGCGTACCCGCGCCAGACTTTTCGCAACGTGATCCTGCCGCTCGCATTGCCGGGGCTTGTGGCCGGCTCGGTGTTCACGTTCTCGCTCACGTTGGGCGACTACATCATTCCGAGCGTCGTGGGCGCTCCGGGCTACTTCATCGGCATGATGGTCTACCAGCAGCAGGGCCTCGCCGGAAACGTCCCGCTCGCCGCGGCGTTCTCGGTGGTGCCGATCGTCCTGATCGGCATCTACCTGATGCTCGCGCGACGCATGGGAGCGTTCGATGCGCTCTAGGGGCACGTGGAACCGCCCGACGCTCAGCGCGCGGGTCGCCGCCTACGCGGGTCTCGCGTTCATGCACGTGCCGGTGTTCGTGATCGTGCTGTACGCGTTCACGACCGAAGACCGCACGTACGAGTTTCCGCCGCCCGGGCTTACGCTGCGCTGGTTCGAAGTGGCGTTTGCGCGCAGCGACATCTGGCAGGCGTTGCGCCTGTCGCTCGCCGTGGCCACTGTCGCCACACTCATCGCGCTCGCGCTGGGGCTGCTCGCGGGGCTCGCCCTCGCGCAAAGCCGCCTCCGGGGCAAGGAGACGCTCACGCTGCTGCTGGTGCTGCCGATCGCGCTGCCGGGCATCATCACCGGTATCTCGCTGCTGTCGGCGATGAAGCTCGCGGCGATCGATCCGTCGTTCTGGACCATCGTCGCCGGGCATGCGACGTTCTGCATCGTGATCGTCTACAACAACGTCGTCGCGCGCCTGCGGCGCCTGCCGCGCAGCTGGATAGAGGCATCGATGGATCTCGGCGCGGACGGGCTGCAGACTTTCCGCCACGTCGTGCTGCCGCAGCTCGGCAGCGCGCTCCTGGCAGGCGGGATGCTCGCCTTTGCGCTCTCGTTCGACGAGATCATCGTTACGCTCTTCACTGCCGGTCACGAGCGCACGCTGCCCATCTGGTTCTTCAACGAGCTCTTCCGGCCGCGCGAGCGGCCGATCACTAACGTGGTCGCGGTGATCGTCATCGCCGTGACGCTCGTGCCGATCCTGCTGGCTTACTATCTGACTCGTCCCGCGGAGGACCGATGAACACGAAGCTCCTCATCGACGGCAAACTGGTTGCCGGCAAGGGTGATGTCGAGAAGGTGCTCGATCCGGCCTCGGGAAAAACGATCGCCGAAGTCCCCGAGGCATCCGAGGAACAGATCGTCGCGGCGGTAAAGGCTGCAGAGCAGGCGCTGCCGGCGTGGTCGGCCACTGTGCCGAAGGATCGCGCGGCGCTGCTCCTGAAGCTCGCCGATCGCATCGAAGCCGACGCAGGGGAGTTCGCGCGACTCGAATCGGACAACTGCGGCAAGCCGCTCGCCGCGGCGCTGAACGACGAGATCCCGGCCATCGCCGATGTGTTCCGCTTCTTCGCGGGCGCCGCGCGGACGCAGCACGGCGCGATCGCAGGCGAGTATCTCCCGGGCTTCACCAGCATGATCCGCCGCGACCCGGTCGGTGTGGTAGCTTCGATCGCGCCCTGGAACTACCCGCTCATGATGGCGGCGTGGAAGCTCTCGCCGGCGCTCGCGGGCGGCAACACCGTGGTGCTGAAGCCTTCCGAGCAGACCCCGCTCACGGCGCTGAAGCTCGCGGAGATCTGCGCCGAGCTCTGTCCGCCCGGTGTCGTCAACATCCTGCCCGGCCGCGGCGCGTCAGTCGGCGCGTCGCTGATCTCGCAGCCACAGGTCGCGATGATCTCGCTCACGGGCGATGCGGCTACGGGTGAGAAAATGCTGCAGGCCGCATCGAGGGGCATCAAGCGCACGCATCTCGAGCTCGGGGGCAAGGCGCCGGTCATCGTCTTCGACGATGCGGATCTCGAAGCCGTCGTAGGCGGCGTGCGCACCTTCGGTTTCTACAACGCCGGACAGGATTGCACGGCCGCGTGCCGCATCTACGCGGGCTCGAAGATCTACGATCGTCTCGTTGCCGATCTCACCAGCGCCGCCTCCACTATCAAGGTCGGCGCGCAGCGGGAAGAGGGCGTCGAGATGGGCCCGCTCATCAGCTCCCGCCAGCGCACTCGCGTCGAGGGTTTCGTGTCGCGCGCCTCCGCGCAGAAACACATCGAGATCACGACGGGTGGCAAGGTCCGCTCGGGCGAGGGCTTCTTCTACGAACCCACCGTCGTTGCCGGCGCCAAGCAGTCGGATGAGATCGTGCAGCGCGAGGTGTTCGGTCCTGTGGTTTCCGTCACGCGCTTCAAGGATGCGGACGAGGCGATCGCCTGGGCGAACGACTCTCGGTACGGGCTCGCCTCGTCGGTGTGGACGCAGGACGTCGGCAAGGCGATGAAGGTCGCATCACGCCTGCAGTACGGCTGCACCTGGATCAACACGCACTTCGTGCTGGTCTCGGAGATGCCGCACGGCGGCATGAAGCGCTCGGGCTACGGGAAAGATCTCTCGGTCTATGCCCTCGAGGACTACACCGTCGTGCGCCACGTCATGGTGAGGCTCTGAAGGTCGGTACCGCTCAGGCCGCGATATCCCGCAGATAGCTCAGGCTGATGGTGTAGTCGAGCTTGAGCCCACACTGATGGCCGGTGAGCCGGTCACGGGCGCGCACGCCCTGACAGGTGAGGCCGTGACTCGCCTGGCGGCCGGCCTTCGATGCGATTTCCGCGACCGGCGCGCCGAGGTCGAACTGACCGTCGCAGTCCGAGAACGGACACGGGAACCGGAAGAAAGCCGGCGCGGGCGGATGGAGAATGTGCGATTGCGCCGCCGGCGGCAGCGCCGATCCATCGCGGAAGTTGAGCTGCAGGCGCAAACGCGCGAGCTGCGGATAGGCGACCCGCAGGGGCTGCGCGGCGGAGCGTTCGCGACGTAGACGCTCGCGACGATCGCGCCGGATGGCTTCAGGATTTGTTGGTGCTTGCTTCATCGACCACTCCGGCCGGTTCGGTGCTCGACCGATTGGAGCGACGCTGCTGCTTTTCCTGCTGGCGCGTCTTGCGCGCCAGCTCCCGCTGCCGTTTCGCCTGACGAAAATTCTGTTTGGCCAAAGAAATCTCCGGAAAACGAAGCTCCCGGCACGCAAGAACGCGTACCGGGAGCGTGATCGTCGATCAGTAGCGTCGCGGCGGACGCGAGCCGCCGTTCTTCGCCTGAGCCTCGTTGACTTTGAGGGTGCGGCCCTCGAAATCCTTGCCGTTGAGCGCCTGCATGGCACGCGAGGCATCGGCATTCGCCATTTCGATGAAGCCGAAACCGCGCGGGCGACCGGTGTCGCGATCGCTGATCAGGGCGATCGTTTCGACGGTGCCGTGCTGTGCAAAGAGGGCGCGCAACGAATCCTCGGTTGCGCTGAAGGGCAGATTGCCCACGAACAATTTGGTCACTATGTATTACTCACATGCTGATAGAGATGAACGGCAGGAACATCCTGCCTCCGGGTTCGGCGACGCTTCTGAAGTGGCGGACGATGACCGCGAAAGGCGCCGGGATGGCGCTGGCAGGTCAAGGGACGGACATAGAGAAAAAGTCACGAGCCGAGCCCTACAGTACAGGAAATCCCGGGCCTTGGCGACTTACGCCTGCTGACCCGGTCCCCTGGCCGTCTCGGTTCGGCTCAGCGGTCCTGTTTGAGCGCGAGTCTCAGCTGGCGGTAATCCACCGGTCGGATTTCGGTGATCATGCAGCGGTCATCGCCGACTCGCACGGCGTCGAACCGCCTGCTGACCGTGTGGCCGCTGGACGTGATAGCGATGTGGTTCGCGTACTGCAGATCCCGGCACGGGCCGGCGACCGTCAGCAGATAGGCGTCGTTCGGTCCGGTCCGGATGAAGACTTTGTCGCGATCGAGCGGGCGCCAGCTATCGAAGCGGCCAAGGTACGTGAAGCTCTCGATCGGTGCCCCGGCATGGTCCATGTACGGGGCGAGCGACTCGTCGTCTGTCTGGCGCTGGTCCAAAGCTGCGCACGCGCCGAGAAGCGCCAGAGGAACGAGCACGAAAAGCATTCGGGGTTTCATGGCGGATGCCCAATCACATTGATCGTTCTACCGCGTCATTGGTTCCAATTGAGCCCCGGATTCGGCGCGAGTAGCATCACGGCCCCGCAGCGAGCCAGCACTCACGGGAGGACATCATGACGCCCCAGCTCACTCGTCGTATCCTCGTAGCAGCTTTGCTGCTGTCGCCCATGGCGGCGACCGCCGATCACTCCGATTCCGCTCCATCGCGCCACAACGAAGCGACGGTCGCGGAGTTGCAGGCGAAGATGGCCTCCGGCCGGCTTACCTCGGAGCAGCTGACACGGGAGTACATCGGTCGCATTCTCGCGCTCGACCAGGGCCGCCCCGGCGTCAACTCGGTCATGGAGCTGAACCGCGACGCCCTCGCCATGGCGCGGCACGCAGACAAGTTGCGCAGGCGTGGCCAGGTGCTCGGGCCTCTGCACGGTATTCCGGTCCTGCTCAAGGGCAACATCGACACCGGCGACAGGATGCAGACTGATGCGGGTTCTTTGGCGCTCAGCGGAGATCCCGCTGTCCGCGATTCCACAGTGGCCGCCAGGCTGCGCGCGGGCGGCGCGGTGATCCTCGGCAAGACCAATCTTTCGGAGTGGGCGAACTTTCGAGGGTTCTCCTCGACCAGCGGGTGGTCGGCCGTCGGCGGGCAAACGAACAATCCATACGGCATCAATCGCAATCCTTGTGGTTCGAGCTCGGGCGCGGGTGCGGCAGCGTCGGCCAACTTCGCCGCGATCTCCATCGGGACGGAGACCGACGGCAGCATCGTCTGTCCCGGAAATGCAAACGGCGTCGTCGGGTTGAAGCCGACCGTCGGCCTCACCAGCCGTGCGGGCGTGGTGCCGATTTCGCATACGCAGGACACGATTGGACCTCTCACTCGCACCGTAGCGGATGCAGCGGTGACTCTCGGGGTGATCCAGAGTCGAGGTTCCGATGGCCGCGATGCCGCGACGGGCACGGTTCCGCTCGGCTGGCAGGGCCGGGCCCGGCCGACCAACATTCCGACCGACTACACACAGTTCCTCGACCGAAACGGCCTGAGGGGCGCGCGCATCGGCGTGACGCGACAGGGCGTGGATCTGGCGCCGCCGGAGGTGATCGCCGTATTCGACGCCGCGCTGGAAGCCATCGAAGGGGCGGGCGCCACGGTCATAGATCTCGACGGCGCGGGTTTCACCTTCCCGTCGCCCGACGGCGAATTCCTGGTGCTCTTGTTCGATTTCAGGATCGACCTGAAGGACTACTTCGCCACGCGTACGGGCGTGCCGATGGCGGGAAAGACGCTCGCCGATGCGATCGCCTTCAATATCGACAACGCTGACGCCGAGATGCCGTTCTTCGGGCAGGAGCTCTTCGAGTTTGCCGAAGCGCTCGCACCCGGCCCGAATGACCCCCAGCCGCTCTTCGGCGGAATGACCTACAACCAGGCGCTCGAAATCGACCGGCTCGCCGGTGTCAACGGCATCGACAAGGCGCTGACCGACTTCAATCTCGACGCAGTGGTCGCGCCCACCGACAACCCGCCCTGGGCGACCGATCTTCTTTACGGCGACCACTTCATCTTCGGCAGCTCGAGCCTCGCGGCGGGGGCGGGCTATCCGATCGTGCAGGTACCGGCAGGAATGGTGTTCGGCCTGCCGTTCGGGATCAGCTTCTTCGGCACGGCGTTCAGCGAGCCCAAGCTCATCAAGCTTGCTTCCGGCTTCGAAGCTGCGACCCAGGTACGCGCGAACGATCTGCCGACCTTCGCGCCGATGATGCCCGATGACCACACCGCCGGCTCGACGTTGAAGCGGCCCCGCGGTGGCCACAAGCGCGACGACGGCCACGACCGTGGCGAGAGCGATGTGCGCGAAGGAAAGAAGCGGCCTCGCCACCTGTAGGGATATCACTGGGCAGGGAGAGAGCGGCAGTCGTCGACGGGTTCAAGACACTCGCGACGACTGCCGCCAGCAGCCAACTAGACCTTCCACAGCAACTCGTCGAGATTCGGTCTGCGCGCGATCGCGCGACCCCGCTCGATCCGAACACCCTCGCGCCGCAAACGGCGAATCTGCTCGGCATGGAGCCGCGAACCCTTGGGAAACGCGATGCGCCCATGGGCGGCCGTGACCCGAAACCACGGAAGCGCCAGGTCCGCGGGCCCCTTGCGGAGTGCGTATCCGACCAAGCGGGCACGGCCCGGCAAGCCGGCGCGTTGCGCGATCTCGCCATATGACACGGTGGTTCCGCGCGGAATGGCTCGAACGGCGCGCCAGATCGAGCGGACGGAAGCGGAGACATCCGGAGAGGTGGCTGCCCGGGCTGGGATCGAACCAGCGACCATTCGATTAACAGTCGAACGCTCTACCGCTGAGCTACCGGGCAACGCTGGGAGGGCTTTTCGAAGGCGGCGCATTGTCGATAAAACGCCTCGGGCCCGTCAAGGAACGGCGTGCGCGGCCTCGTCCGGGCTGAAGCCCGCGCTACGGTCGCCCGAAGAACAGGTAAAACGCGCGGTCCCCGCCCTCCGACATTCCTCCTCCGAGGTAGAGCGGGCCGAGCGGCGTCTCTGCCGCAACGAAGAGCGACGATGCGAGCCGCAGGTTCTCGTCGGCGGTGCTCGTGCTGTTCAAGAGCTCCTGGATGCGGCCGGCTTCGAGCGACCCCCCGGCAAACAGGCGGCGCGCGAAGCGCTGCAGGCCTCCGAACTGATAGCGATACACGAGGCGACCGAAGAGCACGTCGCGGCCGAGAAGCTGTCGCTCCTGGGCGCCGGACAGATTGTGGAAGCCGCCGAGGTCGAACGCATCGACGATCGACACGCCATCGCCCGTCGATTCGCCGAAGCGCGCCGCGAGGACCACGCCGTGGCGACCGATACCGAACGCACCCTGGCCGTCGAGCTCATAGCGCATGAACGCGAGCTCGCCCCCGAGCGCTTCACTGGCGTTGCGCACGTCGGCGGAGAAATAGTAGCCGCGGCGCGGAAAGTCCCAGTTGTCGAGGCGGTCGGCAACGAAGAGGGCGCGGACCGCGCCGATGTCCTCCTCGGAGTTGGGCACGGCGGCGAGGCCGCTGGTCAGGCGCGAGGACACGCGGGCGATCTCATAGCCGATGCGCGCCTCGCCGAGCGTGCCGATGTAGCGGCCGAAATCGAAGCCCGCGCGCATCCCGCGGTTGCGATAGCGGGCGACGGATCGGTCGTCGATGAAGAACTCGTCGAGCCGCTGGCCGAAATCAATCGCACCTGCCACGAAGAACTTGCGCCGCAGATCGAGCGGCTGGAGCAGCTCGGTGCGAAGGGCGCTGATATCGCCGAGCGACGCGGTCGTGCGCCACTCGAGCGCGGTGCGGTTGAGCCACGTTCCGCGCAGACCCGCGAGAACGTTGAAGGCGCTTTCGCCTTCGCCGTCCGTCGACAGCGTAAGCCCGAAGCGCGCGTAGTTCGGCCCCCAGCTCTTCTCGCGAGGCTTGACGATGACGTCGGCGGCCGAGCCGGCGCCGTCGATGTGCACGCTCACGAGCTCGAAGTCCTCGGTGCGGTACAGGGCGCGAACTCCGCGGCGCAACGACTCCTCGGACCGATCGTCCCCCGTCGCAGAGCTGAAGATCGCCTGCGCGGATTCGGGCGCGACGCGACGAAGCCCGGCGGTCGCGACCTTCACGCTCGCAGCACTTTCGATTCGCGCGACATTGCGCCGGCCATGGAGCCACGCCACGTACAACGGATCCGGCACAGTGTACGGCGCGAGCCGATCCGCGGCTTCCCGCGCGGCTCTCTCGCCGATCTCGATCGTCTTCGAAGAATGCTCGAAATCCGCGGAGCTGAAGCCTCCGAGATCCGGCTCGATGAGAACGTCGTGCTCGTCATCGATCTCTTCGCGCGAGACGTTCACGTTCTGCTCCGTGAGGATGTTGAGCATCTGCTCGGTCATGCCGAAGAGGGAACCGAGCTGCTCGCGCCTGAGAAGCGGTGTGCCGAGATTGATGGCGATCACGCGCTCGGCACCGAGCTGATCGCGTGCGACGTCGATCCCGAGATTGCGAACCAGACCACCGTCCGCAAGCAGGCGGCCGTCGATCTCCTGCGGCGCGAATACGCCGGGCACGGACATGCTCGCGCGCATCGACGCCGTCACGCTGCCGCGCTCGAGGACGACCATTCGCCCCGTCTCGATGTCGGTTGCGATGGCGCGGAACGGAATCGGCAGCTCATCGAAGCTCTCGACCGGCGCCTGCGGACCTGCGAGCGCGTGGAGCACGGGTTCGAGCTGCTGTCCTACGAGCACACCGACGGGCACCGCCACCTCGCGATCGCGAATCCCGAGCTCGGCGCGCGTGATGTGCAGCCGCTCGAGCTCCTTCGCGCGGGCCGATCGGTCCGGGCGCGGCAGATCGTCATCCAGCACCTGGTCCCAGTCGACCGAGCGCACCAGTTTCTCGATCTCCGCGGCCGACCTGCCCGATGCCCACGCACCTCCGATGATCGCGCCCATGCTGGTGCCGACGAGACAGTCGATCGGTACGCGAAGCTCTTCGAGTACTTTCAGTACTCCGATGTGTGCAACGCCGCGCGCCCCGCCGCCCGAGAGCACGAGACACGTGCGTGGTCGGTCGAGCGACGGCGCATCTGCAGTGCTTTGGGCTCGCACTTGAGGTCCCGCGAGCAGCGCTCCCGCAAGCGCGAAGGTGCCGAAACATCGGTGCATCATGGTGTTCCCCGAAGACGCGTTCGGATGGCGGGCCAGTAGGCGACGACGTTCATCGCGACCATCACCGCGGCGAGCAGCCATTGCGTCTCGCGTGTCAGCCCGACGGGGTAGAGCACCGGCAGGATGTAGTGCTCGATGAACCCTTCCGAATAGCCGGTCTCGCCCGCCAACTCACGCAATCTGTTCTCGAGCGGCGTGAGCGGGCACAGGCTCCCCGTCACGCCGATCCATGTCGCCCAGACGAGCGCCGGGATGTGCAGATACACGACCCATCGCCAGCGGCGCACGAGAAATCCGCCGACAGTCGCGAAAGCGATGAAGGCGAGGTGGAGGACGACGATCGCGTCCGCCAGGAAGCTCACAGCTCGCGGCGCGGAGCGCCGCTAGGCGGCGACCGCGCCGCTCGCGAGCACGCGCCCCATCCGGTCGATGGCCTTCTCGAGCGTCTGCATGCCGCAGGCGAAAGAGATGCGCATGTGGCCCGGTGCGCCGAAGCCGGAGCCCGGGACCACCGCGACGCCGCCGCGGTTCAGCAGAACTTCCGCGAACTCGTTGTCGTCGCGACAGTGCATCGCGGCCATCGCCTTGCTCACGTCGGCGAACGCGTAGAAGGTGCCGGCGCCGGGCAGGCACGAGACACCCGGCAGTGAGTTCAGGCCTTTAACGACGAAGTCGTGGCGCGCCTTGAAGGCTTTCGTCATGTCGGCCACGCACGTCTGGTCGCCCGCGAGTGCAGCGACCGCGGCCTTCTGCGAAATGCTCGAGGCGTTGGACGTCGACTGGCCCTGAATCGTCCCCATCGCAGTGATCACTTCTTTCGGCCCGCCGCAATAGCCGATACGCCAGCCCGTCATCGCGTAGGTCTTCGAGCAGCCGTTGATCGTCACGGTGCGGTGATAGAGCTCCGGCACCACGCGCACGAGGCTCGCGAACGGCTCGGTGGCCCAGTAGATGTGCTCGTACATATCATCGGTGCCGACGATCACGCGGGGATGATCGATCAGCACCTCGCCGAGGGCGCGAAGCTCGGCACGCGTGTAGGCGGCGCCGGTCGGGTTGCACGGACTGTTCAGCAGGAACAGGCGCGTTTTGGGCGTGATGGCCGCGGCGAGCTGGCGCGGCGTGATCTTGTAGCCCTGCGCGGGTCCGGCGAATGGTGTAACGGGCAGGCCATCCGCGAGCAGCACCATGTCGGGGTACGACACCCAGTAGGGCGCGGGGATGACCGCCTCGTCGCCCGGATCGAGCACGGCCATGCAGAGGTTGTAGACGGTCTGCTTGGCGCCGGAGGACACGAGCACCTGCGCGCGGTCGTATTTCAGGCCGTTGTCGCGCTCGAACTTCGCGATGATCGCGTCCTTCAGCTCGTTGATGCCGTCGACGTTGGTATAGCGCGTGAAGCCTTCGCGGATTGCATCGACGCCCGCGTCCGAGATATGCACCGGCGTGTCGAAATCAGGCTCGCCCGCGCCGAGGCCGATGACATCCTTGCCCTCCGCCTTGAGCTTCGCGGCTCGCGCGGTGACGGCAAGCGTGGGAGAGGGTTTCACGCGCTGAATACGTCGCGAGATCGACACCGTCATCGGAAATTTCCTGTGGGTCGTCAGAAGTTGCGCGGCTATATTACGTGATCGCCCTCGGGCCGACCAAAGCAAGTCGTCGCGGGCGCACAACGCACTCTTTCAGGGCAGGCATGGATCAGATCCCATTCAAGCTGAAGGCTGACTACGAACCCGCGGGCGATCAGCCCGATGCGATCTCCAAGCTCGTCGACGGGATCCAGAGTGGGCTCGCGCACCAGACGCTGTTGGGAGTGACGGGTTCGGGCAAGAGCATCGGCTATGACGACTCTTTGCATCTTTACGAGTTTGTAGACGGCCGTGTTCAGCCAAAGCTCGTCAAAGCCGGGCCATTCATCGATGGACTAATGGATTCTGCCGGGCTCGAGACGGAAGGCCATCCGGAAGCCGAGCACTACTCGTGCATCGACCGCGCTTTTCTCACCGAGGCCTACGATCCGATACGAGGCGTGACGGCGCGTCACCCGGTCGCGGCATTCATTCGGCATCGCGCTCCCGCACAAATGTTCCGATTGACCACGACTTGCGGTCGCGTGGTCACACTGACCGGCGATCACAACCTGTGGGTTCTTCGCGATGGCGGGCCGACGCTTATCCGGACAGAGGACGCGCGAGACTCAGACTACCTGCCAGCCCCTGACGGTATTTCAGCTTCGGAGGACCTGAAAACTCTCGACGTCATTCCGTATCTCGTAGAGACGCACCTTTCGGTGTTTGCCGAGGAGCCAATTCTTCAATACGTTGCGTCGGCCGGGCGCCAGCAGTTCGATGCAACGATGAAGGCGTGCGCGATCGTTCCGTATCAAAAGCTTTACGCCATGCGTCGCAAGCTGCACGGCAGCGGCGTGCGGATCAGTCATTTCCTGCGACTCGTGTCTGCGACGGACTCCCTCGGCGGCCGCGCCGCATCTGCACCCATAAGTGTTGGTGGCAAGCGAAAGCATCACCGGATACCCGCTCAACTTCCACTGACGGAATCGGTACTTTCGTTGTTCGGGTACTACGTCGCAGAAGGCAATGCCCAACCGAGATACCTCACTCTCGCCAATCGCCATCCTGTCATTCGGGCTCGAATCGAGAAGGCCCTAAACGAACTCGGCATTCCCTTTCTGGTTCGTCCCAGCTCCGACTACCAGGTGTCTTCCACGGCGCTGACGACCTTACTGGCGCGGACTGCCGGCAAGAGCGCTGCACACAAACGACTGCCGGAATTCTGGCCCCGGCTGTCCGATCAGTCACTCGGCATTCTTTTGCGCGCCTACTTTGATGGTGACGGTACCGTGGGCTCGAATGGCGAAGTCATTACCACTACGGCCAGCGAGGAGTTGGCGTCCGATCTCGCGTACGCCCTGAAGCGGTTTGGCATACACGCGAGACTCCGGAAGAGGTGGAAGCGCGCGACGAACTCGAACCATGCGGGCGGTATCTATTTCGACATTGCAGTCTCGGGGCTCCTGGATTTGAGACGGTACGCCGAGCACGTCGGCTTCGAGCATCCTGAAAAGCTCGGACGGATGCAGAAGCTCATGGAACGCCACCACGACACGAACGTTGATGTCGTGCCGATGGCTCCTGGCGCCCTGTGCGCGCTGCGTAAGGGTCTCGGACTGTGGCAGCGTGATATCGCCGCATGGGCCAATTGCTCGCGTACGATGATCACCTGCGTGGAAAGCGGAGCGCGGCAACCGAGTCGCACGCTCTTGACGAGGCTACTTCGCGGTTTCGCACAGGAGGCAAAAAAATCAAAGGTGGCGGACTTCTCATGGTGGAGCCGCTGGAAAGATTTGAGCGGCCTCTGCTCGGTGCGCTGGACGCGAATCAAGAGAGTGGAGCCGATCAGCTACGATCGGCCGTACGTGTACGACCTTTCCGTGCCCGGCCCGCAGACGTTCTTCGCCGGCAGAGGCGGAATCTTTGTCCACAATACGTACACGGTTGCCAATGTCATTCAGAAGGTGCAACGGCCGACGCTCGTGCTCGCGCACAACAAGACTCTCGCCGCGCAGCTCTACGGCGAGTTTCGCGAGTTCTTCCCCGAGAACCGCGTTGAGTACTTCGTTTCGTACTACGACTACTACCAGCCCGAGGCGTACGTGCCCTCATCCGACACGTACATCGAGAAGGACTCCTCGATCAACGAGCACATCGAACAGATGCGCCTCTCCGCGACCAAGGCGCTGCTCGAGCGCAGCGACACCATCATCGTCGCGACGGTCTCCTCGATCTACGGCCTCGGCGATCCCGAGGCGTATCTGTCCATGGTTCTGCACTTGAACCGCGGCGATATCTGGGATCAGCGAAAGCTCCTGCGCCGCCTGGCCGAGATGCAGTACACGCGCAACGAGCTCGATCTCACCCAGGGCACGTATCGGGTGCGCGGCGATGTGATCGATATCTTCCCGGCGGAAGCCGAGCGCGAGGCCGTGCGCGTCGAGCTCTTCGACGACATGATCGACTCGATCTTCCTGTTCGATCCGCTCACGGGCGCGATCTCACGCAAGGTGCCGCGCTTCACCGTGTTCCCAGGCACGCATTACGTCACACCGAAAGAGCGGATGATCGGCGCGATCGATCAGATCCGCGAGGACCTGCGCGTGCGCCTGAAGGAGCTGCGTGATGCGGGCAAGCTGCTCGAAGCGCAGCGTCTCGAGCAGCGCACCATGTTCGACATGGAGATGATGAGAGAGGTGGGCTACTGCGCAGGCATCGAGAACTACTCGCGCTATCTCTCGGGACGGGCTCCGGGCGAGCCGCCGCCGTGTCTGTACGATTACCTTCCGGACAACGCGCTGCTCGTGATCGACGAGAGCCACCAGACGATTCCGCAGCTCGGCGCGATGTACAAAGGCGATCGCTCGCGCAAGGAGACGCTCGTCGAGTACGGCTTTCGTCTGCCTTCCGCGCTCGACAACCGCCCGCTCAAGTTCGAGGAGTGGGAGCGGCTCGCCCCGCAGATGATCTTCACCTCGGCGACGCCCGGCTCATACGAGGCCGCGCATTCCGCCCAGGTCGTCGAACAGGTGGTGCGTCCGACCGGGCTCGTCGATCCGGAGGTCGAGGTGCGCCCGGTGCGCACCCAGGTGGACGATGTTCTCTCGGAGATCCGCAAGAACGTCGAGGTCGGCGAGCGCGTGCTGATCACCACCCTCACGAAGCGCATGGCCGAGGATCTCACCGAGTACCTGGCGGAGCACGACGTGCGCGTGCGGTATCTGCACTCGGACATCGACACCATCGAGCGCACCGAGATCATCCGCGACCTGCGGCTCGGCAAGTTCGACGTGCTCGTCGGCATCAACCTCCTGCGCGAAGGCCTCGACATGCCCGAGGTGTCGCTCGTCGCGGTGCTCGATGCCGACAAGGAAGGCTTTCTGCGCTCGGACAACTCCCTCATCCAGACAGTCGGCCGGGCGGCCCGCAACATCAACGGCCGCGCGATTCTCTACGCCGATGTCATGACGGGCTCGATGCAGCGCGCGCTCGATGAGACGAACCGCCGTCGCAAGAAGCAACTCGAGTTCAACGCGGCGCACGGCATCACGCCGCGCGGCATCCAGAAGGGCGTGACCGACATCATGGAAGGCGCACGTGCGGAAGGTGCGACGACGGGTATGGGCGGGCGCAGGGGCGTGGGCACCGGCGATGCAGCGGCATTCGCAGGCGCGAGGCCCGAAGCGATCGTCCGTCACATCAGGAAGCTCGAAGCGGAGATGTTCAGGAAAGCGCGCAACCTCGAGTTCGAAGAAGCAGCAAAACTGCGAGACGAAATCGAGAAGCTGCGGCAACTCGAATTGGGGTTGCCGGCCAAGCTGGCCGGATGAAGCACGGTGGTGCGCTCCAGCGAGCGCTCCACGGCGAGGAAGTCAATTCTGCGGGGCGATGATCTGGCCGCGAACTTCACCGTCGGGATTCGCCGGCGTGTGCACGTTCACGTACCAGCGGTTCGCGTTGAAATCCTGTAGCTGCGCCTCCGTGACGGAAGCGGCGACCGCCGACCACAGCGACGGAGTCACTGCGTCGCGGGTCAGCCCGATGAGAATCGGGCCGCTCACGCCGGCTGCACCGGTGTGGATGTGGGCGGCGTCGGCGGTGTCGAGATTCGTCGTGTTCACGTGGATCGTCACCGTGCGGATCGTGGTGTCGACCGTCGTTGCCGCCCGTGCGCTTGCTGTGGTGGTGGCGGGGGGCACTTCTTCCTGACCGGTCAGTGCCGTAAAGATCACCTTGACGTTCGCAGGAGCGAGCTGTGCGCGGATTTCCCCGCCCGGAAACTGCGCCGAGTGCGCATTCACGTACAGCGCGCCGGTCATCAGCCGATCGATCTGCGCCGCAGTGAGCATCGCATTCGCCGACACTTGCCAGCGCTGTGGGTTCGCAGGGTCTTGCTGGAGGCCGATGAGGATCGGACCGTTGATACCGGCGAACCCGTCGTGAATGTGCGCGGCCGTCACGCTGAAACCGGTGATCGTGATCGCTCCTGTCGTGGCGCCCGTGAGCAGGTTCACGTCGATCGTGCCGGAGCCGGTCGCCTGTGAACCGGTCGGTGGGTTTTCCTGGGCTTCGGTCAGCGCGAGTGCGAACTGCTGCTGGTTGCGGACCTCGACGTTCACCGCAGCCGAGGTCGTGGTGTTGCCTGCCGCATCGCCTGCTACGGCGGTAAGCACGTGTGTGCCGTCTGCGGCCGCGCTCGTATCCCAGGTGAACGTGTAGGGCGTAGTCGTCACCCTGCCGAGGACCGTACCGTCCAGGCGAAACTCCACCGTAGTGACGCCCACGTTGTCAGTCGCATTGGCCGTGAGCATGGTGGTTCGATTGGCGATGGCGGGTGCGGACAGGGTGACGGTGGGGGCCGTCACATCGTCGGGCCCGCCATAGCCGCCACCGGGACCGCCGCCACCGGAACCACCGCCCCCGTAACCACCGCCGCAGGCGAGGAGGATCAGGCTCGAGGACATGGCAGCGAGCAGTCGTGCGTTCATGGGACACCGCGCAATGCACCAATAACAGTGTGTTCCCGGGAAGGGCTTCCCGGTTCACCTCGTCACGCACGTACAGCCGACGGCTCAGGCGGCTGAGATGGAAGAGGGCAGCGCTATTTCGGCGCGGTCCCCCATACCTGCTCGAGGCGCTGGTCGCGACCGCAGTTCCAGCGGTACACCTTGTAGCGCACGGGATTCTTCTTGTAGTAGTCCTGGTGATAGTCCTCGGCGGGATAGAACGTTCCGGCCGGCACGATCTCCGTCACGATCGGCCGATCGAATCGCCCATCGAGCGCGCGCTTCGAGTCTTCCGCGAGGCGTCGCTGTTTCACGTCGTGGTGGAAAATCGCGCTTCGGTATTGCGAGCCGCCGTCGCAGAACTGACGGTTTGCCGTCAGAGGATCCACGTTGCGCCAGAAGACCTCGAGCAGCTTCTCGTAGCTCACTTTCTTCGGGTCATACCGCACCTGCACGGCTTCGGCATGGCCTGTCGAGCCGGATGACACTTCTTCATACGTAGGGGCTTTGGTTCGCCCGCCCGCGTATCCCGAAGTCGTCGAGACCACGCCCTGGAGCTCGTCGAACGGGGGCTCCATGCACCAGAAGCAACCACCGGCGAATGTCGCGATGGCGAGGTTCGAGCTCGAAACCGCGGCGGGCTGGTCAGCAACCGCAAGTCCGGTAACGCAGGCGAGGACAAGTCCGCGCAAGAAATTTCTCATTGGTCAGCTCCTGAGAGCAGGCAACCGCTGGCCCGCCGGCACGAAGCGCAGCGCAAGACCGTTGTTGCACCAGCGCTGCCCGGTGGGTCGCGGCCCATCGTCGAATACATGGCCCTGGTGTCCGCCGCACCGCGCGCAGTGGTACTCGGTGCGCAGCAGGATGAACTTGCGGTCCCGCTTCGTCGCAACGCGGTTCGCCAGCGGGCGGAAGAAGCTCGGCCAGCCCGTGCCGCTTTCGAACTTGGTCGTGGAATCGAACAGCGGCAGAAAGCACGCAGCGCAGACATACGTGCCTTTGCGCTTCTCCTCGTTGAGCGGGCTCGAGAACGGGCGCTCGGTGTCTTGTTCGAAGAGCACGGCGTAGGCCGCGGGCTCGAGGAGTGCTCGCCACTCGGCGAGCGGCTTTTCGAGTCTTTCGAACGCCCTGGCAGCGCGGCCGAAAGCGAGCGCGCCCGCGCTGAAGGCAAGCCCGCGGAGGAATTCGTTTCGAGTCATGTTCGGCATGATAGTCAGACCGGCCCGCAAGGCCACTTGTTGCACCGTGCGGGCACGTCTCCGCCATCTAAGCCGTCAGCCATCTAAGCCATTGTCTTTCCCGCCATTCGCTTGCCTGTGTGCGCCGGGTTCCGGTATCTTTCGCCGCCCCTGAAGGCGCGTAGCTCAGTGGTAGAGCGTCTGCTTGACATGCAGAAGGTCGGAGGTCCGATCCCTCTCGCGCCTACCAGTTCCCTAGGAACCCATGCCGGTCGTGACATTGCCCGATGGCAGTCAACGCCGCTTCGACCAGCCGGTGACGGTGGACGAGGTGGCGGGGGCCATTGGCGCGGGCCTGCGCAAGGCAGCGCTCGGCGCGCGCGTGAACGGCAAGCTCGTCGATACCTCGCACGTGATCGGCACCGACGCGAATCTCGCGATCATCACGGAGAAGGATCCGGCCGGCCTCGAGATCATCCGCCACTCGACTGCGCATCTGCTAGCGCAGGCCGTGAAGGAGCTCTTCCCCGACGCGCAGGTCACGATCGGACCGGTGATCGAGGACGGTTTCTACTACGACTTCGCCTACAAGCGTCCCTTCACGCCAGAGGACATCGCGGCGATCGAAGCGAAGATGACTGAGCTCGCGAAGGCGGATCAGAAGGTGAACCGTCGTGTCATGAAGCGCGACGACGCGGTGAAGTTCTTCAAGGATCTCGGAGAACACTACAAGGCCGAGATCATCGCGAGCATTCCGGAGAAGGACGAGATCAGCCTCTACGGGCAGGGCAACTGGATCGACCTCTGCCGGGGGCCACACGTTCCGTCCACCGGGAAGCTCAAGGCTTTCAAGCTCATGAAGGTCGCGGGCGCGTACTGGCGCGGCGATTCACGCAACGAGATGCTGCAGCGGATCTACGGCACCGCCTGGGGCGACAAGAAGCAGCTGGACGAATACCTCCACCGCCTCGAAGAGGCCGAGAAGCGCGATCACCGGCGCATCGGGCGCGATCTCGATCTCTTCCACATGCAGGAAGAGGCGCCGGGCGCGGTGTTCTGGCATCCGAAAGGCTGGCAGCTCTTCCAGACGCTCATCGCCTACATGCGCGAGAAGCAGAACGCCGCCGGCTTCGAGGAAGTGAGCGCGCCCGAGATCATGGAGGTGAGCCTCTGGCACCAGTCGGGGCACCTCGAGAAGTTCGGCGAGAACATGTATCTCACGAAGACGCCGGACGAACGCACGTTCGCGATCAAGCCCATGAACTGCCCGGGCCACGTGCAGATCTTCAAGCAGGGCATCCGCAGCTACCGCGATCTGCCGATCCGCCTGGCGGAGTTCGGCAAGGTGCATCGCTACGAGCCCTCCGGCGCCCTCCACGGGCTCATGCGCGTGCGCGCGTTCACACAGGACGATGCGCATATCTTCATCACCGAAGAGCAGATCACCGAGGAGACGGTGCGCGGCATCGAGCTCCTGATGTCGATATACCGCGACTTCGGCTTCGACGACGTGGCGGTGAAGTTTGCCGATCGCCCGCCGAAGCGCGTGGGCGAGGACGATGTGTGGACGCGCGCCGAGAACGCCCTGCAGGCCGGCACCCGCGCCGCCGGAATCGACTTCACGCTGAATCCGGGGGAGGGCGCCTTCTACGGCCCCAAGCTCGAGTTCATCCTGAAGGATGCGATCGGACGGGACTGGCAATGTGGTACCTGGCAGGTGGACCTCAATCTGCCGGGGCGTCTCGGCGCGCATTACATCGACGAGCACAGCCGCAAGTGCACGCCGGTGATGCTCCACCGCGCGATCTTCGGCTCGCTCGAGCGCTTCCTGGGCATTCTGCTCGAGCACCATGCCGGCAAGCTCCCGGTGTGGCTTGCCCCGGTGCAGGTGGTCGTGATGACGATTACCGAGCGCCAGAACGACTATGTCCGTCACGTGACGGAAAGCCTTGAAAAACAGGGATTTCGCGTCGAATCAGACTTGCGGAACGAGAAGGTGGGCTTTAAGATCCGCGAGCACACGCTCCAGCGCGTGCCTTACATGTTGGTCGCGGGCGATAAGGAAGTCGCCGCGAATTTATTGTCAGTGCGTTCCCGCAGCGGAAAGGACCTCGGCGCGATGTCCGTGGAGACGTTCGTCTCACGTCTCCGCGGCGAGCTCGAGAGCCGCGGGCGCCGAACGATGGGGGATTAGCGTATAGCCATTGCAAGCAAGCGTGTCCGGCGCAACGAGGAGATCACCGCTCCAGAGCTGCGAGTGATCGGGCCGGATGGGGGGCAAGCCGGGGTGATGACCCGCTTCGAGGCGCTGGCAATGGCGTCCGCCGCTGAGCTGGATCTTGTCGAGGTGTCGCCGACCGCGGAACCGCCGGTCGTGCGCATCATGGATGACGGCAAGTTTCTCTTCGAGCAGAACAAGAAGGCCCACTCTGCCAAGCGCAAGCAGAAGCAGATCCAGGTCAAGGAAGTGAAGTTTCGTCCCGGTACGGGAGAGGGCGATTACCAGATCAAGCTGCGTAATCTGATCCGCTTCCTCACCGAGGGGGACAAGGCCAAGGTGACCTTACGGTTCCGCGGCCGCGAGATGGTGCACCAGGACATCGGGCGCCGGCTTCTCGATCGGGTGGTAAGCGACCTGGCTCAGGTGAGCGTCGTCGAGCAGAACCCGATCATGGAAGGTCGCCAGATGGTCATGGTGTTTGCACCGAAGAAGAAGTGACTCAGACGACTAAGACGACCAAGACGACTTAGACGTCGGTCCGCCGGCAAGTGAGCCAGGAGTCATCTGGCTTTGCGAGCCGTAGCCATACAAAAGAGGAGTCGAAGACATGCCCAAGTTGAAAACCAACCGGGCGGCAGCGAAGCGTTTTCGCAAGACGGCGAAGGGCTACAAGAGGTACTCCGCCGGCCGCCGCCACAACCTCGGCGACAAGGCCCGCAAGACAAAGCGCCAGCTACGCTCGGGCGGCTCGAGCCTCGTGCACGACAGCGACACCGGTCGTCTCGACCAGCTGCTGCCGAACCACAAGTAAGCGTCCCCTCCCGAGGAGTTTTTCATGGCACGAGTCAAGCGTGGCGTGACGGCCGGCCGTCGTCACAAGAAGGTTCTGAAGAAGGCGAAGGGCTACTACAACGCCCGGCGCAAGGTCTATCGCGCGGCGAAGCAGGCCGTCATCAAGGCAGGCCAGTACGCCTATCGCGACCGGCGCGCGAAGAAGCGCGAGTTCCGCGCGCTCTGGATCGCGCGCATCAACGCGGCGGCGCGCGTACACGGCCTGTCGTACAGCAGGATGATCGACGGCCTGAACAAGGCCGGCGTCACGGTCGACCGCAAGGTGCTGGCCGATCTTGCGGTGCACGATGCGGCCGCGTTCGGCGCCATCGCGCAGCAGGCCAAGACGGCGCTCGGTATTGCCGCGTGACGTTCACGGCGCGTCCGTGAGCGATCTGTCGGGTCTCGTCGAGCAGGCACTCGCCGAAGTGGCCGCGAGCAACGCGCTCTCGGCCCTCGACGACGCGCGCGTGCGCTGGCTCGGCAAGAAAGGCGCGCTCACCGAGCAGTTGAAAGCGCTCGGCGGATTGCCCGCTGCCGAGCGGCCGGCGGCCGGCCAGCGCATCAACGATGCGAAAGAGCGCGTGCAGACCGCGATCGAAGCGCGGCGAGCGGCACTCGAGCGCGCAGCGGACGCCTCGAAACTCACGGCCGGGCGCATCGACGTCACGCTGCCGGGGCGCGGCGAGCCGCGCGGCGGCCTGCACCCCGTCACGAAAGCGCGGCTGCGCATCGAAGAGCTCTTCCGCCGCGCGGGATTCGAAGTGGCCGAAGGTCCGGAGATCGAGAACGATTTCTACAACTTCGAAGCGCTCAACATCCCCGCAAACCATCCCTCGCGCGCGCTGCACGACACGTTCTACTTCGGCGACGGGCGGCTGCTTCGCACGCACACCTCGCCGGTGCAGATCCGTGCGATGCAGGCGCACGGCGCGCCGCTCGCGGTGATCGCGCCGGGGCGCTGCTATCGCTCCGACCACGACATGACGCACTCGCCGATGTTTCACCAGCTCGAAGGCATCGTCGTCGGTCCCGACGTGAGCTTCGCCAACATGAAGGCGGTGCTGCACGGCTTCGTCCAGGCGTTCTTCGAGCGTGACCTCGGGATGCGTCTGCGTCCCTCGTACTTTCCCTTCGTCGAGCCGGGCGCCGAAGTGGACATATCGTGCGTGTTCTGCGGTGGCTCGGGCTGCCGGGTGTGCAAGCACACCGGCTGGCTGGAGATCTCCGGCTGCGGGATGGTGCATCCCACGGTGCTGCGGGCGGGTGGCGTCGATGCTGAAAAGTTCACCGGCTATGCGTTCGGCGCGGGCATCGACCGCCTCGCCATGCTTCGCTACGGCGTCAACGACCTCAGGATGTTCTACGAGAACGATCTGCGCTTCCTGCAGCAGTTCCGGACGTTCTGAGCCATGAAGGTCCCGTACTCCTGGCTGCGAGAGTGGGTGGACGTGCCGTGGGATGCACGTGAGCTCGGCGCGCGGCTCACCATGTGCGGGTTCGAGCTCGAAGCCATCGAGCCCGCGGCGCCTATGTTCAGCGGCGTGGTAATTGCTGAGATTCTGTCGGCCGAACGGCACCCGCAAGCCGATAAGCTGCAGGTGTGCCGTGTCTCGACGGGGCAAGGCGAGCCGCTGCAGATCGTCTGCGGCGCGAGCAACGCGCGCGCCGGACTCAAGGCTGCGCTCGCCACCGTCGGTGCGCAGCTGCCCGGCGGGCTCGACATCAAGGCCGCGAAGCTTCGCGGCGTCGAGTCCTTCGGCATGCTCGCCTCGGCGAAAGAGCTGGGGCTTGCCGAGACGTCTGCGGGCATCCTCGCGTTGCCGCCCGACGCTCCGCTCGGTCGCTCACTGCGCGAGTACCTCGCGCTCGACGATCAGGTTCTCGACGTCAACGTGATGCCGAACCGCGGCGACGCCATGTCGGTCCTGGGAGTCGCGCGCGAAGTTGCAGCACTGTCGGGCCGTCCGGTCACAGGCCCGCCAATCGATGCCGTGTCCGCGAAGCATCGGGATACCTTCCCGGTGCATCTCGATGCGCCGGCAGCCTGCCCAAAGTTCGTCGGTCGCGTGATCCGCGGAGTGAACAACCGCGCGACGACGCCTGCGGGGGTGCGCGAGCGCCTGCGGCGTGCCGGCGTGCGTTCGATCAGCCCGATCGTCGATGCCGCGAATTACGTGCTGCTCGAGCTCGGCCAGCCGATGCACGCGTACGATCTTGCGAAGCTCGATCGTGAGATCCGCGTGCGCTACGCGACAGCCGGCGAGGCGTGCACGCTTCTCGACGGCCGCACCGTTACCGCCGATACCGATGTCCTCGTCATCGCGGACCGCGCCGGCCCCGTGGGGCTCGCGGGCATCATGGGCGGCGAGCGCACGGCGGTCAGCGAGGCGACGAGTGACGTGTTCCTCGAAGTCGCGTTCTTCTCACCCGATGCGATCGCAGGACGCGCGCGCCGCTTCGGCCTCGTGACCGATGCGAGCCAGCGGTTCGAGCGCGGTGTCGATCCGTCCGGGCAGGAACGCGCAATCGAGCGCGCAACGGCGCTGATTCAGAGCATCGCCGGCGGCTCACCACGCCCGGTGAGCACGACGCAGCACGCGGCCGCGTTGCCGAAGCGCTCCGCGGTGCCGCTGCGCCGCTCGCAGCTCGCGCGACTGCTGGGCGCAACGATCGAGCCGGGCAAGGTGGAGAGCACGCTCAAGGCCCTGCAGATGCGCGTCGAACGTACCGGCGACGGCTGGTCCGTCGTGCCGCCCTCGCACCGCTTCGATGTCACCATCGAGGCCGATCTCATCGACGAGGTCGCGCGCATCGTCGGCTTCGATGCGATTGCCGAAGCCGACGCGCACATTACGCATCATTTCCGCCGCGTGAGCGAAGAGCGGCCTCCGGAGCGTACGGTGCTCGAGGCGCTCGCCGCGCGCGGCTACCAGGAAGCGATCACGTTCGCGTTCGTCGATCCCGCGCTGCAATCGAAGCTGTTTCCGGATCGGCCCGGTTTAGCGCTTGCAAACCCGATCTCGAGCGACCTCTCGGTGATGCGCGTGTCGCTCTGGCCCGGACTGTTGCGCGCCGCCCGCGAGAATCTGCATCGCCAGCAGGATCGCGTGCGCCTCTTCGAGCACGGTGCGAGCTTCGATGTCGATGGGACGGCGACGCGCGAGGTCGATCTTCTGAGCGGCATCGCGCTCGGACCTCGGGTCGCGGAGCAATGGGGTTTGCCGCGCGAGATGCGCGTGCCCACGGATTTCTACGATGTGAAGGCCGACGTCGAATCGCTGCTCGCCGCAACCGGCGATGCCGATGCGATGCGCTTCGATGCGGCGAGTCTGCCGTCTCTGCATCCGGGCCGCGCGGCGCGAATCACCCGCGACGGCGCGCCGGTCGGCTGGATCGGCGAATTGCACCCCGCGCTCGTCCGCGAGCTCGACTTTACATATGCGCCGGTCCTCTTCGAGCTCGAGTTTTACGCTGCACTGCGGGTGCGCGTTCCCTCCCTGCGCGAGGTTTCGCGCTTTCCGCATGTGCGTCGGGACCTCGCCATCGTCGTGGACGAAGACGTGGCTTTAAGCGCCCTGCGCGAACGTGTAACCTTGGCCGCCTCGCAGCTTCTGCAGAGCTTCCTCGTTTTCGACGTCTACCGCGGACCGGGTGTAGAATCTGGTCGAAAAAGTGTCGCTTTGGGCTTGATTTTTCAGGGGAAATCTCGCACTCTGACGGACGTGGAGGCGGATCGCGCGGTGGCAGACATCGTGGCCGATCTGCGCGAAAGCCTGAACGCGAGAGTTCGAGAATAAACACGCATGGCTCTCACGAAAGCCGAAATGGCCGAAGCGCTCTTCAACCAGCTCGGTCTCAACAAGCGGGAAGCACGCGAGCTCGTCGATCTCTTCTTCGAAGAGGTGCGAGCGGCACTGTCCAACGGGGAGCAGGTGAAGTTGTCCGGGTTCGGTAACTTCGATCTGCGCGACAAGAACCAGCGCCCGGGACGTAACCCGAAAACCGGTGAGGAAATACCGATCAGCGCACGACGCGTGGTCACGTTCCGCCCGGGGCAGAAGCTGAAAGCGCGGGTCGAAGCCTATGTTGGAACCCAGGAATAACAACGAGCTGCCGCCGATCCCGGGCAAGCGCTACTTCACCATAGGTGAAGTGAGCGATCTCTGCGGCGTGAAGCCGCACGTGCTGCGCTACTGGGAGCAGGAGTTCCCGCAGCTGAAGCCCGTCAAGCGGCGCGGCAATCGCCGCTACTACCAGCGCCAGGACGTCATCGTCATCCGCCAGATCAGAAGCCTGCTCTACGATCAGGGCTTCACCATCGGCGGCGCGCGCAATAAGCTCACGGGCGAGGAAGCGCGCACGGACGTGAGCCAGAGCCAGCAGATCATCAGGCAAGTGCGGCTCGAGCTGGAAGACCTTCTGAAAGTCCTGCGCCGCTGACGGCCCGTCTTTCCTCGCAAGGAGCGCACGACATGAGCGAGGCGTCGAACAACAAACCCTCCGTCGATCGGCTGATGCAGGATCTGCACGCCGTTCTCGAGGACGCGGACGCGCTGCTGCGTGCGACGGCCGGCAACGCCGGCGAGAAAGTGCAGCAGGCTCGCGCCCGAGCCGAAGAATCCGTGCGCGCCGCACGCGAGCGGATGGTCGCGGCGCAAGAGGATCTCGCGCAACACGCACAGGTCATTGCGCAGGATGCGGATCGGTACGTGCGCGACAAGCCATGGCAGGCAATCGGCATCGCCGCCGGGGTGGCGTTCGTCGTCGGACTGCTCGTCGGGCGCCGCTAGTCTTTCGCACCGCTCGAGTCTCGATGGACATCCACGAGCCCGGCCCCGAACCGCAGCCGGCGGAAGGGCGCCTCTTCGGCGCGATTCGCCGGCTGCTCACGACTTTTCTTGCGATCGCGCAGACACGCGCCGAGCTGCTTGCGACCGAGCTGCAGGAAGAGGTGCATCGGGCCGCATCCGTGCTGCTGTGGTCGTTCGTCGCGCTGTTGTTCGCGACGCTCGCGGTGCTCATGATCGCCGTGACGCTGCTGGTCGCGTTCTGGGAGGAGCACCGCTTGCTGGTGGCGATCCTCATCAGCGCCGCGTTCGTCGCCGTGACGATCGGCACCGGGCTGTTAGCGAGGGCGAAAGTGCGATCCAAAGCGCGTTTTCTGTCTGCCACACTCGATGAGCTCAAGCGTGACCGTGCGATAGTGGAGCGAGAACCATGACGGATCGATCGGACGAACTGGCGCGGCGCCGGCGGGCCCTCGCGCTACGGAGTGAACGGCTGCGACGTGAGCTCGCGGACGATGCCGAAGTGGTCGGCGAAACCGTCACGCGGGTGGATGGCGTGGTCGAATCCGCGCGTCGCTATGCATCGCCTGCGCTGCTACTGGCAGGCGGCGTACTGCTTCTGTTTCTACTGGCGAACCCGGCCCGTTCAGTAGCGTGGCTCACACGCGGTGCGGTGCTGCTGTCGATTGCGCGTCGCGCGGTGTCCCTGTACCGGCACGCCCGCGCGGAGCTTTCGCCGCCACGCGGGTGAGATATCATGCCGGCCTGGTCGGGGCGTGGCGCAGTCTGGTAGCGCACTTGCATGGGGTGCAAGGGGTCCCGAGTTCAAATCTCGGCGCCCCGACCAATACTTACGTGATGCGCACGCAGGCTCTGTTGTCACCCTGTGATCACTCTTGCGTTGGCTCTCGAGCCGGCGTCTACGGCGC
>JBQTHP010000077.1:0-10031 GCA_052389755.1 Gammaproteobacteria bacterium
TGCCGATGGCAGACAAGAGGCTTCCCGGCATCGCTGCCGAAGACATCGGTCGGGCGGCGTACGGTATCTTCAAGAAAGGCAAGGTGTACGTCGGCAAGACCGTGGGCATTGCCGGCGAACATCTGACCGGTGCCCAGATGGCCGCTGAGCTCAGCAAGGCGCTCGGCGAGGAGGTGCGCTACAACGCCGTGACGCCGGAGCAGTATCGTGGCTTCGGATTTCCGGGCGCCGATGATCTCGGCAACATGTTTCAGTTCAAGCGCGATTTCGAGCGGGATTTCTGCGGCGCGCGAAATCTCGAGGTTGCGCGGGCGCTGAATCCGGCGTTGCAGACCTTCCGCGAGTGGCTGGAGAAGAACAAGGACCGCATTCCCATCGAATGAGCCGGCCCTTCCGTGCGAGACGATCTGCCGGCGAGTCCCGCGGCCGACCGCAACAAGGAGCACATTCTTACGGTCCTGCGCGGCGTGCTGCCGAGTGCGGGCACGGTCCTCGAGATCGCCTCCGGCGCGGGGCAGCACGTGGTGCATTTTGCCGCTGCCACTCCCAGGCTGATCTGGCAGCCCTCGGAAGCCGACGCAATGCAACGGCGGATTCTCGCCGCGCGAATTGCTGCGTCGGGGCTCACGAAAGTTCGGATACCTCTCGCTCTCGACGTGCACGACGACGAGTGGATCGGATCGGGCTCGATCGGCGCACCGTACGATGCGCTCGTGTGTATCAACATGATCCACATCGCACCATGGTCCGCGACGGAGGCGCTGTTTCGCGGCGCCGAGACTCATCTGCGCGCGCGGGCGTCACTCCTTTTATATGGTCCTTTCAAGGAAGGCGGACAGCACACGGCCGCATCGAACGAATCGTTCGATCAATCGCTGCGTGCGCAGGACGCCGAATGGGGTGTGCGTGATCTCGACGCCGTGACCACGGTCGCGAGCGGCACGGGGTTCATGCGCACGGCGGTGGTGCGCATGCCGGCCAATAATCTGAGCGTCGTGTTCACCGCCGCGTGACGAAGCTGCTCGAGACCGTCGACATCGAGACCGGCGCCGATCCTGTCGCGAGCATCATCTGGATGCACGGCCTCGGAGCCGACGCGCATGATTTCGAGCCCATCGTGCCGGCGCTCGCCGAACCGTTGCGACGTCCGCTGCGCTTCGTGTTCCCGAACGCGCCGGTGCGGCCGGTCACGGTCAACGCCGGCTACCCGATGCGCGCATGGTTCGACATCTCCGTGCTCGGCGGTTCGAGCGTCGCGCCGGACGAGCCCGGCATTCGCGAGTCCGCCGCGGCGATTCGCGCGCTCGTCCGGCGAGAGAACGAGCACGGCATCCCGACGAACCGCATTGTGCTCGGTGGATTCTCTCAGGGCGCAGGCATGGCCGTGTTCAGCGGACTGCGCCATCCCGGACGCCTGGCCGGCATCGTCGCACTGTCCGGCTTTCCGCTTCTCACTTCGACGCTCGACGCCGAACGCCAGGCGGCGAATCAGGAGATCCCGATTTTTCTCGGGCACGGGACCTTCGATCCGATGGTCGACGTGCGGCTGGGCGAGGAACTGCGTTCGACGCTCGAGTCGCGCGAGTATGCGGTCGAGTGGCATACCTATCCGATACAGCACACCGTATCGCCCGAGGAAGTGCTGCACGTCGCCGGCTGGTTGAGGCGCGTGCTCGGGTGAGGACGCAGCACCGCGGCGCAGCGTGAACTTGGCGGGAACGCCGCTTGCTACGGGCGTATGCACGCCAGTGGACCCCACCTGGCGTTTCGTAAAGTCAAGTCGCGGGCCTCATGATCACACAGCCAGTCCCGTCGCCCCGCGCTTCGGCGCCCGCGCTCGCCCCTGCGCCCGTCGGCCCGGACGCTGGCGCGCGCGCATCGGCCGTTGTGCAGCGCGCGCTGATTCTGGCCGTCGATGACGAGCCGGATGCGCTCGACTTCCTGCGGTTGTTTCTCGGCGGCGAGGGATTCGATTTCGTTCAGGCCTCGAGCGGCGCGCAGGCGTTCTTGCTCATCGAGGCGCAACGGCCCGATCTCCTCATCGTCGACGTGATGATGGCGGGAATGACCGGCTTCGAGCTCTGCGATCTGCTTCGTTCGAGCGTCGCCACCCGCGATCTGCCGATCATCATCTACAGCGCTCACGAGACGAAGACGTACTCGAACTCGGGTCTCTACGATCTTGCGTTCCTGAAGCCGGTCGACCCCGAAGAGTTGCTCTGGGCGATTCGAGCGCTGCTGCCTGAGTCTCGCTGAGCCCGATCGAGCCGCGGAATAAAAGCGGCAGCCGATACGTTCTCGTCAATGCTGGAACGAAGCATTGATGCAGAAAGGTCGGCATATGATCGCTCGAGATCTACACGTCCTTGCGCGCGGCCGCCTCGACGCCGGCGAGCTTCCGCTCGAGGAGCCGGTCCGGTTGCTCGGCGCCGCGGGCGGCGGCGGCGAGTGCGCCCTGTGCGGCGCGCCGATCACGCCCCGCGAGATCGAATACGAGGCTGAGCTCGCGAGCGCGGGCGGTTTGACGTCCTGGCGATTCCACATCCGCTGTCACAACGTGTGGCGCGACGCGTGTGAGGAGCTCTACGCGCAACGACGTACGCGTCAGCCGGCTTAGTCCCGTGGCACCTGCTCGAAGGCGTTGGTGCCACCGCCGTCGCGCGTATTCCACGTGAACCGCTCCACCATCCGGAGCCGGCCGTCGGACCGACGCGTGACGTCGCACACCGAGCGTCCGCCGTGGATCTCTCCGGTCGATTCCACCTGCACGTAGCGGAACGCGAGCGTTTGGCCACGAGGCGTCCGAGCAGGCAGCCGCGTCGGATGCTTCCACCCTGATACCTCCCCACGACTCTCTGTCCGCGCTGACGGAAGACGAGGCGCGTGGCCGCGTCGACCACACCGTTGCTCGCCGTCGAGCTGACCCGCATCGTCACGCCGTCGAGTCTCATTCCGTTCCACCGGTTCGAAGCCGCCGCACTTCCGCGACGGCTTCGGCCGCCATCGACAGCGGCACGCCCCAGTAGTCGAAGATGCCGCCACGGTCGCTGTTCGATCCGCAAAGGACCAACACACCCGTACCGAGCACGGATTTCAGATGGCTCGCGAGCCAGCCCACGAAGCCGCTGTTGTCCATCTCCGGATGGAAGTGGAACGCAAAAACTGCCACGGGCTCCGGTTCGCCGTCGCGGGAAGGTCCGAGGACGCTCCAGACATCTTCATCGCGCACGAACGCCAACGCATCGCTCGCCCGGTCTGCTGGAAACGAATCGACGGGATGCTCGGTAAACGCGAATACGCCGTCGAGAACGCGGAACTCTGCGGCCGCAATGACCCGCGCGAGGCGTTCGCGCGTCTCAGCTGCGCTTTCACGACTGACATGCATGCTCAACTCACCTCGGCTATGAGCTCGATCTCCACGCAGGCTCCGAATGGAATCTGTGCCACCCCGAAGGCGCTTCGGGCGTGACGGCCACGCTCACCGAAGACGTCGATCAGGAGCTCGGAGCACCCGTTGGCGACGAGGTGCTGCTCCGTATAGCCCGGTGCCGAATTCACCAGGCACATGATCTTGACGATGCGGCGAACGCGGTTGAGGTCCCCGAGAACCCCGTGAAGCGTCGCCAGGAGGTCGATGGCCACGCTGCGCGCGGCAGCTTTCCCCTGCCCGGTCGTGAGAGCCGTTCCGAGCTGACCGGTGAACGGCCCGCCGTCCTTTCGCGCGATGTGGCCCGATACGAACACGAGATCACCGCTCTGCGCAGCCATGACGAAAGCCGCTACGGGCGTCGCGGCGGGAGGTAGCGCGATGTTCAGCTGTTCCAGCTTTTCGTAAGGGGTCACCGATCGAGTTCCTGTCCGCTGACTAAATGCTCACCGCGTCCGTGTTGCCGCCACAGATGAGCACGCCGACGCGCTCGTCAGCCTGGGGGCGATATGCGCCACTCAGAAGCGCCGCCATCGCCGCCGCACCACCGGGCTCCGATGCGATGCGCGCCACCCGCCAGAGCGCGCGTTGTGCCTCGCGGATTGCATCGTCTTCGACGAGCACGACGCGATCGACGAAACGCTGGGCAAGCGGAAACATCAGCTCGCCGACACGGCGTGGCGCGAGCGAGTCGGCCGCGATACCGCCGGCTTCGGCATCGACGGGACGGCCCGCCTCGAGGGCACGGTACAACGTCGGCGCGGCGCGAGGCTCGACGGCCACGAGCCTGATCCTGCCGTCGAACCAGGCCGCGATGCCGCCGATCAGGCCGCCGCCGCCGACGGCGACGAGCAGCGTGTCGAGCGCGGCGCACTGCTGCTCGAGCTCCACGCCTACCGATCCCTGCCCGAGAAGGGTTTCGCGCTGATCGTAAGCGTGAATCTCGAGCGCGCCGGATTCGGCGACGTGTTTCCGGCTCGCCGCCAGTGCATCGGCATAGCTCTCGCCCGCGACGATCAGCTCGGCGCCGAGACTACGGATCCGCTGCTGCTTGGTGGCAGCCGCGACCGATGGGACGAAGATCGTCGCGGGTACGCCGAGCTTTTGCGCGGCGAAGGCCACTGCAAGGCCGTGGTTGCCGCCAGACGCCGCGACGACGCCGGCCTTCGGCGTCGGCCGCGCGAGCAGATTCGCGAACGCGCCGCGCGGCTTGAACGATCCGGCGTGCTGCAGCAGCTCGAGCTTGCAGGCGATGGGAACGCCGTTGATACCGAAGTCGGCCGCGTCGAGGTCGATGACCGGCGTCCGTCGCACGTGCGGGCGGATCAGCTCGTACGTGGCTGCGACCTGCTCGCGGGTGATGGAAGGCATGTGCATACGCTGCCGGGTGCAGTATAGTTAGGGAGTTGGCTAAGTTCCAATGTCACAAGCCCGCCGGATAGACGTTTTCTTCTATGGCCTCTTCATGGACGCGGAAGCGCTGCGTGCCAAAGGGCTCAATCCTTCAAACCTGCGTCCGGCTCGCGTGCGCGGAATGTGCCTTCGCATCGGAAAGCGTGCGGCGCTCACTGCAAGCCCGACCGACTCCACCTACGGCTTTCTCATGCAGCTTACCCACGCCGAGATCGATCAACTCTATTCGGAGCCCAGCGTGGCGGTCTATCGTCCAGAAGCCGTCACGGCCGAGCTCACCGATGGTTCGAGCATTGCGGCCTTGTGCTTCAACCTGCCGACAGCACCTCACGCTGACGAGCGGAACCCCGAATACGCGGCAACTCTGCGAGAGCTCGCCGGCAGGCTGGGTCTCCCCACTACCCATGGTTGACCACGCCGCCATTCGCGCGCTCGCCAGCGAGAAGCGGCTGCTCATTCTCGAGTGGCTCAAGGACCCCAGGGCGCACTTTCGTGCGCAAGTGGACGGCGACCTCGTCAAGGACGGCGTCTGCAGCGTATTCATCGCCCAGAAGCTCGGCGTCAGTCAGCCGACGGCGAGCGAGCACCTGAAGCTGCTGACGCAGTCGGGCCTCGTGACCCCCCGGCGGATCAAGCAGTGGACGTTCTACAAGCGCAACGAGCGCCGCATTCGCGAGTTCAAGCGGGGCCTGCGTAATGTGTGACCCCGCACGGCGACTACAACCCTGCTTCCTTCGCCGCCTGCCTCATCTGCCCGTAATCGACCGGCCGGATCTCGGTGATCATGCAGCGCTGATCGCCGACCAGCACGGAGTCGAAGCGGCGGCTCACCGTGTGCCCGGTCGATGTCAGAGCGATGGATTGCGCGAACTGCAGATCGTTGCACGGAGGTGCGACGGTCAGGAGATAGGCATCGTTGACGCCCGTGTACACGAGAACCCGGTCGCGGCCGAGCGTGCGCCAGCCGTTCAGGTTCCCGAGATAGGTGAACTTTTCCACAGGCTCGCCGGCGTAGTCCATATGGCGTGCCAAGGCCTGGGCGTCTGTTTCATGTCGCGCGAGGCCTGCGCACGCGGTAAGGATCGCGGCGGGCAGGATCGCAAAGAGCATGCGGCATTTCATGACGGATTTCTCCTCTTCTTCAACGGACGCCCGTTAGATAAGGGGAAATTACCGCGAGTTCAATGATCCTAAGCGGCCCATCGAGCGGATGGATATAAGCTGGACCGTATGAAGTCGGCGCCCTGGTCGATCGGACTGGTTTTGCTTCTGACGCCCAATCTTGCGCTCGGCGCTATCACGGTCGATGGAGAGCTCACCGAGCCGGAGTGGTCGCAGGCCCAGCTCTTCACGGATTTTCGCGTTACCCAGCCCTATACGCTCGGCAAGCCGCGGCACCCGACCGAAGTGCGGATGCTCGGAACGCCGGAAGGCATCATCGTCGGCTTTCGCTGTACACATCCGCGCAGCACACCGCGGCAGACCGAGCAGACGCCCCGCGATACCGACAACAACGGCGACCGGGTAAACATCTTTATCGACCTGGACGCCGACGCGAAGGTTGCCTACAACGTGACGGTGGCACTCGCGGGATCGCTGCAGGACGCCACGATCACCAACGAGAACCAGTACAGCACCGACTGGGATGGGGATGTGTCCTACGCGGTGCGGCAAACCGAAGACGAATGGTTCGTGGAGGTGCTCCTCCCCTGGACCATGGCGAGCATGAAAAATCCCGGCGCGGACAAGCGCACCGTCGGGATCGTGTTCGATCGCGTGATCGGCGAGACGCAGGAACGAAGCGCTCTGCAAGGGTTGAGCTTCAACCTGCCGCGGTATCTGTCGGACTTCCCGAAAGTCGAGATCGATCAGTTCGCGCGCTCACTGTTCCACGTGTTTCCGTACGCCAGCGCGGCCAGCGACTGGGTGCACAGCGAGACCGACCTGAAATTCGGCGCCGACGTCCTGTGGAAACCGTCCGGCAAGTTTCAGCTCACTGCGGCCCTGAATCCGGACTTCGGTCAGGTGGAAGCGGACGAGCTCGTCGTCAATTTCGATGCGATCGAGGTGCTCTTCAGCGACAAGCGCCCGTTCTTCGCCGAGAACCAGGCGCTGTTCGACGTGCGAGTTGGCGGGAACACGGACCGCCTGCTCTACACGCGCCGCATCGGCGGGGGCCGCGACGATGACCCGCAGCGCGCGGCCGAGATCGACGGAGCAGTAAAGCTCAACGGCAGTTTCGCGCACCTCGATTACGGGTTTCTGTCCGCCGCCGAGCGCGACTTCGGCGATGACATCGGACGTGCCTTCGCCGCGCAGCGCCTGCGGTACAGTGCCGGCCCCTGGACGCTGGGGTACCTCGGCACGTGGGCGGACCGGCCATTTCTCGACCGGACAGCACAGGTTCATTCGAGTGATTTCATCTGGCGCCCGGACTCCCGCTTCATTCTGCAGGGCCAGGTCATCGCGAGCATCGTCGATGAGGCCGCTCAGGAAGCCTCCGGCGACGGCGAGGTGCTGCAGGCGTTCTACACGCCATCGGCGGCCTGGCAACACGAGGCGCGTCTCACGCATTTCAGCCGTGGGCTCGATTTCAACGATCTGGGATTCCAGCAGCGATCGGGCGTGAAGCGCGCGGGCTATTCCATCGCGCGTCGGCTGCGCGACTTCGGCGCACGCGATCCGCGGGCAGCCGTGATGTGGCGAATGAATCCGGAGCTGCGATGGAACGACGCCGGCGATCGTCTGGGGCACTACCTAGGAGTGTTTCGCGAAGCCCGGCAACGTTCGGGCGCATTGCTGAACACGTCGCTCGAAGTCGCCGGCGACGGCGTCGATGATCTCATCTCGCGCGGCAACGGCAATGCGAAGACCGAGCCACGACTCCTCGGCCTCACGCAGAGCTACCAGAGTGCGCGGATCGGGAAGTGGCGCAACTACGCGGCTGCCACGCTGCTTCAGGAAGGCAACGAAGATTTCGCGCTCGAGGCGGAGGGCAAGGCCGAGTACTTCGCTCGCGATGACTTCAGCGTCTCGGTGCGCGGCGTCATGCTGTGGAGCCGCGACTGGCTCATCTGGCAGAGCGACAACCTGCTCGCAAGCTACCGGCGCAAGCAGGCTCTCGTCGCGAGCGATCTGAACTGGTTTCCGGCGCCGAACCAGGAGCTGCGCGTGAAAGTGCAGTGGCTCGCCATCGACGCGCGCGATCCGACGCCGTTTCGAATCGCGGCGTCCGGAGATCTGATCGAGAGCGCAGACGTGCTGGAAGACTTCCAGGTGAACAACTTCGGCCTGCAGATCCGCTATCGCTGGACGTTCGCGACGCAATCCGACCTCTATGTCGTTTACGGCCGTGGCGGTATCGTATTCGAGCAGGGCTCGCAAGACCGCGGACTCGGCGATCTCTTCACATCGGCGGTCGAGCTGCGCGACAGCGATCAGCTCATCGTCAAGGCACGCTATCGATTCTGAAAGGACCTGATCGCCATGGATCGACGCTTCTTCGCGACAACGCTGCTGGCACTGATCGCTTTTCAACCCGCGCTCAGCGCGACGGATTCACTCGAGACGATCTCGGAACGCTCGGGCTTTCGAATCACCGGGCGCTACGACGAAGTGGACAGGCTCTGTCGCGCGTTCGAGGCTCGGTTTCCCGGCCACGTGAAGTGCTTCTCGTTCGGCACGACGCCGGAAGGGCGGCCGCTCTGGGCGCTCGCCGCATCGAACGATGGCCTCGTCACCGCTCAGCAGGTCCGCGGGCAGAAGCGACCGGTGATTCTCGTGCAGGGCGGCATTCATGCCGGCGAGATCGACGGCAAGGATGCGGGCTTTCTGGTCCTGCGCGAGTTGCTGACGGATCGCCGGAAAGCGGCGGCGCTGCGCAAGGTCACGCTGGTATTCGTGCCGGCGTTCAGTCCGGACGGGCACGAGCGCTTCGGTCGCTGGAACCGCCCGAACCAGAATGGACCGGAAGAGATGGGCTGGCGCACGACCGCGCAGAACTTGAACCTCAATCGCGACTATGCGAAGGCGGATGCCCCGGAGATGCAGGCGATGCTGCGCCTGCTGAACGAGTGGGGTCCCGCGGTGTACGTTGACCTGCACGCGACCGATGGCGCGGAGTTCGAGCACGATGTCGCCGTCATGTCGGAGCCGCGCGAAGGCGGCGACCACGAAGTCGCCGCGCTCGCCGATTCGATTCGCGACTCGATCATCGAGCGGCTGACTTCGCAGGGCTCGCTGCCGCTCGCGTTCTACCCCTCGTTCAACGTCGCGGACGATCCGAGCTCCGGCATCACGGTCACGCCTGCGCTGCCGCGATTTTCGACGGGCTACTGGGGCCTCAGCAACCGGGTCGCTCTTCTGATCGAGACTCACTCGTGGAAGGACTACCCGACGCGCGTGCGGATCACGGCCGATGTGCTGCGCGCTCTGCTCGATTCGGCATCGCGCGACGTCTCGAGGTGGCAGGCCACTCAGCAGGCGGCCGATCGACGCGCGCAGGAGCTCGGCGGCAGCACGTACCCCCTCTCATTCGACGTGACCGACGAGGTGCGCTGGTTCGACTTTCGCGGCTATGCCTACGAGCGTTCACAGTCGATCATCTCCGGCGCTCTCATGACCCGGTACGATCCCTCGCGCACGCGCGTGTGGCGCATGCCGATCAAGGATCAGGTTCGCGTCGTCGCAAAGACCGAGGCACCACGAGGCGGCTATCTCGTGCCGCCCGCCGTCGCCACGTGGCTCGCGCCGAAGCTCCAGGATCACAGCATTCGCTTCGAGACGATTCCCGTCGCCGAGTCGCCCGTGAGCGTGCAGGCGTGGCGTGCGTCCGACGTGTCGATCGCGCCGCAGACGTTCGAAGGCCACGCTTTCTTCAAGCTCAAAGGCTCGTGGCGCAACGAAACGCGTCTCCTGCGGCAAGGAACCCTGCTCGTGCCGATCGCCCAGCCCAAGGCGCGACTCGTGATGGCGCTGCTCGAGCCCGATGCGCCGGATTCCTACGCAGCGTGGGGATTCTTTGCGACTGCGTTCGAGAAGAAGGAGTACATGGAACCCTACGTAGCGGAACGTGTGGCCCGCGAGATGCTCGACGCGAGCCCGCAGCTGCGCGAGGAGTTCGCGCAGCGGCTCGCCGAGGACAAGAAGTTCGCGGGCGATCCTGACGCGCGGCTCGAGTTCTTCTACCGCA
>JBQTHP010000078.1:0-6747 GCA_052389755.1 Gammaproteobacteria bacterium
CGGACACTCTCTATCGGTTAGCGCCATAAAGCGCGGCCCATTCTAGAGCGCCTCATGCTTGAGGGGACCAAGAACAGCTTGTCCGCAAGCGGACAAGAATTTCCGGGCCTTCATCGCTCGCCCCGACCCTAAGACCGCGCCGCCTTACGGGCGTTGCATGAGGCTCGTCAGATCGGTTCGACGCAGCGCACGCTGATCGTCTGGACTTCCTGCCCGGGAGCAACCGTGACATCCCGGCGCACGTCGCGAAAGCCCGACCGGGTGCCGACGACCGTGTACTTGCCAGGCTTCAGCTCGATCTCGCGCCGCCCGAAGGTGCCGAATGACCCGACGCGCTGGATCGCGACCTGGGTTGCGTTGTCTGACTCGAGCGCGAGACGCACGGGCTTGTCGAATTCGGGCAACAGGATCTCGAGCCGCGCGATCTGGGAGCGGAGCACCGGGCCGGACGACGACTGCGCTCGCGCCCTCGCGAGAAGCCCAATCGCCTCGTCGCGCACGGCCGGAGCGGCCAGCCGCTGCGGACGGTCGATGAGTCCCTGCAATCGCTCGGCGAGGTCCGCGCGCGCGGCCGCGCGCGTGCGCCCCGCCTGCGCGAACGCGAGCGACGGATCGATCGCGAGCGCAGCCTCGTACTCCTTCAGTGCCTCGGACCAGCGCTCCTCCGTCTCGAGACTCGCCGCGCGCGTGCGCGTGGAGGCGAAACCCCGCGCGCGAAGCGCCGTGTCGACGCGCGCAAGGCCGTCGTTCGCCTCGCGTCCGCCCGGTCGCACGCCCTTTGCGTGCTCGAACGCGCGGCGTGCTTCCTCGAGCCGGCCGGCGCCGAGCGCGGCGAAGCCCTGGCCGACCTCTTTCGCGTACACGTCGTTGCCTGACGCGGCGTCTGCGCGCTCGAGCCCGGCGCGCGCGCGCCGGTTCCCCGGATCGAGCGACAGTGCCTGTCTGTAATTCTGCGCGGCGCCCGCGTAGTCGCGCGCTCGCTCCGCGTTCTCAGCGGCGGCGAGCAGCGGCAGCACCGCATCGAGACTGCGGGCCCGACGCAGACCTTCGGCGGCACGCCGATCGTCGGGAGCGATGCGCTGCGCGCTTTCGAACGCCTGGCGGGCGGCGGCTCCCTGGCCGGCTTCGAGCGCTCGCTCGCCGGCTGCAAGCTGCGCCGCGAGCGCCTGCGCGCCCCGCGCGGCGGCTGATTCGAGCAGCTTCAGGGCCTGCACGAGCTTTTCCTCGGCGAGGCGCGGATCGCCGGCATCGAAAACACCCACCGCTTCCGCTGCGCGCGCCTTCGCGTTCGCGAAGTCCGGCCCGCCCCACACGCCCGCTCCGCGCGCTTCGAGTCCCGCAAGCCGCTGATCGAAGGTCGTGCGCGCCTGCCGCGCGCGGCCGATTGCGGCTTCGTCCGCCGCATCGCCACGCGCCGCCGCGCCGACCGCAGCCGCGGTACCTGGCGCGCTCGCGTCCGGCTCCGGTGCCGCCGGCAGGGACTTGCCGGCCTGCGGAGCGGGCACCGTCACGGGCGGCGCGGATTTCGGCGCAATCTCGGGCAGCCACAGCACGACGGCGACGCCCACGGCGAGCGCGGCAGGTATCAGCCACGGCCAGCGCCGCGGACGGGGCTCGACCGCGAACCGCCGCGCGCTCGGCAACGCCTCGATCTGCAGATCGCCCCACGGGCGCGAGGGCCCCGAAGGCTCGCTCTTTGGCCCACCGGTCGTCGCTCGCACGCTCGGCAATGCCGTAGTTGCGGCCTTCACGGCGTCGTTACGGGCCGGGTCGAATTCGAACGTGAGCGTATCGTTGAGCGTGGCGTCGAGCTCATCGATCACGGCACGCATCGTGCGCGGGCGCACCTGCGCCCGCTTCGCGAGCATGCGCATGACGAGCGCAGTCAGCTGGGGAGGCGCCTGTTGCAGCGGTTTCAGATCGGGGACCGGATCCTCGAGCACCCGCTCGCGCTCGAAGCGCGGATAGTGAGGCGGATAGCCGGAGAGCAACTCGTACGCGAGCGCGCCCAAACCGTAGATATCGTCCGACGGTGAGGGCGGCTCGCCGCGAAGGTGCTCCGGGCTCGCCGAGAACGGCGACAGCCCATACGCCTCCACGGCGCCGCCCGCAATTTCGGAGGCGACGCCAAAATCGCCGAGACGGACGCGGCCGCGCGCATCGAGCAGCACGTTTCCAGGCTTGAGGTCGCGATGCACGATGCCGCGTTCGTGCGCGTGCTCGAGCGCCTGCGCGATCTCGAGAAGCGGCGGCACGATCTCGAGATAGCTCGCGCCGCGCAGTCGCCGCAGATCGCCGCCGGCGGCGTACTCCATCGGCAAAACGAGCACATCGCCGTCGCGTTGCGGCGGGTAGATCGCGAGCACGTAGGGGTGGTCGAGCCCGCTCGCGATCGCGTGTTCGCGCTCGAGCGCGGCGAAGGCGGCATCGGCTTGCGCCGCGCCGGGTGTGAGCAGCTTCAGCGCGACATCGACGCCCAGCCGTTCGTCGCGCGCGCGCCAGACTTCTCCCTGACCGCCCGCGCCGAGCTTTTCGCGCAGCGTGAAGCGGTCACAGAGCCTGCGTTCACTGGCGACGGCACTCTGCATGCGGCAAGGCTAGAACGTCACGATGTCGCCGACGGGGCGTCGCCGGCGGACGCCTGTTCCGGAGTCGCTGCGGGCGTCGTTGCAACGCCACCGGTCTCCTCGAGATATAGCTCCCGCAGAAGCTTGCGCCACTCCCGGTACTGCTCTTCGGCGCTGCCGGTGAGCCGCAGCGTGCGGCCTTCGACGTCCACGACCTGTGGCGCGACTTCGGCCTGGAAGCTCTGCGAGAGCTCCTTCACCGCCTGCGCAGCGACTCTCGCGTCCGCGTATTTCTTCAGGCCCGAGAGTACCGCAGCGGTGCCGCCCAGAGCTCCGGCGGTGCGTGTCGCGCTCTCGATGCGGCGGCAGTTGTAGTCGTAGGTCTGACACTGGCCCGGCACGAACACGCTCGCGAGCACCGCCGCCGCGCCCAGAATGGTGCGCGTGCGGGCCTGGGAGCGCAGCCGCTCCTCTTTGTCGATCTCGTCGTAGCTCGTGCGCCGCCAGCTGCCGTAGGAGTCGCGCATCTGATCGGCGAAGCTCGCGTAGTAGGTGTTCACCGTGTCGATGACACCCGCGTCGCGCTCGCGGATACGCTCGATGCGCTCGCTGAATGGGTCGTTGTCGGCGGGTAGCCGCGCGATCCTCGTGAAGCCCTTCGAGTCCTTCGCCAGGTAGCTGCCCATGGCCTCGGGTGCAAGATCGCTCGCGAATCTGAGCTCGGTGACGCGCCGGATGCTCCGCCGCTCGTCGGCGAGCAGCCGGTCGCGCGCGGCGACCATGTCGTTGGCGATCTGGGAATACACGTTCTGGAACGGATCGCGCGCCTTCAACGCGGCGTCCGTCTTGTACGATCCGATGTCCGCCAGGCTCTCGTAGCGCTTGTCAGCGAACCACACGCGGCCGGTGGAATCGGAGACCGACACATCGATCGCGAGGCGTTTGCCCGTCGATTCGACGATGGTGCCGGCGATGAGCACGTCGACGAACTCGGCGCCGGCCGGGACGACGCGCACCGCGCCCCACTGGCCCGAGCGTTCGAGCGTGTCGCGCGTCATGGTGGCGATGAACCGCGATTCGGCCTGGCGGATATCCGGATAGATCCGCTTCTTCGCGAGCTTGTCCTCATCGCCCGCGAGCTCGGACGGAATTCCAGGGTCGAATGTGCGGATGCCGACGTCGAGCAGCTCTGCCTGGGAGATTTCGACCTTCGCCTGCACGGCGTTGATCTTCTCGAGCGGCTTCACCTCGTTGGTCATGCAGCCGCCGAGCGCCGCGAGCGCGAAAGCGCCGCCCAGTCCCGCGTACAGCTTTGCAATCATGCCGGCATCCTCACTTGCTCGTGTTCTTCTTGTACTCGATGTATTCCTTCCAGAGCTTTTCCTTCAGCTCCGGATCCGTTTCCTGCTCGGCGGCCTTGCGCAGGCGGCGCGCGACGATGTCGTCGTCGCTACCGTCCGGAATCTGGCGCGAGCCCGCTCCGTTGGGTGAATTCGAGCCCGAGGCGGAGCCGCTCTGACCCTGCCGTTCGGACTTCAGGTCGCCCGGTCGCTTGCCGTCCGCGTCCTTGGTCTCGGCGTCGGATCCGGGAGCGGGCGGTCCTTCGGTGCGGGCGGTACCGTTCTCGCTGTCCGTGCCCTCGGTGTCTTCGCCTTCCTCCGAGTCCGCAGTGCCGGCGCGCGCAGCAGCGCGCTCGTCGCGCTCCTTGGCGACGCGCTCCTGCTCCTTCTTCAGCTCCGAATCGAACGTCCCGAGCGAGTCGTCCAGTCGCCGGTCGATGGCCGAGCGACGCTCGTCGGGAGTCTGCGCCGATGGAGGCACAGCCGACCCCGATGCACCGGCGGCGCCGCCAGCCCGCGTCGACGATGACGCGCTATCGGATGGGGGCGCAGCCGAGCCGCCGGCCGAAGAAGACGATGAGTCGGATGAAGGGGCCTTCGCGAGCACGGCAGGCGATCCGGACTCACCGCCGCTGCCGCCCGTGCTGCCGGTCGAACCCCGGCCGGCTTGAGGCGTCGCGCATCCGCACATCGCGAGTACCGCTGCGGCGAGAAGTGCTGCCCCTTGTAGCTGTGTCATTGACCGATCCTCACTGCGTGCCAGCGGGCGCTTCGGCCGCCTGCACCGGTTCGGCGCCCGCTTCGCCGGTCGGGCCGCCGCCGTTGAAGAAGACACGGAGCTGGTCTGCGAGCCGGTTGCACGCGGCGCTCTGTACGCGCGCGATGAAGGGCAGCGGCACCACTGCGCCGACGATCGCGGACGTGCCCGTGACATTAGTTTCCACAGATCCCGCAGATTTGCCTTGCTTCAGATCCCACACTGTCGCTTCGTAGTCGGACTCTTTTTCCCACCAGCCGAAGCCGAGGCAGCCGGCCGCGCCGGGTGCGGCACCGCACGCAATGCTTCCTCCGCCATCGGTCTTCACCGTCGCTCCATCCAACCAGACGACATAACGCACACCGGTTGAAGCTACCGTCTCGCTGACGCCCGGACGCGCGAGCAGCGACGCCACCGCCTCAGGCTTAGCAGGAGCCGTGCCCGGCTCGAACCACGGAAACATCTTGTCGACGAAGGCGTCGTTGCCGTGCACCTTGATGCCCTCCCCGCCGTCGTTGCCGTCGCCAAGTTGTGCGCTCACGCAATCCATGAACGCGTCCTCGGATCCTGCGCCCTCGATCTGTGGCTTGGCGAGAATGACGACCGCTTCGTCGTCGCCAATCTGCGTTGGCATCTCGCGGGATTCCTGCATCCGGGCCTGCATGCAACCGGTGAGCGCGACAAGGGGAGCGAGGAGCGTTGCGCCGCGGATCAGGGAGCGACTGGCGTGCATGTTGTGTTTCCCTAAAGTCGATGCATCGATGCGTACAGGTTACGCCCTGCAGGGAGCCTGATCGACTGAAATCCGGGCAACGAAACGTTATGACCGCTGGCCCGACGGCCGGGTTCCCGACTTAGAAGACGAGTCCCAGCTGCCCACCCTTCGGCGTCGGCGGGCGGAAGTGAGCCGTGGTGAGACGCACGTCGCGGGCGCCGTTGAGATCGAGTCGCCGACAGGCCATCTGAAAGCGCTTGCGCAGCAGGTCTGCAAGCGGCCCCGTGCCACGCATGCGGCTGCCGAAATTCGGGTCGTTGTCGCGCCCGCCCCGCATCTCGTTCACCAGGGACATCACGCGCTCTGCCCGGTCCGGATAGTGTTCCGCGAGCCATTCGCGAAACAGCGTTTTCACTTCGTACGGCAGGCGCAACAACACGTAGCCCGCGGTCTTCGCGCCCGCGGCGCGCGCCGCCTCGAGCAGCTGCTCTAGCTCGTGGTCGGTGATCGCCGGGATCACCGGCGCGACCATGACGCACACGGGGACGCCGGCGTCGCTCAGCTGCCGCATGACGCGTAGTCTCGCCTCCGGCGATGCTGCCCGGGGCTCGAGGGTTCGCTTCGTCTCTGCGCTGAGCGTCGTGAGACTCACTGCGACCCACGCGAGGTTGTCCCGCGCCATGTCCGTGAGCAGATCGATGTCTCGCGCGATCAGCGCACCCTTTGTGATGATCGACACCGGATGGCGGCAGCGCGCGAGCACCGTGAGGATGCTGCGGGTGACTTCGAGCTTCTTCTCCAGCGGCTGATACGGATCGGTGTTCGCGCCGATGGTGATCGGCTTGCATACATACCCAGGCCGGGCGAGCTCGCGTTCGAGCAGGTTCGCTGCATCCGCCTTGTAGAAGAGCTTCGTTTCGAAATCGAGTCCCGCCGACAGCCCCATGTACGAGTGCGAAGGGCGGGCATAACAGTAGACACAGCCGTGCTCGCAGCCGCGATACGGATTGATCGAATAGTCGAACGGGATATCGGGCGACTCGTTCGTCGTGATGATCGACCTGGCCCGATCCGGCTGCACCGAGGTCGCAACGCTGTCGGGCAATTCGTCCTGATACCAGCCGTCGTCGACGACATTCACCTGCGTGGGCTCGAAGCGCCCGGCCGGATTCGACAACGCGCCGCGGCCCTTCAGGGGCCGTCTTTCGTTGGAGGAGCTCACCTTGTGACTGTACAAACATACAGGCCTTCGGTAAAGCGGCCTCAGGAGGGAACGCTGGGACGAGCGTGGACGTTCGTGCGACCGGCGCGGAGCGGCCCGGCTTGCTCGATGGCGTTTTCACCGAGCGAATATCGTGGAGCGAATGA
>JBQTHP010000079.1:0-2159 GCA_052389755.1 Gammaproteobacteria bacterium
CGAGCGACATCGAGATCCTGAAGCGCAGCTTGGCCATGTTGTCTCTCCGCGGGACTCACTCAGCCTTCAATGCGCCTGGCTCGAGCCGCGGTCCCACCTGCTGGATCACCAGCGTCGCCGCACGCGAACCCAGATCGGCGCATTGCGAGAGCGTTTTTCCCCGCGTCATTCCGTACAGAAACCCGGCGACATACGCATCGCCCGCACCGGTCGCGTCGACGACTTTGGCGACGGGATAGGCCCGTTGGACGATCTTCTCCCGCCCCTGGACGATCACCGACCCCTTCTCCGAGCGCGTGATGACGAAGAGCGCGTCGATGCGCGCGGCGCGCTCCACCGCCGCGTCGGAATCCTTCTCCTCGAACAGGCGCAGGATCTCCGTTTCGTTGGCGAAAACGATCTTGACGTCGCGCCCGATGAGCGCCGCGAACTGTGCGTGGTGACGGTCTACGCACCACGAGTCGGAGAGCGACAGCGCCACGCGTGCGCCGGTCTGCTTCGCGAGCGCGAGGGCGATGGCCATCGCGCCCTGCCCCGGCGGCAAGTCCCACAGGTAACCCTCCAACAGCAAGACCTCCGGCCGGCCGAACGTATCCGAGGTGACATTTTCTGGGCCGAGCTCCGCGGCCGCGCCGAGATATGTCTGCATCGTGCGCTCGCCGTCGGGCGTAATGAGAATGTATGAGCGCGCGGTCGGCGCTCCGCCCCGTACCGGGTCGAGCCGCACATCGACGCCGAGCGAACGCATGTCGTGGACGAAGATCTGGCCGAGCTGATCGTCGGCGACCCGGCCGATGTAGGCGGTGCGCGCCCCGAGGTTCGCGAGTCCTGCGATGGTGTTCGCCACCGATCCGCCGGACTTCTCGGTGGCGGGGCCCATGCGCGAATAGATGTCCTGCGCGCGCTGCGCGTCGATGAGCACCATGGATTTCTTGGGTGCGCCGATGGCGGTGAGAAAGGCCTCATCGACGTGCGCCAGGATGTCGACGATGGCGTTGCTGATGCCGAGCACCTTTGCGGTCAAGCGGAAGCTCCTTCGTCAACGAGGTCGGAGAGTCGGAACTGCGCGATCCTGAAGACCTGGCGCAGGGCTTCCTCGAATTCGGCAGCCGCGTCATGCTCGACGCGCGTGCGGCAACTCTCGAGGATCGCCGGCACGCTCGCGTTGCGCACGGCGAGGATGAACGGAAAGCCGAACTTCTGTTCGTACGCGCGATTCAGGAACGCGAGCGCCTCGCGATCAACTCGACGGGCAGAAGCGATTCCGGCCGCGTCCTGCTCCGCCCGCGAGGAACCGGACAGCTCGAGCCGCGTGCCGAGGCGCGGATGTGCGCGCAGGAGCGCGAGCTGGCGATCACGGCCCGCACCCAGAACGACATCTCGCATCGCCTGCGCGAGCGCCGCCCGATCTGCGAAGGGCCGCGCGTCCCACGCGCCTTCCGCGACCCAGGGAGAATGCTCGTAGACGGCCCCGAACCGCGCTACAAAGGCCGCACGGTCCAGGTCGTTGATAATCGCGATCGGCATCGCCGCCGTCATTGCGTGGACCTGGGGAAAGGATGCGTCGTCGCCCAGTGTCGGGCGATCTCCTCGCGCCGGCAGACCCACACGTGCTCGTGACGCTGCACGTGATCGAGAAAGCGCTCGAGGGCGCTGCTGCGCCCGGGCTTGCCGGCGAGGCGGCAGTGCAGGCCGATCGACATCATCCGCGGTGCATGCTCGCCTTCGCGATACAGCACGTCGAATGTGTCGCGCAGGTAGACGAAGAAATCCTCGCCGGTGGCGAAGCCCTGCGGGGAGGCGAAGCGCATGTCATTGCAGTCGAGCGTGTAGGGAACGATGAGATGAGGCGTGTCCTGCACGACCTGCCAGTACGGCAGCTCGTCGGCATAGGAATCGGAGTCGTAGAGAAATCCGCCGTGCTCGACGACGAGGCGCCGCGTGTTCGGACTGTCGCGGCCGGTGTACCAGCCGAGCGGCCTCGCCCCGGTGAGCCGCTCGATGGTCGCGACGGCGCGCGCGATGTGCTCGCGCTCGGTCTGCTCGTCGATGTCCTGATAGCTGATCCAGCGCCAGCCGTGACTTGCGATCTCGTGGCCGGCTTCGACGAACGCCGCGGTCGCCTCGGGATTGCGTTCGAGCGCCTGGGCCACGCCGAA
>JBQTHP010000080.1:0-2938 GCA_052389755.1 Gammaproteobacteria bacterium
TCAGACCGGCAAATTATTGTCATTGTCAGCATATGATTCGCTGGTGCGCGAACCCGCATGGTCGCTGTACTTCCTTGGATATGCCTATGCGCTAAGTCGACGGTCGGTTGTGGAAAGCGGTTATTCCGCGAGGGCTAATGCAGGCGCGATTGACCTCGGGCAGGCCGTCTATCTGACGTTATGCGATCGCTTTGTTGCCAACGACCATGCGCAATTCAAGGCACTGCGGTTGCTGAATGTCTTCAACAAGAAGCGCCGCACCGAAGTCCTGCTCTATCCGGCATTTCGGCGGCGATTGCTGGCGCTCGCCTCGTCCAATTGATGCCCCATCGTCTTCAGTAAGCGTGCCTGCCAACGTCAATACCTTCATCCGCAACTCCGGAGCTGACCACGGCGCGCACGACATCCGCGTCTGACTGTGATCCCGGAACTGAACCTGATGAAGTCAGCACATCCGCAGCCTCGGCTTCGGTCGAATGCCTAGATACGACGATTCGTCGAGCTCTTCGAGGCCGCCCAGGACAGCCTCCGGCAACGCGATATGCGCCCGCGGGTTTTCCACGACTCTCCAGCGACGACGGATGGCCTCTGGAGGGCCGACCGCACCCTGATCAAAGAAAGCGACTGCGCCGATTTTTTCGTAGTCCGTACCGGTCAGCCTAGAGATGTGTTCGGGCCATTCCCCGACTCCTCCTGTGGCGCAGACGTTCATCACCACCAGGTTACGAACGCCCGATTGCAGTTGAGCGCGCTTGGCTTGCAGTGCGCGCTCAGCACGCGTGTCTGACTCTTCCCAGCGGATTACCAGACTGCGACCTGTGCCTTTCACGTCTGTATCGCCGGCCACCTTAATCTGCGCGCCGTCGCCATCGAAAGTTGATGGAAGGTTCTGACCCTCATCGACGCGTCGCACGCGCCCCCAAGTGCCAACGGATGTCCAGGAAGACGCCGGAGCGCTGCGGACCGTTTCGAGCGCGGAGGGAATATCGAGCTTCGTGAACGTTTCATGGATGCTGAGTTCGACTCGACAATTGGATGACAGATCTTCCGATAGTGCTGCGTGCAGCAGCCTGACGAGTTCCTTCTGTTCTTGGCTCGCGTACGCAGCGTCCGGCGCGTAAACCTCTACAGCCATCTCGGCATCACCGACATCGCAGCGTAGATCCGGTTCACCAGGACCTGCTTCGAACTCTGGCTCGTAACCGAGCCTTTGTAGCGCGGCCGCGACGACCAGCTCTGAATAAGCGGAACGTTGGCCGCTTCGCAGGTGCGCGAGCACGGGTCCAAAAAAGCGAAGATGCTCGCAGGTCGCAAGCAGCAGCCCCGTCTCGACGCAGACTGCGGGAGCCCAGGTACCACCGCTGACGCCGGATGACAGTGTCCTATCGATGTCCTCCGGATAGAGTCGCTTTATGGTCTGAAGGCCGGTTACGACCTCATCTGCCGTGTAGCCGAGCGTGCCCTCCGGGCACCACTGTGCGCAGAAGGTAGCCCAAGTGCCTCCAAATTCGACGGGAAGAAGACGTTCGGAATCCATTCGGCGAGGATAACGTGACCGCACCCCGCAGTGGGTTGTTACCCGTTCACTCTGCAATGAGTTCTGCCATGGAATCGCGCAACGGCAGCACCTCGACGCGGTTGGCCAGTGAATAACGCGCCATGCCGGGATACACGACGAACAGACGATCCAGGCTGAGGTCCTGCAATGCCGAACTCATCGACGGCGTCAGGCCCGGTGCATCCGCGCGCTTGATCTCGACCCCGATTCGTCGCCCCTTCAAGGACAAGAGCAGATCGAGCTCGGCGCCTGCCTGCGTTCGCCAGTAGTAAGCAGTCGGCTGGGGCAACCGCGCCAGAATCTGTTCGATGACGAAACCTTCCCACGATCCACCGATCTTGGGATGGCCTTCGAGCTCTCGCATCGTCCCGATGCCGAGCAGCACGTGGAGAAGACCCGTGTCACGGACATACACCTTCGGAGCCTTCACCTGCCGCTTGCTCACGTTCTCGAACCAAGGCTCGAGCACGCGCACCACCAAAGCGCCCGCAAGGGAGTCGAGATGTCGCCGCACAGTCGTGTGGGCTTCGCCGAGGGAGCGCCCGATTTCCGAAGCATTCCAGATGCCGCCGGAATAGTGGGCGAGCATCATCCAGAACCTGCGCATCGTGAGCGCCGGAACGCGCACACCGAGCTGCGCGAGATCACGCTCGAGAAACGTGCGGATGAAGTCTTCCCGCCAGGCAAAGCTCGTCGCCTCGGAGCGAGCGAGAAACGAGCGGGGAAAGCCGCCGCGCAACCAGAGCCTCGCGTCGTCTCTCGGCTTTACCTCCTCGAGCGTAAAACCGCCCATTTCGACGAGCGCGATGCGTCCGGCAAGCGTCTCTGAGCTCTGTTTCAGAAGCTCAGGTGTCGCGCTCCCGAGCACGAGAAACCGCGTCCGGACCGGCTTTCGATCCAGCAGGACGCGGAGGATTGGGAACAGATCCGGGCGGCGTTGAACCTCATCGATGATAACGAGGCCACGTAGCGACTCGAGCGCCGTCATGGGTTGCTCGAGCTTCGCGAGGTCAGTGGGCTTTTCCAGGTCGAAGTAGGTTGTTGCGGTGCCGGCGCTCTCCGCAAGCTGGCCCGCAATCGTCGTCTTGCCGCATTGGCGCGGCCCTAGGAGCGCCACAGCGGGATTGTCCCGGAGGCGGGCGCGGATCACCTTCAAGAGATGGGACCGAGAAATCACACCTTGTAGATTGAGCGATAGTCGCTCAATTTACAAGCAGGAGAGAGGGATTGGTTCCCTGTCCGCTTACTGTCACCAAAGCTGCTACCAGCGAGTAAACGGCTCGTGCTAAACCACTGGATTACAAGGAAATTGGTGGCGGGAGAGAGGGATTCATACCGCTTCGCAAGCACCTGTGCTGGCGCGGTGTTTGGAAATTCGAC
>JBQTHP010000081.1:0-13615 GCA_052389755.1 Gammaproteobacteria bacterium
GAGTCGAGGCTCGTAAAAGCGCTAGCGTGCGACGAGCGGCATCGTGACGTAGCCGACGGCAACGATCACCGCGACGGCGAGCAGGTCGACCCACACGCCCGCGCGAATCATCTGTCGCAGGCTGATCCGACCGCTCGCGAAAACGATCGCGTTCGGCGGCGTGCCGACCGGCAGCATGAAGCCGGCCGATGCGGCCATCGCCGCCGGCGCGACGAGCGCGAGCACCGCTGCGTCGGTGCCGGCGGCCAGGGCCGCGAGCACCGGCATGAAGGTCGCGGCCGTGGCGACGTTGCTGTTGAGCTCGGTCCACAACACGAGAAGCAGCACTATCACGACCATCAGCCCGATCAGCGGCCAGTCGGCGAATATCCGCAGCGCGACCCCCATGGTGTCCGCGAGCGTGCTCGCCTGAATCGCGGCGGCGAGCGCGAGTCCGCCGCCGAACAGCACGAGAACGTCCCACGGCACGCGCCGCAGGTCCTCACCGACGATGAGCGCCCCGCCCGTCCCGCCCGCCGGCGTGACGAACATTGCGAGTCCGGCGGCGATGGCGATCGCCGTGTCGGAAAGACCATCGAGACCCGGGAGAAGATTCAGAAGCGGTCGAACGATCCACAGTGCTGCCGTGAGCAAGGCGACCAGGCCGACGCGTTTCTCGGCGCTCGACATCGGCCCGAGCGCGCGCAGTGCCTCGCGCACTTCGGCCTTCGCGTCGCCACGAGCGGGAATTTCGAACGGCATCGCGACACGAACCAGTACCCACCACGCGAGCGGCAGCAGCAGCGCGACCGTCGGCAGACCGAACACGAGCCAGTCGACGAAGGACAGGTCGAAGCCGTAGTTCCTGGCCATGAACCCTTGCACGAGCGCGTTGGTCGGTGTGCCCACGAGAGTGCCGAGTCCGCCGATCGTCGCGGCATACGCGACGCAGACGATGAGCGCCGCGACGAAGTTACGACGATCGGCATCGATCGGCTCGCCCGGAGGCGCGACGAGCGCCGCGATCGAAGCGGCCACCGGAAGCATCATGAGGGTGGTGGACGTGTTCGAGACCCACATGCTCACGAACGCCGTCGCGATCATCATGCCGAGCACGAGCGAGCGCGGTTCACTGCCGATGCGCGCGACGATGCTGTACGCGATTCGCCGGTGAAGATTCCAGCGCTCCATCCCGAGGCCGATGAGAAAACCGCCGAGGATCAGGAACACCGAGCTGTTGGCGTATTCCGTGAGAATGCGCGCCCGGTCGGGCAGATCGAGCAGAGGAACGATCGCCAGCGGCAGAAGCGCGGTAGCCGCGAGCGGCAGCGCCTCGCCGGCCCACCAGATCGCCATCCAGGCCGCCAGGCCGAGCACCGGCCACGATGCGCCGGCGAAGGCTGCGGGTGGCGGCACGAGAATCGTCGCGAGGAACACCGCCGGACCGGCGAGCAGCGGCAGCCGCCGCCAGGCCGGGCGCGCGGACATCAGCGCTGGTTCTGTACGGTCGGGGCGGCCGGCTGCGGCTCTGCGAGGGGATCGGCCGTCGGATCGGGGAACGCTTCGACCCCGACCACGGCCGGCATACCTCGGGCGGTGCGCAGCGTTTCGAGCGCGAGATCCCAGTGAATCGCGGCCGTCGTCTCGCCGAGCACGGTGTCGAGCCGCTGGGCGAATGCATCGACGTCCGGCTCGTAGCTTTGTCCCTGTGCGTCGACCGGCGGATGTGCCTCGAGCAGCAGCTCGCCCTCGACGTACGCGATCTTCACCGGCTCGTTGACGAGCGTCACCTTGGTGCCCACGGGCACGAGCGGGAACAGCGCGGCGATATCCTCCGGATACATGCGGATGCAACCGTGAGTGACCGCCATACCGACCGCGAGCGGGTTGTTGGTGCCGTGGATCAGATAAGCGCCCGGTGTGATGTCGAGCCGCATCGCGTAATCGCCGAGCGGGTTATCCGGGCCGGATTTCACGACGGCCGGCAGCGGATCGCCGCGCTCCGCGTGCTCCTTGCGCACCGATTCCGGCGGACGCCAGGACGGATTTCTCTGCTTGCAGACGATCTTCGTTTCGCCGATCGGAGTGCGCCAATCCATCTTGCCGATGCTCACGGGGTACGTGTAGACGACCGGCTTTTCGCCCGCGCGCGGCGTCGGAAAGTAATAGAGCCGGTGTTCGGGAAGGTTGACGACGATGCCTTCGCGCGGTCCCGGCGGCAGGATGCGACGTCCCGGCAACACGATTTCCGAGCCCACTCCCGGGAGCCACGGATCGAGGCCCGGATTCGCGCGATTGATCTCCTCGTAGCCGAGGCTGTACCGGCGCGCGATGTCGACGAGCGTGTCTTCATGGCTCGCCTGAATGCGGTCGATGCTGCCGAACACTTCCGGCTGGTCGGCAAGGAGCTCGTAGACGGTCGCGGACGCAGGCGCCGCACCGAGTGTGGCCGCGAGGCCCAGGATCAAGCTTCGGTTCATTCGCGCCAATCTTAACGGTGTCGCACGGCGGATACAGCAGGCGCGCGCAGGAATCCAGTTTGCTTGTCCTGCGCTTCAGGATACCGCCCCCCAGAAGGAGCTTCCATTCATGCGCAAGACCATCCTACTTGCCGTCCTCGCGACGGCTGCCATGTTTTTCGCAACCGGCTGCAACGTGATGCGCGGCGACCAGGAGCCGAGCGAATACGTCGACGATGCGGCGCTGACGGCGCGCGTGAAGGCTGCGCTGCTCGACGATGAGCAGGTCTCCGGCACGCGATTCGACGTCAACGTGTTCCAGGGCAAGGTAACGCTGTCGGGCGTCACGGACGATCCCGCCGAAGCGCGGCGCGCCGAGGAGATCGCGCGCCGTGTGGAAGGCGTAAAGAGCGTCGAGAGCACGATCCGGATCGCGCAGGCCGACACGGATTCGGCGTCGACGTCGCCCGACTCGACAGCTATGCCGCCGAAGGAGAGCACGACGACCCCGGAGTCGACGTAATCTTCACTGCTTTCGGCAGCTACGGAGAACGGCGCGCGCTTCGTCAGGGTCGCGCGCCGTTCGTTTGGGAGCTGTAAAAATCTTGGCCCGCGTCCGCGCGCTCAGCGAGCCAGCGAGACGGCCTGAACCGTGCCCCGTAGAGCTTCGTCATCCGCTTGCATTCATCGACGAAGGTGCGAACACCCAGCGTATCGATGAATGAGAGCGTGCCTCCCGTGTAGGCCGGAAACCCCCAGCCGAGGATCGAGCCGAGATCTCCGTCGGCTGGCTGCGTGAGCACGCCTTCTTCGAAGCACCGCGCCGTTTCGAGCGCCTGCCGATAGAGCAGGCGTTTCTTCACTTCCTCGACCCGCGGCTGATCCGCGCGCCGCGGAAAGAGTTGCTCAAGGCCGGCCCAGAGGAACTTCCGGCCGTCCGCTGGATAGTCGTAGAAGCCTCCGCCGAACCGGCGTCCCGGACGCTTCACGTCCTCGCACATGATGCGCACGACGTCATAGCCCGCCGGCTTTTTGTACTTCGCGCCGAGATCCTGTTCTTCCTGCTTCATGACTTTCCACTGCAGGTCGATCGTCACTTCGTCCGAGACGGCAAGCGGCCCGACCGGCATCCCGGCCATCCTGGCCGCGTTCTCGATGAGCGCCGGCGCGATGCCGTCCTGCAGCATTGCCATGCCTTCCTGGGTAAACGTGCCGAAGCAGCGGCTCGTGTAAAAGCCGCGTCCGTCGTTCACGACGATGGGCGTCTTCTTCAGCTGCCCGACGTAGTCGAGCGCGCGAGCGATCGTCTCCTCACTCGTCTTTTTGCCGACGATGATCTCGACGAGCGGCATCTTCTCGACCGGCGAGAAGAAATGAACGCCGATGAACTGCTTCGGCCGCTTCGAGGCCTGTGCGAGACCGGTGATGGGCAGCGTCGAGGTATTGCTCGCAAACGTCGCCGCCTTCGGCATGACGTCTTCCGCCTTCCGAGTGACGTCCGCCTTGATCGCGCGGTTCTCGAACACTGCTTCGATCACGAGGTCGCAGCCCGCAAGATCGGTGTAGTCGGTCGTCGCCTTGATGCGCGCGAGCGTAGCGTCCACGCCTGCCTGCGTCGCGCGGCCCCGCTCGATCTCCTTGCGCAGCAGGCTCGCCGAGTAGCTCTTGCCCTTCTCCGCAAGCTCGAGAGTCGAATCGAGAAGCACGACGTCCATGCCGGCGCGTGCCGAGACGTACGCGATCCCGGCGCCCATCATGCCGGCGCCGAGGAGGCCGAGCTTCTTCACTTCCGACTTCGGCACGCCCGCGGGGCGGCGCGCGAGCTTGTCGGCCAGACCCCTGTTCACGAACATCGTGCGCATCAGGTTGCGCGCGACCGGACCTGCGAGCAGCTGACCGAAATACTTCGACTCGATCCGCAGCCCAAGATCGATCGGCACCTGCGTGCCTTCGAACACACACGAGAGGATCGCGATCGGCGCCGGGTAGTTGTGCTGGGTCGTCTTCGCAGTGAGCGACGTACCGGTCATGAACGCGAGATTCGCGCCCGGGCTCAGGATGCCCGTGCCACCCGGGATCCGGAACCCCTTTCTGTCCCAGGGCGCCTGGGCATCGGGGGAGCCGGCGAGCCAGCGGCGCGCGGCCTCGATCACCTGATCAGCGGGTGCGAGCTCGTGCACGACGCCGAGCTTCAGCGCGTCCTGCGGTTTCACATGAGTGCCCTGAGCGAGGAGCGGCAAGGATTTCTCGACGCCGATGAGCCGGGGCAGGCGCTGCGTGCCACCGGCGCCGGGCAGCAGACCAACGGTGACTTCAGGGGTGCCGACGACCGCCTTCGGATGATCGGCAAGCACGCGATAGTGACACGCGAGCGCGAGCTCCAGCCCACCGCCGAGCGCAAGGCCGTTGATCGCCGCGGCGACGGGCTTGCCGCAGGTCTCGAGGCGGCGGTAGATGGCAGACAGCGCCTGCGACCACTGCGCGCCCTGCGCCGCGGTGATGCCGCGGTCGTAGGCCGTTGCGAGATCCTTGAGATCGGCGCCGGCGAGGAACGAGTTGCTCTTACCCGAGGTGATGACCGCGCCCCGAACTTCCGCGCTCTTCGTGATACGCTCGATCGCCGCGGCGAGGTCCGCCTGAAACTCCGGCGTCACCACGTTCATGGAACGATCGGGGACGTCGATGGTGAGAACCGCGATGCCATCGGCACCGACCGCGAGCTGCAGAGTCGTCATGGCCCGAGCGTCCATCAGACTCGCTCGATGATGGTCGCCGTGCCCATGCCCGCGCCGACGCACAGCGTGACGAGCGCGGTTCTGAGGTCACGCCGTTCGAGCTCATCGAGCGCGGTCCCGAGGATCATCGCGCCGGTCGCACCGAGCGGATGGCCCATGGCGATCGCGCCGCCGTTCACGTTGACCTTCTCGTGCGGCACGTCGAGGTGCTTCATGAATCGCATCACGACCGAGGCGAACGCCTCGTTCACCTCGAAGAGGTCGATGTCCGTGACCTTCATCCTGGCGCGCTTCAGGAGCTTCTGCGTCACGAATATCGGCCCCGTGAGCATCACTGTGGGTTCACTGCCGATCGAGGTAAATGCGCGGATGCGCGCGCGCGGCAGTTTGCCGAGCTTCACTCCGAAGCGCCTGTTGCCGACGAGCACTGCGGCCGCCCCGTCGACGATGCCGCTCGAGTTGCCCGCGTGGTGCACGTGGCGGATCTGCTCGACCTGCGGGTAGCGCTGGATCGCGACCGCGTCGAACCCTGCCTGCTCGCCCGGCACCACGAACGACGGCTTCAATGCCGCAAGATCCTGGAGCGTGGTACCCGGGCGCATGTGCTCGTCCCGCTCGAGCACGACATCTCCGATCACGTCGCGCACCGGCGCGACCGACTTCGTGAAACGTCCCTCCTGCCACGCGTTCGCCGCGCGCCGCTGGCTCTCGACCGCGTAGGCATCGACCTGCTCGCGAGTGAAGCCTTCGAGCGTCGCGATCAGATCGGCGCCGATGCCCTGCGGCACGAAGTACGTGCGGTACGCCACGGCGGGGTCGGACGCCCACGCGCCGCCGTCCGATCCGATGGGCACCCGCGACATCGACTCGACGCCGCCGCCGATGGCCGCGTCCGACTGCCCCGACATCACCTGCGCCGCTGCGTTGTTCACGGCTTCGAGACCCGAGGCGCAGAAGCGGTTGAGCTGCTGGCCAGCGACGCTTTCCGCGTATCCGGCATTGAGCACCGCGACGCGCGCGATGTCGGAGCCCTGCTCGCCGATCGGCGCGACGCAGCCGAACACCACGTCGTCCACCAGCGCCGTGTCGAGCTCGTTGCGATCGCGGACCGCCGCGAGCACCTGGCTACCGAGCTGGATCGGCGTGATCTCGTGCAGTGCGCCGTCCGGCTTGCCGCGTCCGCGCGGCGTGCGTACATGGTCGTAGATGAATGCGTCTGTCATCGAATCTCCTCGAATCTAGAGGGCCCGCAGGCGTCCGTCGGTGAGCTTCGGCACGACGGCAAACAGGCTCTTCCGCGCGCAGTACTCGACCTCGGCCATCGCGCCGCGCTCGCGCATGATGTTCCCGACACGCGACACAGCGAGACACTCGAGCGCAGCCACGTGATCGTGCAACAGGCTGGCAGCACGCGCCGCGTCGGTCAACTCGGGCGCTGCCCGCGCGCGCGCGCAGATGAGCGACACGAGGTAGCCTGCGCCGTAGAAATCCTCGAGGTTGAAGTTGTCGACCGAGCCCGAGCACACGAGCAGCACGGTGGCATCCGCGTGGGCGGCCAGAAGATGCTCCGCCATCGCGCGGCCGTTCAGAAGCGCAGCCGCGTACACGTGCTCTGCGCTGCCGCACTTGTGAAGCGCGACCGTGCCGTTCGTCGTGGCATAGAAGAGTGTTCGCTCGCCGAGTGCCTGCCGGATCAGCGCGAGCGGGGGTGGGATCGACGAATCCTGAGAGCGTCTGCGTGCGAAGCTCACCGGAGAGAACATAGGAACCCGGCGATTCGCCGCGCGCGGCGGCAAGGCAGCTTTCGCGGTCCGTGGCCGGCACGACGCTGCGTGCGCCGTGCGCCAGCGCGGCAGCGATCGACGACGTAGCGAACAGTACGTCGAGCACCACGACGACTTTTCCCGCGAGCCGCTCGCCGTCCAGCTCTTCCTTCTTGAGGAGGACATGAAGCTTCATCGAACGACTGCCGGGTCCTTCTGATACATTTCCCTGGAGTTTAGAGAGGCTCAGGCCGATGGTCGATTACCTGCACTATCTCGACATCGAGCCGCCGGCGAGCGGTGCCGCGATTGCGGTAGCTGAAGGAGTGCACTGGATCCGCATGCCGCTGCCGATGGATCTCGATCACATCAACCTCTGGCTGATCGACCACGATGACGGGTACGTCCTCGTCGACACCGGCTTCGCGGCCGACGTGTGCCGCAAGGCGTGGCATTCCCTCGAGACAGGCGCGCTCGACGCGCGACCGCTGAAGCTGATCTTCGTCACCCACGTGCATCCGGACCATGCCGGACTCGCAGCATGGCTGCAGGCGCGGCACGGGGCGCCGGTGTGGATGTCGCGGCCGACGCGCGAGCACATGCGCTTCTTCCTCGATCCGCTGAGCGGGCCCGCGATCGAGGCCGGCGTGCAGTTCTTTGCCGCGCACGGCGCCGCGGATATCGACGAGCTGCGCGAGGTCATCTCGGGCGGCCGTTACCGTGAGCTCGTGAGCGGATTGCCCGACGTCGCACGTTTTCCCGGGGACGAAGAGCGCATCGAATGGGGCGGCACATGCTGGCACCTGCTCGAATGTGCGGGCCACATCGAAGGCCACCTGTGCCTCCATGATCCGACCCGGAGTGTGCTCATCAGCGGTGATCAGGTGCTGCCGACGATCTCGTCGAACGTGAGTCTCACGCCGCGCAGCATCGATGTCGATCCGCTCGGCTCGTATCTCGCCTCGCTCCGACGTCTGTCGACCCTGCCCGCGGAAACGCTGGTGCTGCCCTCGCACGGGCGGCCGTTCTACGGCCTGCAGGCGCGCGCGGCGGACCTGATCGCGCATCACGAGAAGCACATGGCAACGCTCGTGGATGCGTGTCGTGAGCCACGCTCGGCGCAGGACGTGCTGCCGCTGCTCTTCAAGCGCTCGCTCCGCGGCCTGCAGCGCTTTCTCGCGCTCGGCGAAGCGATCGCACATCTCGAGCACCTGGCGATCCGCCAGCGGCTCGAGCGGCGTGTCACCGCAAGTGGCGTGCGGTTCCTCGCGGCCTAGGAGCCTGTGCTCGTGGCTCGCAAGCTGTCGCGCGAGTTTTATGCGCGTCGCACTCTGAGCGTCGCGCGCGAGCTGATCGGCCTGCACCTCGTCCACCGGCACGGCGCGGTACGCCGCATCGGCCGGATCGTCGAGACGGAGGCGTATCAGGGACCGCACGATCTGGCCGCGCATTCCTCGCGCGGCTTGACGCCGCGGACGCGCGTCATGTATGGCCCGCCGGGTCACGCGTACGTCTATCTCATCTACGGGTTCTGGAATTGCCTGAACGTCGTGACGAGCGCGGAAGGCGCCCCGCACGCCGTGCTCCTGCGGGCGCTCGAGCCGATCGCGAACACGGATGGCACAACCTGGGGACCGGGCCTGCTCTGCCGTGCGCTGCACGTCGACCGCAGCCTGAACGGAGAGGACCTGTGCGGCGACGAGCTGTGGATCGAGAGGCCCACGGCTCGCAAAGCCGCTCGCGTCGTGCGCGCTACGCGCATCGGCGTCGACTACGCGGGCGACTGGGCCTCGCGTCCGTGGCGCTTCTACGATCGCGACTCGCCGTACGTGAGCACGCTGTCGTCCGCCGCTCGCCGGCGAGCCGGGATTGCGGCCTCGAGTGCCGCGCCGGCGAGCGCTTTGTCGACGCGCACGAGCCCGGGATCGCCCGCGTATTCCGAAACATCGAAGCCGCAGCGGCGCGCGAGGCGCACCATCGGTCGATTCTCCCGCAGGACATCGCCGCCCAGGCCCACATAGCCAGTCGCGCGCGCGAGCGCCTCCAGCCTCTCCAGCAGCTTGCTGCCGATGCCGCGCCCCTGCCAGCGGTCATCGACGACGAGCGCGAACTCGGCGACTCCTGGCGTCTCGCCCGGCGCAAAGCGCGCTTCGGCAATCTGCACGCGCTGTCCGTGCTCGATCGCCACGACGATCAGCCCCACATGCCGGTAGTGGTCCACTCGCGTGAGTCGCTCGAGGAGCGAGGCGTGCGCGTCGGCGACCGCGCCGTGAAATCGATAGTAGCGGGACCGCTCCGACAGGCCGCGCACGAACGCGCGCGTCAATCCTTCGTCACCGGGGCACACGGGACGCGCGATCACTCGCTCGCCGCTCTCGAGCAGCCACTCTTCTGTGCGTGCAGCCATCGCGTCCGTCCTCGCTTGCAGCCGAAAAACACGGCTGGCAGCGTAGAAGTACGCGATGTTCTGAAAAACAGGACAGCGGCGGATTCAGTGTTCGCAAGCGCGAAACAGTGCGCGCTCGCGACCGTCTACCGGTAGCCGGCGTACCCGGCGGCTACGCCGCCTGGTACGCCCGGAACGGCAGCTCCAGGTCGCGGGCTACGGCTTCGTGGGTGATCACCCCTTCGTGCACGTTCAGCCCGCGCGCGAGATGCGGATCTCGCGCCAGCGCATCGCGCCAGCCAAGATCGGCGAGCGCGCGCACGAATGGCAGCGTCGCATTGGTGAGCGCAAACGTGGATGTGCGCGGCACCGCCCCGGGCATGTTCGTCACGCAGTAGTGAATGACGCCGTCGACCGTGTAGGTCGGATCTGCATGCGTCGTCGGGCGGCTCGTCTCGAAGCACCCGCCCTGGTCGATCGAGATGTCCACCATCACCGCGCCGGTCTTCATGCGCTTGACCATCTCGCGCGTGACCAGCTTCGGCGCGGCGGCGCCGACCACGAGGACGGCGCCTATCACGACGTCGGCATCGACGATCAGCTCCTCGATCGTCTCGGCAGTCGAATACGCCGTCTTCAGGCGATTGCCGAAGATCGAAGAGAGCTCGCGCAGGCGCTTGACCGAGCGATCGACCACAGTGACGTCGGCGCGCAGGCCGACGGCCATCTCGGTCGCGTGCGTGCCCGACACACCCCCGCCGAGCACCACGACTTTCGCCGGCGCAACGCCCGGCACGCCGCCGAGCAGCACGCCGAAGCCGCCGTTCGCCTTCTGCAGGCAGCTTGCAGCCACCTGCACGGACATGCGCCCCGCCACTTCACTCATCGGCGTGAGGAGCGGCAGCGATCCATCGGCCGCGGTCACCGTTTCATAGGCGATGGCGGTCGCCCCGGATGCCATCAGTGCGCGCGCCTGTTCGGGATCGGCCGCGAGATGCAGATAGGTGAAGAGAACCTGTCCCTTGCGCAGCATGCGCACTTCCGGAAGCTGCGGTTCCTTCACCTTGACGATCATGTCCGCGGCACGGAACACATCCGCCGCACTCGCGGCGATTTGCGCGCCCGCGGCCTTGTAGTGGGTATCGCCCAGACCAATGCCCTCTCCCGCGCGTGTCTCGACGATGACTTCGTGGCCGTGCGCGACGAGCTCGCGTACGCCCGCCGGCACGAGCCCGACGCGATATTCGTGGATCTTTATTTCGCGAGGAACGCCGATGCGCATGGAGATCTCCGGCCGGCTCGTGTGCTGGATGTGGGCCACTCTAGTCCCTGCCTCTTCGCAGCTGATTGACAAATCTGCGCTTCCTGACACGGATCATGGCAGAATCTTGCGTGAGAACGCCTGTAGTCGCTGGAATCTGCACATGAAGCTCGACCGTACGGATCGCCTGATTCTCGACATCCTGCAGCGCGATGCGCGCATCACGAACGCGGCGCTCGCCGAAAAGACTCACCTGTCGGAGTCCGCGTGCCTGCGCCGCGTGCGCGCGCTCGAAACATCGGGACTCGTCGCCGGCTATGGCGCGCGGCTGAACCAGGAGAAGGCCGGCTATCCCGTGAACGTGTTCGTCAACATCACGCTCGACCGTCAGGATCAGGCCGACCTCCAGGCCTTCGAAGCCGCCGTGCGCCGCATTCCCGAGGTGATGGAGTGCTATCTCATGACCGGCGACTACGACTACGTGGTGCGCGTCGTGGTCGCCGATACCGCCGACTTCGAGCGCGTGCACAGCCAGCACCTCACCCGCCTGCCGGCCGTCGCGCGCGTGCATTCGAGCTTCGCGCTGCGTACGGTGCAGAAGTCGCACGCGCTGCCGATCCGCTGAAACGAGCTTTTCGCATGCACCCGGAATATGCGCTGCTGCAGCTGGGAACTCTCGTGTTCGCGATCACGGGTGTGCTCGGCGCCGCGCGCCAGAACATGGACGTCATGAGCTTCATCATCATCGGCGTGGTCACCGCGCTCGGCGGCGGCACGCTGCGCGACCTGATGCTCGACACGCGCCTGTTCTGGCTGGAGGACGTCGTGTACCTGTACGTGGCCACCGCCGCAGCGATCGCCACCTTCTTTTTCGAGCGGCGCTTTCGCGCCACCGAGCGTGCGTTCCTTTATCTGGATGCGCTGGCGACCGCCCTGTTCACGGTGCTTGCGATCGACAAGACGCTCAGCCTCGGGTTCAGCCCGACGATCGCGGTCGTCATGGGCACGATCACGGGGATCGCGGGAGGCATCATTCGCGACCTGCTCACGGGGCAGCCGACGATCCTGATGCGCCGGGAACTCTACATGACGCCGATCCTTCTCGGCGGCGCAGTCTACGTCGCGCTGCGCCCGCCCGGCGCTCTCGCTGCCGCGCCTGCGGCCGTGGTCGCGATCCTGCTGATCACGGCGGTTCGCTTCGCGGCGATCCGCTTCGGATGGGCGTTCCCCGACTGGCTGACCTACAGGCCGCTCAAATAGGAGCCTGTCCGACCCGGTCGCAACGCCCGCTTCACGCGCGCCATGTATGCTTGGCTGGGCATCGCCGCAACGCAGACCATGGTGCAGGATTCAGGACCGTGCCCAAACTATCCGCAGTCGAACCCAGCGCTCCCGCGACCACCGTCGTCGACGACGACGGCCTGAGCCTGCCCGCGTGGATCTACCACGACCCTGCATTCTTCGAGCTCGAGAAGCGGACGATATTCCGGACGAGCTGGCAGCTGATCTGCCACGTGAACGACATCCCCGTGCCGGGCGACTATCACACGTTCGATTTCATGGGCGAAGCGGTCATCGCGTTACGTGGTGACGACGGTGCGGTGCGAGCTTTTCATAACGTCTGCCGGCACCGCGCGTCGCGGCTGCTCGATGCAGGCAGAGGACATTGCGGCAGCCGCATCACCTGCCCGTACCACGCCTGGACCTACGCGCGCGACGGCCGCCTCATCGCCGTGCCCCAACGCAGCACCTTCCCCGGGCTCGATCTCGAGCGCCATGGCCTCGCGCCCGTCGAGCACGAGATCTTTCTCGGGTTCATCTTCGTGCGTTTCGAACCCGGGCTGCCGTCGGTGCGCGAGATGGCAGAGCCGTATCTCGCCGATCTCTCCGTCTACCAGATGGAGAAACTCGTCCCGCAGGGTCGCGTCACGCTGCGCCCTCGCGCCGTCAACTGGAAGAACGTGGCCGACAACTATTCCGACGGGCTGCACATCACGGTGGCGCATCCCGGACTCACCCGGCTCTTCGGCCAGAGCTACGGCGTCGAGGCGCAGCGCTGGATCGACAAGATGTGGGGCACGCTTCGCGACACGCCCTCCTCCGCGTGGTCCGAGCGTCTCTATCAGCGACTGCTGCCGAACGTGGATCACCTTCCCGGGGAGCGGCAGCGCTCGTGGACCTATTTCAAGCTGTGGCCGAACGTCGCCTTCGACATCTACCCGGATCAGATCGACTTCATGCAGTTTCTGCCCATCTCCGCGACCGAGACGCTGATCCGCGAGATTGCCTACGTGCACTCCGACACCCGCCGCGAAATGCGCGCTGCGCGCTATCTCAACTGGCGTATCAACCGTCGCGTGAACCTCGAGGACAAGCGGCTCGTCGAACGCGTGCAGGCAGGCATGGCCTCGAGCAGCTACACCGTCGGCCCCTTGAGCGAAGGTGAAGTGTGCCTGCGCAGCTTCGCCCGCCGGATGCGAAAGCTGATTCCGGAGAGCCGACTGCCGACGCGGCCGGAGCGCGCGTGACGAACAATTCCGGCTACCGACTTCCGACTTCCGCCCACCGGCCGGATAAGAGAAGGGCGTGGAAGCAAGCGGCGCCTTCGGTGCTGCTGGCCGGCATCATCGCGGCGGGCTGCTCGGAACCGCTCGCCGGCAATGGCGCAAACACTGGATCGCGCGACAGCGGCGCCCGAGAGGCGGTCGGTGTCGTCACGGCGCTGCCCGTCATCCGTCCGCTGGGCGTCGAGATCGAGGCTGTCGGCACGGCGATCGCGAACGAAGCGGTGGAGATCACCTCGAAGATATCCAACACGGTGACCTCGATCCGCTTCGATGAGGGCCAGCGGGTGCGCCGCGGCGCAGTTCTCGTGCAGCTCGACAGCGCGCAGGCGAGCGCCGAGCTGGCCGAAGCCCAGGCATCGCTTTAGGACAGCCGCAATCAGTACGCGCGCGGCAAGGATCTGTCGGTGCAGGAGGCCCTGTCCGCCGCCCAGCTCGATCATCTCGAGGCAGCTCTGAAGATGATCG
>JBQTHP010000082.1:0-4610 GCA_052389755.1 Gammaproteobacteria bacterium
CCGCCTTGGTCATCTCGCGCATGATGTGGAACCGATCGAACACAATCTTCTGGTCGCCGTCCGGCAGACCGTCGCGCGTGGCGCCGATGTACGGCTCCCACATATCCATCGCCACCGCGTGGAGCGCCGTCCGCTGGGCGTCCGTCAGCTGCGTGTAGTACGCCGCCAAGCTCTCCGTTTTGCGTTCTTCGGCCACAAATTCCACCGTGGAGCGCTCCAGGTCACAGACGATCGTGTGATGCGATGCCCTTTGCGGAACGCCTTTTCATCCACGCCGATGTGGGCGATCGGCCGCGCCTCCTTGCGCGCCTGACCGCGGGCGACCGCGCGGCTCATGATGCCCCAGGCCTCGTCCCAACTGACGCCCGCAATCTCACACGCGCCTTTGACCGTACTGCACTGCCGGATCAAATCGATGATCAGCCGCTCCATCAACATCGTGAAGCGGCTCCGCGGCTCGGCCCAGGGCACCCGCACCTGCTTGACGCCATGCGTCGGGCACTGCACCCGCGGAATCTCGGCGTGCAGGTGCGTCTGAAACTGACACGTGTCGAGATGCCGCCACGTCCGTTCCTCAGCATGGTCGCAGCTGGCCAGTATCTCGTCGCATTCCGGACAGGACCATCGCGTCGGCTCGTGCTCCACCCACAGGTCGACCCGCTTCTCGTCGGTCTTCAGCTCCACGCGCACAATGTGCCACGGCGTCGTGATCCCCAGAATCGTCTCGAACAGTTTCGTGTCCTGCACTCGCTCCTCCGTCGGAGCGTTCTATCAACAGGACCCCTCGAATTCAAGCCGCCGCCGAGCAGGCCCCCCACCCAAGTGCGGGGCCCGCGCAGGCGGCCTCACGAGTCACCCGGATCCCTGTGACCCACGGAATTTCCGGAAGGACGCTTTCCATTGGTCCTCGAGTCAGTGCACTAATCGCATCCGAGTTTCAATGCCGCCGAGGCCGCACCTCACGGAGTACGCACTGGTCCACGCGCAATCGCTCATGCGGGCAGAGCCGCAGCGTGCCGTTGCTCCCTGGGTGAATCGGCGGCCATGCGCGCCAATGCGAGCGCACCAAGAGCCAAGCCGAAGTCGCGTAGAGCGATGTCCCGATACTCCGGTTTGGTCCAGAGATTGGCGATGATGCCGAGTAGCCACGCACTGACGACATAGCCGCCCCATTTTGGTTTGGCGGCCACGAGCAGCCCCGCGGCGATCTCAATCAAGCCGACGCCCTGCATGAACGTGTGGCGTTCCACTGGAAGCGTGTCCGCCACACCATCCGACAGATATCGGTCCCAGTTTCCGAGCTTATCGGTGAATTTATCGATGCCGGCGATGATCGGTGCCGCCATGAACCCTGCGTACAGCAGCTTGTAGGCGTCCCGTTCTCCCTTCGACCGATGATCTGCCTCGTGCATGGTGAACCTCCTCCTGAAATTCGAACGCTCGGTGCTAGAGAGATTTGAGAAACTCCACGAGGTCCGCTTTCTGGGCTTCGCTGAGGCCGAGCGAGAGCACCGCGTCGTAGTGGTTCACTACGGCAAGCAGGTCGGCTGCGCTGCCATCATGAAAATACGGGGGGTGCTGCCAGATACCTCGCAACGGACTGGTTCGATACATCCCGGTGGCACTCCGAGATGCATACACGGGTTCCGCGCCCACTTCCGCCGGGGCATGGAGGAATGGGATGTCGGGATCTGGCCCCTTCAAGACATCGGTGAACGTCGGTGGAGTGTGGCACTCGGCGCACCTGGCGATTCCGCCGAACAATTCTTCGCCGCGTCTGGCGGCAGCTCGGTTGAAGCTTCTCCGCGGCGGCTCCGGCGCTCGCAGTTTCAGTTGGTACTCCAGAAGCGCTGGCAGCTTCGGCGTAACCAGATCAGGTGTCTGCGTGATGTGCAAGCCAATGCGCGAGTCGCTGAAGCTCCCCTGGCCACCCATCTGGCTCACGCCGACGTAGTTGTTCCAGTAAGAAATCGACCCGTCGCCGGTAAACGTCTCAAAACCAACGCCCCGCAGGCCGTAGGCGGGCGGGATGACGACGGGCAGCGAGGGGCTGTTCAAAGGAATGAGATTGGTGCCATCGAACGCCTGCAACCGAGGATCGTACTTGCCCGGTCCCCAGCTATTGAAGACAGCCCGCTGGTCGTTGGTGAGGACCGGTGAGAGGGCGACAATCGCGCCCACATTCAAATCGCGATTTGGCCAACCATCGAGTCGTCGTCCGATTCCAGTGGTAAGCGAGTTGTCCACAGTGGAATGACAGAGCGCGCACGTAATACCTATCGATTCCAGTTGACTCGTTTCAGAGACGCGTCCGATGACTCCCACAACCGCATTGAGAGCCAGAAGCTGAATCGTCACGGCGGGATCATTGAGATCGACTTCACCTCGCCGGAGAGCACGCACAATGGATCGGGGCAGTGCTTCGACATCGACCTTTAATCCCACACTGAGGGCAGCCGCCGGTGAGACTGAAGCCACCGCCTGCTGCATTTGTAGAACGTCGGTCCAGAGCTGTTCATCGCCGAAGGTGTCGAAACGAAAGATCTGTCTTCCGTCGAACGCTTTCGGGGTCGACGCGGGCTTCGCCGTGATCACCAGTGTGAGCGCGACGAGATGTAGGGTTGCAACACAGACGACGAACCGTTTCATGGCTCCCTCCATCGGTGAACGGCGGGCCCGCGTTTCTTCTGTAGCGACTTCAAATACTCGACGAACTGACGTTTGCGCTCCGCCGTCAGCTTCAGAGTTAATCACCTGGCCATCAGTCTCAACCGCGATTCACCGCAGCGGCAGTCTCATTTCCGCTCGATGGGACGCGCGTTCGTGTCCTCGATATGTCGCGTAACCGGAATCGATACGGCGCCGAACAGCTTCGAACGCCGCGCTCGGGACCAGCCTCTTCGTTACCAGCGGAACGTCACTCCGACGGTGCCTCGCCAGTAATCAAAGTTCCCTTCGTTGAACGAGAAGTCGTCTTCGATCTTTTCCACAGCGCGGAAATACCGGACATCTCCTCGGAAACCGATGCGATCGGTAAGGAATCCCATCGCGCCCGCTCCAAGGTTGTAGCCGAACTCGCTGTTGTCGACGTGGAAGAGGTCGTCCTCGTTGCCGACCTCGGTCTGGAGCACGCCGAAGCCACCCGTGACGTACGGCCGGAACCCGCGGCCCTGCTGCCCGCCGATCGGGATGGCGACGATAACGTTGCCCATCAGGGACACGACATTGCTGTCATCCGTGATGTCGAAATCACTTGTATCGTCTTCGAAGAACTGCGGGGTGTACGACAGATCCGCTTCCCACCCGAATATACCGGCGCCCATCCACCCGATGGAGACGCCGTACGAGAATCGCTCCCGACCACCGGCGTCGGCGCCGAAGGTGCTCCCTAGATTCGGCGAGAGTAACCAATCAGCGCGCGCTGCTCCCGGCGGCAGCGCCACCAGCAGCGCCGCTATGACTGCGTACGTCCTCAGCATTGCGATCTCCTACGCTAGAGCGCTTTCAGGAATTCGACCAAATCGGCTTTTTGCGCCGCGCTCAGGTTGAGTGACAACACTCTGTCGTAATGGTTCACGACGGCCGTCAAATCCCTCGCGCTGCCGTCGTGAAAATACGGTGGATGCTGCCACAGGCCGCGCAATGGCGATGTTCGATACTGTCCGGTCGCGCTCCGAGACGCATACACCGGCTCCATGCCAGTCTCTGACGGCGCATGAAGGACCGGCGTGTCGGCATTCGATTCTCGGCGGACGTCGGTAAACGCCGGCAGCGTGTGGCATGTGTCGCACCGCGCTTGTCCGAAAAACACCCGCCGTCCTCTTTGGGCGGTCGGCATGTCGAAGGTCTCTCGTGGTGGCGTCGGCGCTTTCAGCGATCGCTGATATTCCAATAACGCAGGGAGCTTGGGCGTGACCAAATCAGGCGTCTGCGTCACGCTGAGCCGAATCCTCGGGTCATTGAAATTTCCTTTCCCGCCCATCTGGGTGACCGCGACATAGTTGTTCCAATATGAGATCGGCCCATCGGCGGTAAACGTCTCAAAATCGACGTGCCGAAGCCCATACGCAGGAGGGATGACCACTGGAAGCGATGACCGATTGAGTTGAATAAAGGTGCTCCCGTTGAACGCAGTCAACCGTGGATCGTATTTGCCAGGCCCCCAACTCGTGTACACGGCCCGCTGATCGTCGTTGAGCACCGGTGACAGGGCGATGATCGCGCCGACGTTCAGGCTGCGATTCGGCCAGCCATCGAGACGTCTCCCGATACCGGGCGCCAAGGAGTTATCCACCGTTGAATGACACAGCGCGCACGTCACCCCAATCGACTCGAGTGCTCCTGTCGAGCTGATTCTGCCGATGACGCCCACAACGGCGTTGACTGATAGGAGTTGGCGAGTGACGGCGGGATCATTCAGGTTCACGGTGCCTGCTCTGAGGGCGCTGACCACAGCTGGTGGCAAGGCCTCCACATCAACTTTCGGTCCTTCCGGGATCTCCGTGGGTCACAAGGATCCGGGTGATTCGTGAGGCCGCCTGCGCGGGCCCCGCACTTGGGTGGGGGGCCTGCTCGGCGGCGGGTTGAATTCGAGGTGTCCTGTTGATAGA
>JBQTHP010000083.1:0-3017 GCA_052389755.1 Gammaproteobacteria bacterium
CAGGTCAGCGACCGCCCCGAGAGCGCGTACTGCTCGAGCGTCCCGTCCGCGGCATCGTCCCGGAACAGAAACTCCAGCGCCAGCAGCGAGGATAGCAACGCGGCGACCCAGAGCACACCGGGCGCGATGTCACGCAATCGCGACAGCTCCGGCGTTATCGACAGGGGAAACAGCATCGCGACGAGCACGAAGAACCCGAGCGGCTGCGCGATCTGTTCACGCCGCCGGAAAGCGATGCGCAGGTCGCGCGCACAGATGAGTCTCGCGGTGGCCAATGCCGAAGGAGCTGCTATGCCCTTCATGCCGCGAGATCCAGCGCCCGCGCCCGATCGTCGGCGATCGCGAGCGGTTGATGAATCGCCGCGATCACGAGTCCGCCGCGGGCCGCGTGACGGTCGATGAGCCGGGCGATGAGCGCCTGACCTTCTGAATCGAGGTGGGTGGTCGGTTCATCGAGCAGCCACAGCGGCGCGGCGAGCGCGAGCACACCGGCGAGCGCCACGCGCCGCTTCTGGCCGGCCGAAAGCGTGCGCGCGAAGCGCTCGCGCAGGGCCTCGGCGCCGACGACGCGAAGCGAGTCCTCGATATCGACGCTCGCATCGACGCGACGCAGGCCTGTCCAGTAGCTCAGGTTTTCCCGCACGGTGAGCTCGGGCTTCAGCGGCACGTCATGCCCAACGTACGCCAGATGCGAGTGGAACTCCGCCCAGTCCTCTTTCGTGTCCCGCCCGTTCCAGACGATGCGTCCGGCTTCGGGATGCAGCAGCCCGCACAGCGTCTTAAGCAGGCTCGTCTTGCCCGAGCCGTTCGGGCCTGACACCTGCAGCACCTGACCGGCACGGACATCCAAGTCGACGCCACGCAGCACGTGACGCTCGCCGCGCCACACGTGCAGATTTTCCGCGCGTAGATGCATGGCCCCCAGCCGTGTTAAGAAATCGGCCGGCAGTCTCGCAAATTCAGTAGGTTATCGCTACCGGTTCACATCGATTCCATGCGGTGCGTCGCGGGCTCGAGGGACTACAATGCGCCGGCCATTCGATTGCCCGGGTGGCGAAATTGGTAGACGCAAGGGACTTGAGCGATTGAGCACGCGGGTCGGAAACGCCCGAGTGAATGGGGTCAAATTCGGGGAAACAGGACCGCCTCACGGCGACTGCAATCCCGAGCTAAGCCTCGGACGTCGTTTACTCCGATATGTCGGAGTGAGGGCATGACAGTTGGGACACAGCAGACGAAGGTTGCAGAGCCGGTTGTCGCGCTTGTCCCCGTTGATGTGGTCGAGTTCCAAAGGAATCGGATGATCTTGCCAAACCTCGAGTCGACAGTTGGCGCACTGGTGACGCATCAGTCCCGCGGTCATCAAGCGCCTCTTGAGCTTGAAGGATTGAATCAAGCCATCCGAATTGAGGTACGCAGATACAGGCTTGCGCGGGCCCAGGACCGCATGCCTGCTCCAACCGCGACCCCGGAAATGCGTGGTGCTAATTCCCAAACGCGCACAGGCGCGTCGGATACCCTCGTAATTTCCTCCATACGGAGCGAGACCCAGGCGAATCAGAACTTGCCGAATGGAAGAAGCCTGAGCAATGGCATCGCTCAGTTCCTGAGGCGTGTATCGTGGTTGCTTCATGCGCATCGCCGAGGAAAGTGTAGAGACTTTACGGCCCCCACCTAAACCGCGAAATCGCCATTTCGCTGCACGGTGAAGAGAAAGTCCAGACTCCAAATGCGCGGTGAAGCGCAGCAACGAAAGTTGTAGCGAGTACGAAAATCCCTTGGGGGAAACCCCATGCCGGTTCGAGTCCGGCCCCGGGCACCAGCTGGATCGTCAGCCGTCGATCACGACGAAACCTTCGCGGCGAGCGGCGGCATTCAGCCGCTCGTCCAGGCACACGAACTCGAGCGTCGCGGGATCGTAGTCAGCTGCCGTAACGGCGGCGGCAAGCTGCAGGCTGTCGCCAGCGCGCAGCAGATGGACGCGCAGGAGACGTTCCGCCGTCCGGCGCACCGAGTCCGATGGCACGACTTCGTGCCAGGCATCAACGAGCTGACGAAGCGTGATGAGCCCGCTCGTCACATCGTCGGCGCTCAGTTGGCCTTCACGCTCCCGGCGGGCGAGCGCGGAGACGACTTCGACCGGAGTGCCCCACCAGGCGAGGATCTGCGGGTCCTCCTCCAGCCGACGGATCATGCGCTCACGGCTCGGCTCGTCCGCAATGAGCGGAATGACCGCGGAGGCGTCCCAGAAGCGCACCGCCGTCGGACCTCAGCGCCCTTCCGCGCGCTCTTCGCGCAGCGCCTCACCGAGACGTCCTTTGCGGGGCACAGGTTTCAACAGCGCACGCAATTGTTTTACCGCGAGCGGCCGCGCGGGGGGCCGGACGAGGCCCTGCGCGCGCAGCAGCGCGAGCCGGTCGGGGCCGCGGCCGCTGCTCTCGATACGCTCGAGCCGTGCGACCGGCACATCGCGGTCATAGATCACGACCGACTGGCCCGCGCGAACCTTGCGGAGATAGGCGCTGAGGTTGTCCTTGAGCTTTGAAATGGTGGCCCTTTCCATATGGCTATTATAGCCATATCAGCGCGGACACATCAATCAGCTTCCGGCACCCAGCTCCGCTCACGAGGCGATGGCACTGTCGCAACCATCGATTGCATCGGTACCGTCGTGATCTCCGTCACTGTCGCACCGTTGCAGCCGTTTCTGCATCGGCGTCTACAAGGGCAACGGACGGCTGATCTATCAGCGCGAGACCTTCTGACGAAGCCGCGTTCCGGGTCCTGCTCCGCGGCTTCCGTAACGAGAACCTCGAACCGGATCAGTCAGTCGCGTTCCGATCGCGCGGCCGCTTCACCACTTCGGCAGCGGGCTTGACTTTGCCTCGTGCGATCTGCTGACTGCCGAGCGCCAGAATCTTGAGCAGCGCCAAGGTCTCCTGCGTCTCTTCATAGGACGCTTGCGCTGCTCTGTCAGCTCTCGCAGCACCTCAGCAGTATTTGCCTTGAGGTAGCTA